>JAJYWE010000030.1:26764-32113 GCA_021791675.1 Actinomycetes bacterium | reverse complement strand
GAAGGAGATCCCTGCGTCGCCCAGCCGAGCCCGGTCGGCGGTCTCGATCCCCACCCTGGCGTGGGTGGGACCGAAGTCGATGTTGGGGAAGAAGCCGACTCGTTCGCTCAGGTCCGACAGCTGCTCGACGAAGGCGCGGGTCTGGCGCCAGGAGTCGAACTCGAAGCGCCAGTACGCGATGGCGCGTCCCTGGACGTGTTCCTCCTTCACGTCGAGCTCCTCACCGCGCCAGAGAGGAGCTCGGCGCGCCAGGCGTCAATGTGGGCCAGGTGCTCGAGCTCCTCACCGAGCAGGTCGGCGAACAGCTCCTCGGAGTCCCGGTCCCGGACCCTCGCACAGTAGAGGCGGGCCCGCTCGTAGAGCTGTATGACATCCACCTCCAGCTCGCGATCGACGAGCAGCATCTGGTCCACGTCTCGCCCGAGGCGGAGCGGTGGGCCGGACACCGCAGGGGGCGCCACCCCGAGCGCGAGGAGCCGGTGCATGACCCGCTCGACGTGGCTGAGCTCGTCGAGCGCGTCCGCGCGGAACCGGCGACTCTCGTTCTCGAGGGCCCAGAGGGCGGCGAGGCCGGCCTGGGCGAGGTAGAGCTGGACCGCCCCCGTCTCGTGGCCGAGGGCCTGCACCAGGTACCCCCGGACGCGCGGATCGGCGGTCATGCTCGGGGCGGGCCGGGCGGGCGAGATGACCTCCTGCCAGCCGGGCACGTCCGGCTAGCCCCGGGGCGCACCGCTGCCCGTGGGGTCGGGTCCGGTCGGGAGGATTCCCTCCACCTCCATGTGCACGCGGGCGATGATGTGGGCAGCCACCAGGCCCTCTCCGACGCGCTCGCAGGCGTCGGCCCCGGCGCGGACGGCTGCGTTCACCGCCCCGGTCTCACCCCTGACCATCACGGTGACGTAGCCGCCCCCCACGAACTGGCGGCCGATGAGGCGAACCTCCGCCGCCTTTGTCATGGCGTCGGCGGCCTCGATGGCCGGCACCAAACCGCGCGTCTCGATCATCCCGAGCGCAATACCTGTCACGTCAGCCATTTCGGACTTCTCCTTCTCTCGTGAAGACCAGCGGTCAGCGCTGGTCCATTTCCCAGTTGTCGATGATCCCGCAGATCGTCAGATCTGCGATCATGCTGCCGCTCCCGGCGGCATAGCGGGCGGCCGTACCCCTGGTGGCGATGACCTGCTTCCCCGGGGGTACTCCCACCGGATCACACGCCACTTCGATGCCACCTCGCCCGTCGGTGACTACCTTGAGTGAAGTCCCTCCCAGTCCCTCCAATCTCCTCGTGGCTACCAGATCCGACTGGACGGTCATGATGTCCATCTCAGGACTCCTGCCAGTGATCGATGATCCCGACGATCGTGAGATCGCTCGGGAACTCCTTGCTGCCGGCGGCTTCCCGAGCAGCCGAGGACCCCACGCAGATGACCCAGTCGCCCGGAATGCAGCCCACGGCGTCCACGGCGACTTGCCCTGCGGCGCCCGGCTTCTCCCGGACCACGAGCAGGGGACGATGACCGAGCTCCTTGATCCTGTTGGTCGAGACCAACGTGCCTTCGACACGGCACACCTTCACGGCTTGCCTCCTTCGTCCACGCAGATTCGCCCGGAGGTGTCGTCCACCGCGGCCGGGCGCGCCGCCGGTGCCGTCTCGCAGTCGACCACCTCGAGGGGGCTGCCCGCCGCTTGGTCTTGGACGGTCATCCCGCAGACGAGGAGGCCACGGCGGGCCAGCTCGGCGTAACGAGCACGGATCGCATCGGTGACCCGTCGGCACTTGGCGATCGTCCGATCCCTGCTCCCGGGCACTCGGCGGTCGTAGCGGAAGTGGACGGCGACGACCACCGGCAGGCCCCGGCTGACGTTGAGCGACTCGAGGATCCTGATCCCGACGTCCATGTCGGGGGTGCCCTCCTCGAGGGTCTGGAGGTGCGCGTAGTAGGCGATGTTCCTGAGCTGGAACTCTTCGAAGCCGTCACCGACGCTGATGAAGTGCTCGGCATGGCCCACGTCGGCGTAGCGCCCTCCGTGGGCGGCACAGACGTAGTCGATCTGCGACAGGTTGTTGACGAGGAGGGTGGCCACCAGGCGGCGCATTCCCTCGGTGGGCTGGCCGTTGCCGCTGCCCCACCCCTCCTGCTCGGAGACGACCCGAAGGGCCTCGTAGACCTTCAGGTAGGCGGCGTTGGGGTCGTCGCCGACGGTCTGGCCGTAGAGGTCCATGTTGTCGATGCTCCGGTGCAGGCTGAGCTCCCCGTCGGCGTCGGGCACGTGGACGGTGATGGCGTCGGTGTCGGTGTCGACCCCGACGAGGAGGAGGTCCACCGAAGCACCGCAGCAGAACTGGTTCTGGATGGCTTCCCGGAACTCCCGCAGCCGGCTCAGGGCCCCCGCCGCCGCCCGGCGCCGGTTGCTCCCGTGGGCGGCACACCCCATGTGGAGCGGATCGGAGCTGCTCCAGTGGTAGACGGCGATCTTCAGGTAGCGCGACTCGGCCTCCGGGCCGACCGGGCGCCACTCGCGAAACCGGCTCAGCTCCGCCTCGATCCAGCGACCCACGCTGGCCTCCACGTCGAAGAGCGCGCCGGCGTAGGCGTTGCGGTACCGGATGGCCTCGTCGGGTAGCCGGAGGATGTAGCGGATCAGGCCCTTCAGCCGACCGTCGGAGCACGGTGAGATGTCCACGGCGTGGTAGCCGCAGTCCAAGAAGAACGACACGGCCGTCTCGTCTGGATCGCGACCGTTGGTGAAGCCGGTGGCGTGCACCTGTTCGGCAATGGACCGAAGTGTCGCGAGCATGGCTGCGCCGTAGACGGCCCGCATGTCGAGTCCAGCGATCCAGGCCCCTCTGAGCAGCGACTCGGGCAGCTCGAAGCCGAGCTCTCGACGGCACAGCTCCTGGACCTTCTCCACGAAGTCGACCGAGTGCTGCTCGGCGGCCAACCGCTGGAGCACGCCCGGTATGGCTGCGAGCCGCCCACGCATCTCTCGCTCGTGGGTCAGCAGGCGGTCGTTGTCGGCGAGATTGCCGAGAGGGTGGCGGCACGCCCGGCGAAGCGAGGGGGTTGGCGCAGGACGGCCGGGCACCGCCGTGTCCGGCGACGGGCGAGCGGGGGCCACGACCGCGCAGGTCGAGTCGGCGCCCGAGCCGCCGACGACGGGGAGGGGAGGGCGACGACGCGGCAGGCTGCCTCCGGACCTCACCCGACCGGGACGGTTCCTGGTGTTCATCTCCGACCCCGGGTGCGAGGGGATCGGCAGCGGGGAGCGATGGTGCTCATCCCCGCGCCCCGCCGGAGTAGGTCACGAGGGGGCCCTTGTCCGAGCAGCCGCTGCTGCCGGTGACCCTACTGATCGGCACCTCGGGCCGCTCCACCGGCTGCTTGCGCCTGTTGATCGGGTCGCCAGCGGGAGCTTCCCCTCGAAGGGTGGGGTTCCTCCGCGCGAAGGCCCCCTCAGTGCCGGTCACGGTGTGACTGTGGCGCCACGCCGAACCCGTGACCACGAAGCCGTCCACCCGTCCCTCCCCGGTGACCCGGCCGCGGCGGCGGGCCTCGCCCGACGTCGGCCCGGCGGTCGTGACCGGCGACGAGCTGTCCTCCCGGTAGCGGAACTCCGGCGTGCCCGACACCAACCCCTCGGCCAGGTCGACGGGTCCGGTGATCCGTCGACCACCCCCAGCGGCCGTGCCGGTGATGCGGGCGACGGAGCGCTCCCGGACAACAGGAACGACCCGGCGTGCGCCGGAGGAGGCGTCTCCCAGGTCGTCTGCAGCGGGGACGGGTTCGACCGGTCCGTGGGATCGCGGGCCCGACAGGCGCCCGCGACCGGCTGGCGGCTCGCCGCCGTCGACGGTTGCGTACGGCGTGCCGCTGACGGTGATCCGAGCGCCCCGGCTCGACCCCGTCACGCGGCTCCCTCCCTCGGCACGCGTCCCGCTCGGTACGATCGACGCACGTCGGACCCCGGCCAGGCGGGCCTGCGCCGCCGTGGCATCTGCGGGATCGCAGTGCGCGTCGTACTGGTCCGGACCGATGTACGGATCCCCGGTCACGGGTTGGCAGGCTCCGAACTCGTCGCCGGTGACCTTCGCGCTGCGCTCCACTGCGGTGCCTGACACCTCCTGGCCCCGCCAGGTCGCCATGACCGCGACCTTCGCTGGGCCACCAACTGGTCTCCGGTTGCAGGCCTGGTACTGCTCCAGTCCCACGTACTCGGTCCCCGTGATCGAGGCGCAGGCGCCCTCGTGGTCCCCGGTGACCTTCGAGCTGTGGCCGACTGCAGTGCCGGTGACGCCCGCGCCCCGGGCGGTGGTCGTGAGCCGGACCTTCGGGGCCGCGCTGGTGCGACAGATCGACTCGGGCCAGGCGCTCGAGAGGTACTGCGTGCCGGTCAACTTCTGGCAGACCCCCGCCTCGTCACCGGTCACCTTCGGACTGTGACCCACCTCCGTCCCGGTCACGAGCTGGCCGCGGTCGGTGCGCTGGGGTAACCCATCGACCGGTGGCGACACATCCGCGCGTGGCGACACGTCTGCACGTGGCGACCCAGCCCGCCCGGACAGCGTCCCGAGTCGGTCGGCCCCCAGGTACTCGGTTCCGGTCACCCGGATGGAGGTTCCGTACTCGTCACCCGTCACCCTCCCACTGGGCCCGACCTGGGTGCCGGTGATGCGCTGGCCCCGCCCGGTGACGCCGACCCCGACCTTGGCCGCTCCCGGAGCCGGGACGTCGTCACAGAGCTCGGCGTAGTCCTCGGGGCCTGCGTACTCGGTCCCGGTCACGACCCGGCAGGCCCCGGCATCGGAGCCGGTCACCTCGGCGGTCGCCCCGACGGCGGTGCCCGTGACGGTCACACCCCGCAGGGTGGAGACGACCTGCACTTTCGGTGCGACCGGTCCGCGCCGGGCTGCCCGCCCGCTCGGCCGGCACTCGGGGGTGTCGCCGCGACCGACCTCACAGCGCTCGGCCCGTCGACGCTGGGCGACGAGCCGACCGTGCGCAACGGTCAGCGCCACCGGTGGTTCGCCCATCGATCCGCTCTCCATCTGCCGGCCTCGCTCCGCAGGGTGCTGGCAGCCGCAGCCGGGATCCACCTCGGTCTCCGCAGAGCCGGCGTCGTCCGGTGGCGAGAGGAGAGCGGGCTGGGCGCGGCCGTTCGCCCGGCCACGGGTCGGGCGGTCCGGGGGAGGTGCGAGCGTGGCGGCACCGTTGCGACAGAGAGCCTGTCGCCGCTCGATGGCGGCCGCCCGCGTCGAACGAGGCGTCGGCCACTCTGTCGCATCTGCCCTGCTGGCTTCGCTCATCTCCTGATCCTGTCCCGTCAGCCCTCGCCGCTGTCCCGTCAGCC
>JAJYWE010000030.1:9616-26664 GCA_021791675.1 Actinomycetes bacterium | reverse complement strand
TCCTCTCTGGCGCGATGCACCACGAAGGCCAGCCCCTGGCTCTGGGTGTAGTTGTCGTAGCCGATCAGCCGGATGTGGTGGTCGGGATAGGCCCGGCGGCAGAGCTCCAGCTCGGAGAGGATCACCTCCACCGAGTCCTCCCCGAAGAACGGGAGCTTCCACATGTGCCAGAAGTGGCTCAGCGCCCTGGCCAGGGTCGGTCGGGTGTGCTCGATCCCCAGGTTCCACCCCTGCCCGATCATGTACTCGATCTGGCTTCTGACCTGCTCGTCGTCCATAGGGGGCAGGTACGAGAAGGTCTCGTACCTGCGGGTGACCCGGACGTCCTCCATGTCAGCCACTCGTGATCCCTTCCTCTCGCTCGACTCCCCGGCCGCTCTCGCCTCGTCCCACGTCGGCGACGTGGCCGGCCCGGTAGCCCCGGGTGCCCCGGGTGCTCAGCGGTTGACCACGTCGAGCTTGTCGACGGTGTCGAACTCGAACTTGATCTCCTTCCAGACCTCCATGGCCACCCGCAGCTCGGGGCTGTGCCGGGCGGCGTTGGTGAGGATCTCCTTGCCCTCCCGCTCCACCTCACGCCCCTCGTTGCGGGCCTGGACACATGCCTCCAGCGCCACCCGGTTGGCGGTGGCACCCGCTGCGTTGCCCCAGGGGTGGCCGAGGGTCCCGCCGCCGAACTGCAGGACCGAGTCGTCACCGAAGATCGACACCAGCGCCGGCATGTGCCAGACGTGGATCCCGCCGGACGCAACCGGGAAGACACCTGGCATGTAGCCCCAGTCCTGGTCGAACATGATTCCCCTGGCTCGGTCCTCGGGAATGAACGACTCCCGCATCAGGTCGATCCAGCCCAGGGTGGCGTTGCGGTCACCCTCCAGCTTGCCCACCACCGTGCCGCTGTGGAGATGGTCCCCGCCCGACAGGCGCAGCGCCTTGGCGAGGACTCGGAAGTGGATCCCGTGGTGGGGGTTGCGGTCGATCACCGCGTGCATGGCCCGGTGGATGTGCAGCAGCATCCCGTTGCGCCGGCACCAGCGCGCCAGACCGGTGTTGGCACAGAAGCCCCCGGTCAGGTAGTCGTGCATGATGATCGGGGCGCCGAGCTCCTTCGCGAACTCCGCCCGCTCGTACATCTCCTCCGGGGACGGCGCCGTCACGTTCAGGTAGTGACCCTTGCGTTCGCCGGTCTCCTCCTGCGCGAGCAGGGTGGCCTCGTTGACGAAGAGGAACCTGTCCCGCCAGCGCATGAAGGGTTGGCTGTTGACGTTCTCGTCGTCCTTGGTGAAGTCGAGGCCGCCGCGGAGGCACTCGTAGACGGCCCGCCCGTAGTTCTTCGCCGACAGCCCGAGCTTCGGCTTGATGGTGCAGCCGAGGAGCGGGCGTCCGTACTTGTTGAGCTTGTCCCGCTCGACCTGGATGCCGTTCGGCGGACCGTTGCAGGTGTTGACGAACTGCAGCGGGAACCGGACGTCCTCGAGGCGAAGCGCACGGACCGCTTTGAAACCGAACACGTTGCCCACGAGCGACGTGAACACGTTGACGACCGAGCCTTCCTCGAAGAGGTCGATGGGATAGGCGACGAAGGCGTAGAACGCCGTGTCGTCCCCGGGGACGTCCTCGATGCGATAGGCCCGGCCCTTGTAGTAGCTCAGGTCGGTGAGCAGGTCCGTCCACACCGTCGTCCATGTCCCGGTGGAGGATTCGGCCGCCACGGCGGCCGCCGCCTCCTCCCTGTCGACGCCGGGCTGGGGCACGATCTTGAAGCACGCCAGGATGTCGGAGTCGAGGGGCACGTACTCGGGAGCCCAGTAGGTCTGCCGGTACTCCTTCACGCCTGCCTCGTACTTCTTGCCAGCCATGCGAGCCCTCCAGGGTCAACGGTCGGTGTCGATGGGGTCCCAGAACGTGGAGATCAATCGGACCCTACGTCGCAGAGTCATTGGAGTCCAGTAAAAGGTTCTGAACGTTGCTGTTTAGTGAGTATTGAAGCTGGATCCTGGCGCGAGGTTCGCGCGAACGCTCGGCGTCGGCGGAGCCGGGTTATCGTCGGGGGCCATGCGGCTCCCAGCGCTCGAGGACCTGCCGGACGTCTCCGGCCGGTCGGTACTCGTGCGGGCCGATCTCAACGTCCCACTGGTCCCCTCGGAGCGGGGCTCCCTGGTGGTGGCGGACGACTTCCGGATCCGGGCCGCCCTGCCCACGCTGCAGTGGCTGGCCGAGCGTGGCGCACGGGTGACGGTCTGCAGCCATCTGGGCCGTCCCGGCGGTCGCCCGGACGGGCGTCATGCCATGGAACCGGTCCGCCGGCACCTGCGGAACCTGTGCGGCACCGCCGGCTTCGAGGTGGAGCTGCTGGAGAACCTCCGCTTCGATCCCGGGGAGGAGGGGAACGACCCGTCCTTCGTGGACCGTCTGATGCAGGGCCAGGAGCTCTACGTGAACGATGCCTTCGGTGCGGCCCACCGGGCACATGGATCGATCGTCGGGCCCCCGCAGCGGGTCCCGAGCGCCGCCGGACGGCTGCTCAGCCGGGAGGTCGAGGTGATCTCCTCGCTGTTCGACCGACCGGCGGCCCCGCTGGTCGCCGTGGTGGGAGGGGCCAAGGTCTCGGACAAGCTCGCGTTGCTCGAGTCGCTGCTGGCCCGGGTCGACACCCTGGTCGTCGGCGGTGGGATGTGCTTCCCCTTCCTCGCCGCGCAGGGTCAGGCGATCGGGGACTCGCCGGTCGAGGCGGACCAGATCCACCGCTGCCGGGAACTGCTCCGCTCCGGCCGGGACGTCGTCCTCCCCGTCGACGTCGTCGCGCTGGCCGAGGAGGGGACGCTCGGTCCCGACGGCCGGAGCGCGATCGCCACCTACGGCCGGGACATCCCTCGCGGGTGGCGGGGTCTCGACATCGGCGAACGCAGCGGGGAGCGCTTCGCCGAGCTCATCGAGCAGGCCGCAACGGTGTTCTGGAACGGCCCCATGGGGGCGTTCGAGGACCCCCGCTTCGCTCGGGGAACCCGCTTCGTGGCCGAGGCGGTCGCCTCCTCGTCGGCGTTCACCGTGGTCGGAGGTGGCGACACCGTCGCGGCGGTGGAGGGGTTCGGACTGGGAGACCGGATCGACCACCTGTCCACCGGCGGAGGCGCTGCGCTGGAGCTGATCGAACGAGGCGACCTGCCGGGCTTGGCTGCGCTGCGCCAGCAGCCGGGGCGCCTGACCGCCGGCCTTCGCCGGTCGTGAGCGGTCGGGATCGCGTCGCAAGCGGCACTCGTCCGGCCCTCGGCCCCACCCGGGCTCGTCCACCCTGGCCCTCAGGCGCAGGCCCGGTCCCAGGCCCAGTCGCCCTCTCCCGCGTCGTTCCTCGCCACCGGGTCGGGGTCACCCCCGCGTGGGAGGCTCCTCTCCCCGATGCCCGTCACCTGTCCTGCCTTTGTCCCAAGGGTCCCGGGTTTGTAGATTCTCCTGCCATGCAGAGGAGTTGGTAGTGGACACGACAGCAATCGCCGTGCCGTTCCTCCCCGCCTTGTCCGCAGTACTCATCCTGACGGTTCTGCGCGCCAACAAGCGGTTGGCCGCACGAGCAGCGGTGTCCGCCATCGCGCTCAGCTTCCTCATCTCCCTGGCTGCACTGCTCCAGTACACGATCAGCGGCACGTCTCGGGTCGAGACATTGGGACATCTCTGGGGGAGCATTTGGCTCGACCCTCTGAGCCTCATCATGTGGACCTTCGTCTCCGGGATATCCCTGCTGGTGCACATGTACTCGGTGAGGTACATGCTCGAAGAGCCGAACTATACTCGGTTCTTCGCCCTCCTCAACTTGATGACGGCCACCATCTTCTTCATGGTCTCGGCCGCCGATCTGATCACGCTCCTCGGGGCTTGGTTCCTGGTAGGGATCCTCCTCTACTTCCTGCTCGGTCACGATACGGATCGCCGACAAGCCGGACGCTATGCGTTCTGGACGCAGCTGACCTATCGCCTCGGAGATCTCCCCTTGTGGCTGGCCGCCTTCGTCCTGTACCGGACCTATCACAGCCTGTCCCTCCCGGTCATCTTCTCGCGCATTGCATCGGCTCCGTCGCCGGCCCACCTCTGGGGCCTCCCGGTCCCGGCGGTGGTGGGGACGGCTGTCGCGGTCGCCGCCTTCGCCCGATCGGCGCAGTTCCCTCTCCACGGGTGGCTGCCGTACACGATGGACGGTCCCACGCCGGTCTCAGCCCTCATGCATGCGGGAATCGTGAATGCCGGCGGCTTCCTCTTCAACCGGTTCGCCCCGGTCTTCGAGTCGAGTGGCGTCGCCCTGCACATTGCCTTCCTCGTCGGTCTCGTCTCCGCCATCCTCGGATCGTCCCTGATGCTCATCCAGAACGACGTCAAGCGGTCACTCGGGTACTCCACCATGGGCCAGATGGGTTTCATGACCATGGAATGCGGGCTCGGTGCCTTCCCACTGGCCATCTTCCACCTCATCGCGCACGGCTTCTTCAAGGCATCCCTCTTCCTCGGAGCCGGCGACGCGATCGGGGACGCGCGCGCCCACGACGGGGTACCACCCGACTTGGTCTACGTGTCGATCGTCGAGCGGAGACCGACACGGCCCTCCCGGCTCCCCCTCTGGACCGCAGGGGCGCTGACGCTCGCCGTCCCCGTGGTGGTCCTGAGCCTTGCCCACTTCGCCGTGGCCAAGGCGCTGTTCTTCCAGCAGGGCACGTTCGTGCTGCTCTTCTTCGCGTGGGTGACCGGGGGGCAGGCCCTGTACGCGGCCGACCGGCTGACGCGGACGAACCCCTGGAAGCTGATGGTGGGGATCCTCGCGACATTCGTGCTGGTGGTGATCGGCTACACCCTGATCAGCCACGACTTCGGAGCCTTCCTCTACCCTCCGGCAGCCAGCACGCGCCTCTACCACTCGGCGAGCACGGGTGTGCTGTCCGACGGGGTCCTGCTCACCATCTTGGCCCTGCTGTTCGTGAGCGGCTGGGTCGTGACCGTGCTCTCGGACCGGCGCGACTGGAGTCGGCGACTGGCGCGCCGATGGAACGGGCCGTACCTGGCGGCATACGCCTTCTTCACCCGGGAGCTCTACCTGAACGACCTCTTCAGCCGCGCCGGCGAGCTCCTCGTGCGGGTCTCCCGCCGGCTCAACCTGCTCCTCCGGTGGCTCTGAGCCGATGGAGTGGCTCGAGTTGGTGCTGGTCGGGATGCTGCTCCCGGTGTTCCCCGCGAGCGTGGTCTTCAACGCCGTCATCCGCTGGACACCGACCGGGTGGGGAAAGGCTGCTGCGATGATCCTGCTGCCCGAGGTGGGCGTCGCGCTGCTGTCGTCGATCTCGAGCGCCCGGGTTCCGCTGGTCCACAGCCGGGGATGGATCGTCCTCGTCGCCTTCAGCGCGCTGTTGTACGCCTTCCGGGCGATCAGTGTCCGGGAGATCTCGATCTGGGCCAGGCTCATGGCAACCTCCGGCCTCGGCCTGGTCTGGATCTTCGAGGCGACGCACCGGGGGCGTGACGTGATGGCGGTCGCCGTCCTCGCGTGGTCGGTGCCGGCCGCGCTCCTCCTGGTCCTCGCCGGGCTCCTCACCGAGCGATCCGGGGGTGCCTATCTCGGCCTGCAGGGCGGCCTCGCGAGGGTGGTCCCACGGATCAGCAGTCTCGCGACCCTGAGTGCCCTCGCGCTGGTGGCGACACCGCTCTTCCCGAGCTTCTTCGCGCTCCTCCACGTCATCGGCGTGCTCAGGCTCTTCTGGCTGTGGCCGCTGCTCCTGGTGCTGCTCGTCTGGGGGTGGTCGCTCGGCGGCTTCCTCCAGCAGTTGCTCTTCGGCAGCTACAGCGGGGAGCGGTTTCCCGATCTGGGGACGCTGGCAACATCCTCGGGGGCGGTCGTGCTGTCCTTGCTGGTGGTCTCCGCCGTGGTCTGGAGTGGCGCATGGATCGGGATCTGACCCTCGGGGACCGGTTGAAGGTCCGGTCCATGGTCTACGTTGCCAGCGAACCGATTCCCCGCTTCTGGCCGATGCGGACCTTCATCCACCACAACCCGCTCTTCGGGCTCGAGCACCTGCCCTTCGACCGAGCCGTCGAGCAGGGGACCGCGCTCTTCCACGGGCGCGGGTATCTCCCGCGCCGCGCCTACCAGCGCTATCGCGCCGAGGGCAAGGTCGACGATCGCGCCCTCGGTCGCTACGTGCGGGCGTTCGTGGAGCGCGAGGACCCCCGCCTGGCGGGGATCGACCTCGAGGCGTGGCTCTGGAGCGTCCTGGTGTCGGCCGACCGGGAGGAGATCTGTCCCCGAAGCGACTGGCTGGACGGTTCGTCGCTTCGCGATGCGCTCGACGATCGGTCCCCGAGCAGCCGGCCCTCGCCGACCGAGGAGCAGCTCGCCGCCCTCCTGCGGGAGCGCATCCTGCCGGAGAGGATGAGCAGGCACCGATCCGTGTACAGCCAGCTGGACCTCCTCTTCGGCACCCGGCTCGCAGCCACCCTCGACGACCTGCTGATCAAGAGCTGTCTCGACTTCTTCGACGAGGGCCAGTCGGTCTGGCAGGCCCCCGGCCGGGAGCACGGCTTCTACCGGTCGTGGAAGGAGGTCGCTCGACGGAACCTCCGGTTCTTGCTGCACGGTCGGGATCTGGCGGCCGTGCTCGCGTCCGACCAGGAGCCCGAGGCGATGATCGCCCACACCCTCGTCACCCTCGAGGTGCCGGAGTCGTCCTGGCAGGACTACATCCTCCACGAGCTGACGCACCTCCACGGGTGGGCCGGCTTCATCCGCTTCCGGTCCCAGGCCCACCACTACTACTGGGCCGAGCGGTACCCCGCCGACCTGACCGACTTCCTGGCGGTGCGGATGGTCATCGGGCTGACCCTGGTGCAAGAGGCGGCCCGCCGTCATCGCTGCCCGGGCGACAGCGACGCCATCGCCGCCTTCGTCGCCGCATCCCCCTTCGAGGCCTACCTGCGCGCCGAGCTCTACGGAGGCAGCATCCTGGCTGGTTGGGCACAACGCGCCGACGCTGCCATCGGCCGGAGCCGCCGGCGCGAGCTCGGGGGGCTGGCCGTCGACTACATCGCTGCCAAACGTCGCGACGAGGCGATGCGCCAGGCTGGCATCCTCGCGGACCTGGCGAGATCCGTCGGGCCAGAGGCCGAAGTCGGGCTGCGGGACTTGTCGGAACGCGACCTCGAACGCTTGGTCGAGGTCCTCCGGACCTGGGAGAGCCAGGAGGGGTACGCCTGGTTGCGGGCCACCGAGGCGCACTACATCGACGACGTGATCGACAGGGTCCGGCCCTCGGGCAGCCCCCGAGCCGACCGGCGCCCCTTCGCCCAGGCCTTCTTCTGCATCGACGTCCGCTCCGAGCCGTTGCGACGCCACCTCGAGGCGCTCGGTGACTACCAGACCTTCGGCATGGCGGGGTTCTTCGGCGTCCCGATCGGCTTCCTCGAGTACGGGAACGGGAGCGAACAGCCACTCTGCCCGGCGATCATGTCCCCCAAGAGTCTGATCGTCGAGATACCGGCCGACCTCGTCCTCGAGGAGGAGCCGCTCTACGGGGCCCTGAGCCACGTGTTCCAGGACCTCGAGCACTCGGTGCTCGCTCCGTTCGTGGCCGTCGAAGCAGTCGGGCTCCTGTTCGGCCTCGGCCTGATCGGCAAGACCGTGTGGCCCGTTCGCTACCACCGAACCTACGGGCGGCTGCACGGCAAGAAGCCGCTGACCCGGCTCCTGGTCGACAAGCTCACGCCGGAGCAGGCGGACTCCCTCGTCCGAGCGGTCCAGCGGGCCATGATCGTCCGGGCCCTGCGGAGCGAGCTCGGGCTCGGCCGGCACCAGATCACGGACGCCGACGTGCGAGAACTGCGAGAGATCGCGCTGGGCAACGCAGCGGGGCCGCCGAGCCTCACGGTCCAGCTCGGGCTCTCGGCGGAGGACGAGGCAGTGTTCGTCGAGAAGCTGCGAACGGTCTACCGCGTGGACCGACACGAGGCCAGCCTCCAGATGGAGCGCCTCGGCCGCCTCGGGTTCAGCCTCGAGGAGCAGGTCCAGTACGTCCATCGGGCACTCGTCTCGTGCGGTCTGGTGCGGAACTTCTCCCGCTTCGTCCTCATGGTCGGCCACGAGAGCCTGAGCCGCAACAATCCCTACGAGTCGGCGCTCGACTGCGGGGCAGCCGGGGGGGGTCACGGACTCCCGAATGCACGGGTCATCTGTGCGATGGCCAACAAGGCCGAGGTCCGGTTGCGGCTCCGGGAGCTCGGGGTCGTCGTCCCCGACGACACGTGGTTCGTGCCGGGCGCGCACAACACCACCACCGACGAGGTCACCCTCCACGACCTGGACCTGCTGCCGACCCGGCACCTGCTGTACCTGGAGCGGCTCCAGAACGGCCTTGCTGCCGCGACCAAGCGCACGGCCGCCGAGCGCATGGCGACCCTGGAGACGGGCCAGAGGCACGACAGGGAGCCCGGAAAGGCGGCGGCAATGGCGTTGCGCCGAGCCAACGACTGGTCCCAGGTCCGCCCGGAGTGGGGCCTGTGCCGGAACCTCTACGCGGTCGTCGGCGGCCGCCACCTCACCGAAGGGGTGGATCTCGAGGGCAGGGTGTTCCTCCTCTCCTACGATCACCGGCTCGATCCCGACGGCCGCTTCCTCGAGAACCTGCTCGCGGCACCGGTGGTGGTCGGCGAGTGGATCAACCTCGAGCACTACTTCTCCACCGTCGACGTGCACCGATTCGGGAGCGGGAGCAAGGTCTACCACAACGTGGCCGGCCGGTTCGGGGTGATGACCGGCAACCAGAGCGATCTCCGGACCGGCCTCCCCCTCCAGACGCTCTACCGGGACGGCCAGCCCTACCACGAACCACTCCGGCTCATCTCCCTGGTCGAAGCTCCCCTCCCGTTCGTCCTGGACGTCGTCGGACGACTGCCGAAGGTCAAGAGCCTCGTCATGGGCGGGTGGATACGGGTCATCGTCCTGGACCCGGACGACGGCTACAAGGCGTTCGTGCTCGAGGAGGGGGAGTTCGTCGTGCATCCGCGCTCGGGGCTCACCGAGCGGTCGACGGTCATGGAGGGTGTGTCGTGAGCGAACTGCGCCTTCACGCGCTGAAGAAGATCGAGATCGTGCTCGAGGGTGCCCACCGGGACTTCGCCACCGACCTCCTCGACCGAGCGGGGGTCAA
Organism: Actinomycetes bacterium; assembly: GCA_021791675.1. Lineage (GTDB taxonomy): Bacteria > Actinomycetota > Acidimicrobiia > Acidimicrobiales > JAKAOS01 > JAJYWE01. Next base: position 17,488 of record JAJYWE010000030.1, on the reverse strand, counting down.
GGGCTACACGGTGCTCGGCGACGTCTCCGGCAAGGGCAGCCACGGTACCTACAGCAGCCACCTCATGTTCAACGGGGACGACGTCTTGATCATGATCGTCGTCGCCGTCCCCGAGGAGCTCGTGCCACCGATCCTGGAGGGCTTCACGCCCTTCTTCGACAAACACCCCGGCGTCATGTTCTTCTCCGACATCCAGGTCAGCCGGCTCGTGAAGTTCGCCGACTGAGCGCGGCCCCCCGACGTCCCGGCGAAGGGGTGCCGGCCCCCGCGCCCGTGGTCTCGGAGGCCACGATCGAGCCGAGGAAGACCCCGCCAGCCGCGTGCCACAGGGTCGGCGCCGTCGTCGCGGGCTCGGTCCTGCCGGAGGCCGGAGCGAAGGCGCCGGGGCCCGATCCCCCCGACCCGCGCGCGCAGCCCCCGGTCACGGGCGTAGCGTGCAGACGTGGGGTGAGCGGGTTGCAGCGTCCAGGTGGTCGGTCGTCGTGCCGGTCCACGTGGATGCTGCCCCCTGCCGAGAGGGGGCGTGATGAGGCGGTCGAGTGTCGTCCTCGTGGCGATCGGCTTCCTGGGTGCGACCGGGCTCCTCGGCTCGTCCCTCGTGAGCGCGAGCGCGCTCTCCCAGCAGTCGACGCGCGCGGAGGCGGGGAGCCGCCCTGCCCCCCGCTCCCCGACCGCGGCGGCCGCCGGGAAGGGGGACCGCTCCGTTTCGACCTCGAAGCTCGGCACGTGGCAGCCCTCGCGTCACGGCGGGGCCGTCCTGCTCGGTTCCGGAGCGACGAGCCCGCCGCCGTGTGCAGCCTCGCAGCTGTCGGCACAGTTCTGGACGACGTTCCCCGCGATGACCGAGGACCTGAGCGGCTTCAACGTGATCGATACCAGTGCAACTGCGTGTGCGCTGCCGGCGTACCCGTCGACGCTCGGCATCAGCGGGGCGAGCGGGGTCGTTCCTCCCATGACGCTCGACCTGCCCGGTGGCGGCCAGACCAGCGAGGACTTCGTCCCCTTCGGCTCACTCGCCCCTGCGCAGCAGGCTGCGGTTCCTGGCGCGGGCCTCTTCTCGGCGGGTGCCTTGGCGCTCTCGCCGGGAGGTGAGGCGGTGGTCGTGCTCGACGAGACGGAGCCGATCAGCAACCCGCCGCCCGGTGTCCCCTGCCTCGCGGTCCCAGGGAGTGGCGCAACCCTGGACGTGGGTCTCGGGAGCGGCCCCCCGCTCGGCGTCGAGGTGCCCTCCACGCCCCTGCTCGAGTCCACCGTCGATCCGGCCGGCTCGGCGCTCGCATCGTGCGCGCCCGTCGTCGTCTCGCCGTTCCTCACCTGGGCGGTGGCGAGCGCCGTCGTCGGACCACCCACTCCGACCTCGCTCCAAGGCGGTGCCCTCCCGCTCCGTGACGAGAACGTCTACGTCAATGCGCCGTAGGGCCCCCTGCCGAGGGTGGCCCTCGCGCCGGGCCGGCGACCTCCTTGCTCCCGTCTGCCCATGAGAGAGCGCCAGGTGGGCAGGGCAAAGGGAGGCTGCGCGCAGGAGGACGGGTGACGCGACCCCTCGCGCGGCGCAGCGCCTGCGTTGTCATCTGGCTCGCCGTTGCGCTCGGGCTGGCGAGCTGTACCACGACACCGACGCCCCCGAAGTCGGTGGCTCCGAACCGCCCGCCTTCTCGCCGAGGGTCGGGCGACGTGTCGCCCTCGAGCGCCGGCCTCGCCTCGGCTGAGAGGTCGGCGATGCCCCCGTACGTCGGCGTCTCTCCGACCGCCCCTGGTCTCTCGATCTTCGCCGGCCTCTCCGGGCGGCGCCTCCGGCAACTCACGGCTGATCCGAACGACAGCGCTCCGATGGTTGCCGATCGAGGGAGGGAGGTGTACTTCCTGCGACCGACACCCGGGCCGAGCTGTCTCTGGCGTGTGCTCGAGGTGCCGGTGGGCGGTGGGACCCCGAAGGTCGTCGTCGGCAGTCAGGCGATCCAGACCTTCGCCGTGAGCGCGAGCGGGACGATGCTCGCGTACATCACCGCCCCCGGAGGCTGCTCGCCTCGGCCGCCCTTCACGCTCCACGTCGTGGACACCACCACGCATCTCGTGAGCAGTGTCGTCGTGCCGCTCGACGTCGAGAGCATGGCCTGGTCCCCGGTCGGGGACCGGCTCCTGCTCGTCGGTCCGGCAACGTCGCCGGCGGTGGCGTCGATCATCTACGCGGTCTCGGACCCAGGACGGCTGAGCCAGGTCAGCCTCGCGGCGATCGACCACCCGCCCCCCTGCCCGGAGCACGCCTCCCGCTGCACCCAGGCCGCACCTGCGTTCGGCGCTGACGGTGCCTTGTTCTACGTCGCCCTGCTCGGTCCCGATCACTACGTCCTCACTCGCGTGCAGGCGACCGGGTCGGTTGGCCTCGCCAGCGTGATGGCTCCGGCGGGCGGGGCCACCTTCCTCGCCGTTGCCCCGGCGTCGAACGCGGCAGTCTTCACGGTCGGCGCGGTGTCTTACCTCTGGCGGCAGGGCCACCGCCTCGCCGAGGTCCCGACGGTTCGTGGGGAGAGCTGGTAGCAGAGAAGAGCCGGCCGCAGCGAGGAGGCCCGTCGCCGACGCACTCCCGGGGCCGGCGGAGCGCGCGTCGCATCCGCCGGGATCGGTGCCTCGGGAGCGAGCGAGGTCCTCGTCCACCCGGCGGGGCTGGTGCGCCCTTGCAGCCAGGGCGCTTGTCCACCGCGGCCCTGGGGAGGACGTCGCGATCGTCCCCCGGGCCCTCACAACCCTGAGCGTCGGCTCCCCAGCCATTCAACGCTTCCCAGCTGGCCCAACCCTCCCAGCTGGCCGACCCTTCCAGCCCCTCACGCCTCGGGCAGGCGTGCCTCCAGCTGCTCGACCTCGGCGAGGAGGGCCTTCGGCAGCCGGTCCCCGAAACGGGCGTAGTAGGCCCGGATGTCGCCGGCCTCCGCCCGCCACGCGTCGGGGTCGACCCGGAGCAGCTCGGCGAGGTCCTCGGGGCCGACCCCGGTGCCGGCGAGATCGAGGGCGTCCGGGGGCGGCAGGAGGCCGATCGGGGTCTCGACGGCCGGTGCGCGCCCCGCCACCCGCTCGAAGATCCACTCGAGCACCCGGGAGTTGTCCCCGAAACCGGGCCAGAGGAACCGGCCGTCGGCACCTTTGCGGAACCAGTTGACGAAGTAGATCCGCGGCAGCGCCTCCGCCGGCAGCGACGCGCCCACCTCGAGCCAGTGCGCCCAGTAGTCGGCCATGTTGTAGCCGCAGAAGGGGAGCATCGCGAAGGGGTCACGCCGGAGCTCGCCGACGGCGCCGGTCGCCGCGGCCGTGGTCTCGGAGGCGACGATCGAGCCGAGGAAGACCCCGTGTGCCCAGTCGCGCGCCTCGGTGACGAGCGGGACGACGCCGGCCCGGCGCCCCCCGAAGAGGATCGCCGAGATCGGCACGCCGGCAGGGTCTTCCCACTCCGGCGCGATCGCCGGGTCCTGGCGGGCGGGGACGGTGAAGCGGGCGTTCGGGTGCGCAGCCGGGGTCCCCTTGGCCGGGGTCCAGTCCTCGCCCCGCCAGTCCGTGCAGTGCGCGGGCGGCTCCTCGGTCATACCCTCCCACCAGACGTCCCCGTCGTCGGTGAGCGCGGTGTTGGTGAAGATGGTGTTGGCGGAGAGGGTGAGCAGCGCGTTCGGGTTCGTCTTGGCCGAGGTCCCGGGTGCGACGCCGAAGAAGCCGGCCTCGGGGTTGATCGCCCAGAGGCGTCCGTCCTCTCCGGGGCGCATCCAGCAGATGTCGTCGCCGACCGTCTCGACCTTCCAGTCGGGGAGCGTCGGGACCATCATGGCGAGGTTGGTCTTCCCGCACGCCGAGGGGAACGCCCCGGCCACGTAGCGGGTCTCACCCGCCGGCGAGGTCAGCTTCACGATGAGCATGTGCTCGGCGAGCCAGCCCTCGTCGCGGGCCATCGTGGAGGCGATCCGGAGCGCGAAGCACTTCTTCCCGAGGAGCGCGTTCCCGCCGTAGCCCGAGCCGTAGGACCAGATCTCGCGGGTCTCGGGGAAGTGGACGATGTACTTCCGCTCGGCGTCACAGGGCCAGGGCACGTCCGCCTGCCCGGGTGCGAGCGGCGCGCCGACCGAGTGGAGGCAGCGCACGAAGCGCCCGTCCGTGCCGAGTTGGTCGAGCACGGCGGCGCCCATGCGGGTCATGATCCGCATCGAGACGACGACGTAGGCGGAGTCGGTCAGCTGGACCCCGATCGCCGAGTGCGGCGAGCCGAGCGGCCCCATCGAGAAGGGCACGACGTAGAGCGTCCGCCCCCGCATCGACCCGCGAAACAGGTCAGTGAGCGTCGAGCGCATCTCGCCCGGTTCGGCCCAGTTGTTGGTGGGTCCGGTGTCGTCTGGGTCGGTGGTGCAGATGAAGGTGCGGTCCTCGACCCGCGCCACGTCACCGGGGTCGGAGTGCGCCCAGTAGCTCGCCGGTCGCTTCGCCTCGGAGAGCTTGGTGAAGGTCCCCGCAGCCACCAGCGCTTCGCAGAGCCGGTCGTACTCCTCGGCGGAGCCGTCGCAGTAGACCACGCGGTCTGCTTCGGTGAGGGCTGCGGTCTCCTCCACGAAGCGCAGTAGTTCCCGGTGCTCGGTCGGTGCCACCAGCATCACCTCCTGGGCGCCCCGTTGCGCCCGTTCGACCAGTGCCCCGATGCTAGACGTGGCCGGCGCCGTGCGGCCAAGCGGCGCAGGCAGCGCCCTCGCCCCGAGCCCGCGCACCCACGTCCAGGTAGAGGCTCAGCGACCGGCGTCCCGGTCCGCGAGCACGAGCTCGGAGGCGGGTCTCGCGCCAGGCGCGAGGCGCGGGGCGCAAGCGGGCCGGCGTCGGGTCGCCGGAGCGATGCGCGCCGCCTCGATGAGCTGGCGCAGGCGGTCGCTCTCGGCCGTGGTGCGAGCCGGCACCAGGTCGACGAGCGGCCGGCCCCGGAGCGTGACCCTGATCGCCTCGCCGCGGCCCACGGCGCGAAGCGTCTCGGACAGGTGCTGTTTGAGCTCCCGGACGCCGATCTCCCGCAGGTGTCCACAGTAGCTCTCATGTGGTCACCCTGGCCCCACCAGCCGCATGTCGGCGATCCCTCGGACTATGCCCCGAGAGCGGGCCGCCAACGTACGGCACGGACTGCGGGCACGGCGATCACGGCTGCACCCGCGGCGGCGGCCACGCCGGCGCCGATCCCGAGCAGGAGCGGCGCGCCGACGATCGCAGCGACCGGGCCGGCTGCGGCGAAGGCGACCGGACCGGCGCTGTAGGAGCCGACGATCGAGAACGCGAAGACACGGGCTTGCGCGTCGGCGGGGACCTGCTGTTGGAGCGCTGCAGCCCAGAAGGGGTTGAAGCCAGCAGAGCCCACGCCGGCGACCGCCGCAGCGACCGCGATCTCCCAGGTCGGTGCGTGCAAGGCAAGCAGGGCGACCGGGGCGGGATAGCCGAGGCTGGCGACCACTGCGACCAGGAGCGGGCGCTTCGGCCGGCGTCCGAGGGCAACCAGGCCGCCAGCGATCGAGCCAGCACCGAAGGCGGCCATGATTGCCCCCCATGCTGCGGCGCCGCCCAGGTAGGACCTGGCCAGCACCGGGCCGAGCAGGAGGAACGGGCCCCAGGCGACCAGGTTCAGCAGGCTGAACTGTGCCGTCGTCACCCACAGCCAGGTCCGGGAGCGGAAGGCCGCCCATCCGTCGGCGAGGTCGGACAGCATGGTGTGCCCACCCTTGGCCGGAAGCGCAGGCAGGCGAACGCTCGTGAGAGCGAGTGCGCTCAGCGCGTAGGAGGCGGCGTCGAACGCGAGGACGGCCGCCGGACCGGCCGCAGCGACCAAGATCCCGGCGAGGGCGGGTCCGGCGACGGAGGCGACGGAGCGGGCCAGGCCGAAGAGCGCGTTGGCGTCCCCGAGCTCGTCCGGTGGAACCAGCTCGACGGTGAGGCCGCTCAGCGCGGGGCTGAACAAGGCATCCCCGACTCCGACGCCGCCAGCGAGCACGCAGAACGCCCAGATCGGCGGATGACCGGCGAAGAGCAGCCCGGTGAGGACCGCCTGGCAGGTCGTGCGCAGCACGTCCGCGCCGAGCATGATCCGGCGGCGCCCGAGCCGGTCCGCCAGCACCCCGCCGCCGAGCATGAGCGCGACCTGGGGGACGATCCCCGAGGCGAAGACGTAGCCGAGGTCCGCTGCGCTGCCGCCGACGTCGAGCACCGCGAAGGCCAAGGCGATCGACGCCATCGCCGTTCCCAGCTTCGAGGCGGTGTACCCGATGGTGAAGCGCCGGAGGTCGCCGTGGCGCAGGACCTGCAGTCGGCGGGGACGTGGGATCCGGCGTCGCATGCGGAGAGTCTGGCACTTCCGGGGCCTCGATCTGCCAGACTTGACAATGAAGCACCTAGGAAAACAGATAGGACTACCCGCGGCGAGGGCGGGCTCGCTCCGCCTCGACCCACGACCACGCATCGCGCCCCTCGCCTGCGCGGAGCTCGGGCGTCACCCCGCTGAGCTCGGGCGTTCTCGGTCACCCCGGAGCGCCTCGGGGCGGTACAGCTGCCCGTTCGGTTCCCTGAGGTCGATCAGCTCGGCGCCGGGAGGCAGATCCAGTCCCCGGCTAGCCTCGGCCGCGGATGGCCCGAGACCCGAGTGCGGCTGCGAACGGGCACTACGGGGGCGAGGAGGCGGTGCTCGCGTGGCTACGCGCCCGGATCGGGGACGGGCCGGGGGACTCCTCCGAGGGCGGCCCCCGGGCCGAGGTGTGGCTCGGTGACGACACGGCGGTGCTCCCCGCCCTCCCGTCCTCTCTCCTCTTCGCCACCGATGCCGTCGTCGTCGGCGTCCACGCCGATCTCTCGCTGGCCGGCGTGGACGATCTGGGTTGGCGAGCGCTCGCCTCGAACGTGAGCGACGTCGCTGCCATGGGCGGCAGGACCGTTGCGGCGGTGGTGTCGGTGACCGGTCCCCCGGCGACCGACGTCGAGGCGCTCTACGCCGGCCTGGTGGAGGCGGCCCGTTCCTACGACGTCCACCTGGTCGGTGGGGATCTGACAACCGGGCACGAGCTGGTCGTTGCCGTCTCGGTGATCGGGACGACCGACGGTCGTGCAGCCGTGCTGCGCAGCGGTGCGCGGCCAGGCAACTCGCTCTTCGTGACCGGACCGCTCGGTGCCGCAGCGGCCGGCCTTCGCCTCCTACGCGCCGGCGCGGCGCAACCCGGCAGGTCTCGGTCCGACGCCGCCGTCGAGGCTGCCGTCCGCGCACATCGCCGCCCGCAGGCTCAGGCCCGGGCGGGGATCGTGGCGGCCTGTGCGGGCGCAACGGCCATGATGGACGTCTCCGACGGCTTCTCGGGGGACCTGGCTCGGCTCAGCCGCGCGTCAGGCGTGGATGCCCTGGTGGACGAGGTGCCGGTTGCCGCCGCAGCCACCTTCGAGGAGGCGGTCGGGGGGGGCGACGACTACCAGCTCCTGATCGCGACACCGCGTCCCGACGATCTCATCGCAGCCTTCGGACGGGCCGGGCTCACGACTCCGATCCCGATCGGACGGGTCGCGTCCGGTTCGGGCGCCGTCTGGTTCCAGGGCAAGCGCCTCGAACCCGAGGGATGGGAGCACCCCTGGGGCCCCAGCCAGCCTTGACGAGAGCAAGCCTGGTGGGGTGGACGCTGCCGAGCTCGGTTCCGGGCCCCACGAGAGGCTCGAGAGGCCCGTGCCGAACGGACAGCCCCAGGACGAACGGACAGCGCCAGGAGGAACGGAGACTCCAGCGCACCGAGCGCTGGGGACCGAGGGTCTAGCGGACCGCCTTGGTCACCTTGCCGGCGCGGATGCAGGACGTGCACACGTTCAGCCGCTTCGGCGTCTTCCCCACCATGGCGC
>JAJYWE010000030.1:0-9516 GCA_021791675.1 Actinomycetes bacterium | reverse complement strand
GAACGGAGACTCCAGCGCACCGAGCGCTGGGGACCGAGGGTCTAGCGGACCGCCTTGGTCACCTTGCCGGCGCGGATGCAGGACGTGCACACGTTCAGCCGCTTCGGCGTCTTCCCCACCATGGCGCGCACGCGCTGGATGTTGGGGTTCCAACGACGCTTCGTACGGACGTGCGAGTGGCTCACCCGCATACCGAACGACGGTCGCTTCCCGCACACCTCGCACACCGCGGCCACTTGGCGCTCCTTCTCCGAGTCCTCTTGCGATCCCGCCCTTCGAGTTCCAGCCCTGCTCGAGGGCGATCGGTCGGGATCGACCAGCAACGGCGGAGTCTAGGGCGGTCCGCCCTGGGACCCGCTCCCCGGGACCCGCCCCTCCGGACCTGGCCAGCGGACCTGCCCCCCGGGACCGGCGCCCTGGGACCCGCCTTCTGAGACCTCCCCCCGGGGCGACCTCGAGCCCGAGAGCCCCTGGGTCGAGCTGTCCGGTGGTTAGCATCGCAGGCCGTGGAGGACGGCGACCGGGTTCGCGCAGGGGAGGTCGCGGCTGGCCTGTTGCGCTTCCGGGACGAGCTCCGAGGACACCGGGACCTCCTGAACCGCCTGAACGTCTTCCCCGTCCCGGACGGGGACACCGGGACCAACCTGCTCCTCACCATGGAGTCCGTCGCCGCTGTGCTCGAGCCGGTGGCACCCGCGGACCTCGGTGCGCTCTCCGAGGCCGTGGGCCGGGCGTCGCTCATGGGGGCGAGGGGCAACTCGGGTGTCATCCTCTCCCAGCTGCTCCGGGGCATGCTGCAGACGCTCGCTGGGAGCGAGGGGAGCGAGGTGGCGTCGGCCTTGGCCACGGCGGCCACGACGGCGCGGGCGGCGGTGCAGCGCCCGGTCGAGGGGACCGTCCTCACCGTGGCGGACGCCGCGGCGGCCGGTGCCCGCTCGGTCGCAGTGCCGAGCTCCGCCGCCACGGAGCTTGCCGGCGAGCCGGGTTCGACAGCGGCCGCGGGCGAGTCCCCCCCTCGCGAGGATGCTCCCCCGGGTCGGGCGGCGGTCCTCCGCAGCGCCTCGGACGCCGCCCTCGCCGCACTGGCGCAGACACCGTCGATGCTGCCGGCGCTCGAGGCGGCGGGGGTCGTGGACGCAGGCGGCGCGGGCTACGTGCTGCTCCTCGAGTCCCTTGCCGTCGCAGCCGGGTCGCCCGCCCGCGAGCTCGGGCTCGCCGGCCTGGCGGTCGCCGGCTCGGCGCTGGGCCACGCAGCAGCCGGCGCCGGCGCCGCTGGCGCCGGGGTCCAGCCGATCGGAGCCGGCGGCGGGACCGGAGCGGGCGAGGGGAGCGGCGTCGGCAGCAGGACCGACCGTGCGACGGTCGCAGAGTGTCGCTTCGAGGTCATGTACCTCCTCGAAGCGCCGGACTCCTCGATCGCAGCCTTCCGGGACGTCTGGGCTGGCATCGGCGACTCGATCGTGGTGGTGGGGGGGGACGGCCTGTGGAGCTGCCACATCCACACCGACGACATCGGCCCGGCGATCGAGGCCGGGTTGGATGTCGGCCGGCCACGCCAGATCCGGGTGACCGACCTCGCCGAGCAGGTGGAGGAGGAGCGCTGGGTTCGGGAGGCCGGGACACACGAGGGCCCCGAAGGGGTGCTGGACGGGCCGGTGCACCCGACCGCCGTCGTCACCGTCGCGCCTGGAGCCGGCGTGCGGCGGATCTTCCGCTCGCTCGGGGTGCGCGAGGTCGTCGAGGGCGGGTCCGGCCAGAACCCGTCCGTCGCGGAGCTGCTCGCAGCGATCGGGCGCGCTGGCGGCGAGGCGGTGGTCGTCCTCCCGAACGAGGGCAACGTCGTGCCGGTTGCGATGGAGGCGGCCAAGCTCGCGGACAAGCCGGTCGCCGTGGTCCCGACGCGCTCGGTCCCGGCGGGGATCGCTGCCGCCTGCGCGTACGACCCGGAGTCCGACCTCGCCACCAACGCCGGCGCCATGGGGGAGGCCGCCGATCGGGTGGTCGCGACGGCCGTGACCCGGGCGGTCCGCCCGAGCAACGGACCGACTGGTCCGATCGCGGTGGGGGACTGGCTGGGGCTCGCCGGTGATCGGATCGAGGTGGTGGAGCAGAGCGCCGCGATGGCCGTGGTGGGGCTGCTCGCCAAGCTCGTCCGGCCGGAGCACGAGCTGTTGACGCTCATCGAGGGGGAGGGATCGAGCGAGGCCGACGTCCGGGCGGTCGAGCAGTGGGTCGGGGAGCACCACCCCGATCTCGCCGTCGAGGCGCACCACGGGAGCCAGCCCGTCTACGCCTTCCTGCTCGGGCTGGAGTGAGCGGAGCCCCCCCTGCCCGGTGACCGTGGGCGCGCGCCCCGCTCGGATCCCGGCTGCGCCGCCGCCGACCCTCCCGCCGACCCTGCTGCGGCCGACCCCGCTCCCGGACCTGGCACTGCTGGCGGGCGGACCTGGCCGGGCCTCGCGGCCATCCCGGTCACGCGTCTCGGCCGGGTCGGTGCTCGCCGGAGCGAGGCGCTGGCCCACCTCGGGATCGCAACGGTCGCCGACCTGTTGACCCACTACCCGCGGCGCTACCTCGACCGGTCTCGCCAGGCGCGCGTCGCCGAGCTCGAGCCCGGCGAGGAGGCGACGCTGCTCGTGCAGGTCCGCGCCTCGACGGCGAGGAGGACGCGCCACGGGCGCTCCCTCGTCGAGCTCCGCTGCAGTGACGGGAGCGCGACGGTGCGCGTGAGCTTCTTCAACCAGCCGTGGCGCAGCGCCCAGCTCCCGGTCGGCACGCAGGTGGTCCTCTTCGGGAGGCTCGAGCGCTTCCGCGACGAGCTGCAGCTCACGAACCCCGAGGTCGACCTGGTGGGCGACCGGGCCGGGCGCATCGTCCCGCTCTATCGGACGTCGGAGCGGGCGGGGCTCACGACCTGGGAGCTCGCCGGGCTGGTCCGGGAGGCGCTCGAGCGGGCCGGGCGGTTCGCGGAGCCGCTCCCCGCAGCCTGGCTCGACGAGCTCGGGTTGATCGGGCGGGACGAGGCGGTCCACCAGATCCACCTCCCTGCGAGCAGCGCCGAGCATCTCGCAGCGCGGGAGCGCCTGGCGTTCGACGAGCTCTTGCGCCTGCAGCTCGCGCTGGTCGGCCGCCGGCGCGCCCGGGTGGCCGCCGGCGGGGGGATTCGGCACCGCGTGGATGCCGTGCCCGGCTCGCTCCTCGCCCAGCTCGAGGGGTCCCTCCCGTTCCGGCTGACCCCCGGGCAGGCGAGCGCCGTCGCGGAGATCCTCGCCGACCTCGCGGCGCCGGTGTCGATGCACCGGCTCTTCCAGGGCGATGTCGGGGCGGGCAAGACCGTCGTCGCGCTCCACGCGATGGTCGCCGCCGTCCAGGGGGGCTACCAGGCAGCGCTTCTAGCGCCGACCGAGGTGCTGGCCGAGCAGCACTTCGCGGCCTTGGAGCGGCTGACGGGCGACCTCCGGCTGGCGGGGGGGGAGCCGCTCCGCCTCGGCCTGCTCACGGCACGCCTCGCTCCCCGCGCGCGGGCCGTGCTCCTCGACGGGCTCGCAACCGGTGGGGTCCACGTCGCCGTCGGGACGCACGCGCTGCTCACCGAGGATGTCCGTTTCGCTTCGCTCGGGCTCGTGGTGGTCGACGAGCAGCACCGTTTCGGAGTCGAGCAGCGGGCCCAACTGCGTCTCCGGGCGACTGATGCGGGAGCGGCGGAGCCGGACCTGCTCGTGATGACCGCGACACCGATTCCGCGGACCGCTGCCATGACCGTCTACGGCGACCTCGACCTCACCGTCCTCGGCGAGCTGCCGCCCGGACGACGCCCTGTCCGGACCATCTGGGCGCGAGGACCGCTCGAGGTGGCCGAGGCCTGGGGGACGGTCCGCCAGCAGGTGGCGGAGGGCGGCCGGGCCTACGTCGTCTGTCCCCTGGTCGATGGGTCCGAGCGCGTCCAGGCTCGCTCGGCGACGGAGGAGGCCGAGCGACTCGCTGCGGGCGAGCTCTCGGGGCTGTCGATCGGCCTCCTCCACGGTCAGATGGGGGCGCGGGCTCGCGAGAAGGTGATGGCCGCGTTCCGCGACGGCGAGATCGACGTGCTGGTCGCGACCACCGTCATCGAGGTCGGGGTGGACGTCGAGGAGGCGAGCGTGATGGTGGTGGAGAGCGCCGACCGATTCGGGCTGGCCCAGCTCCACCAGCTCCGTGGCCGGGTTGGTCGGGCGACCCGGCCGAGCTGGTGCTTCCTGCTCACCGACGGCGACGTCGCGCCGGACGCGGCCGAGCGGCTGGCAGCGCTCGTGGGCTCGAACGACGGTTTCGCGCTCGCCGAGGTGGACCTGTCGCTCCGGGGCGAGGGCACGGTGCTCGGGGTGCGCCAGCAGGGCCGGAGCGACCTGCGGCTCGCGTCGCTCGCGACCGACGAGGCCCTCGTGCGACGCGCCCGGGAGGTTGCCGATGCGCTGCTTGCCGAGGACCCGCGCCTCACCTCGGCGCCGCTCCTCGCCGCTGAGGTCTCGCACTTCGTCGGGGACGAGGCCGAGTTCCTGCTCAAGTCCTGAGCTCCTCGCCGCGCCCCGGAGCGGCCCCCCGACGCAGGCGGCTATGGGGAGCGCCGACGCGGGCTCGGGCGCCTCTCGGGCGCTGCCCGGGGGTCGCCACCTGACCACCTCTACCATGGCGCGGTGCGGGTGATCGGCGGGGAGTGGGGTGGCCGGCACCTGGTGGTCCCCCGGGGGCGAGCCGTGCGGCCGACGTCGGATCGGGTCCGCGAGGCGATGTTCGACATGCTCGAGGCGCGCGACCTCGTGGACGGGGCTCGTGTGGTCGACCTCTTCGCCGGGAGCGGCGCCCTCGGCCTGGAAGCGCTCTCGCGCGGGGCGGCGTTCGCGACCTTCGTCGACACCAGCGCCGAGGCCGTCGCCGCCATCCGGGGGAACCTCGCGACGCTCGACGGCCAGGGCCCCAGTCGGGCGAAGGTGGTGCAGGGTGACGCCCTGCGCTTTCTCGCCGGCGGGATCGACGCGGACCTGGTCCTGTGCGACCCCCCGTACGCCTTCACGGCCTGGGAGGAGCTACTCGGCGCGGTTCGCGCCGACTGGGGGTTGTTCGAGTCCCGGCTCGAGCTCGAGTCGCAGGAGCTGGCGGCTGGGGGATGGGTCCTCGTGAAAGGCCGGCGCTACGGCACTACGCTCGTGACCCTGGCCCGCCGAGCGAGACCGGCTGCAGGGTGCTCGGCTCGCAGGGAGATCCCCGAGGGAGGTGGAGGGTGAGGACGGCACTGGTCCCCGGCTCGTTCGACCCGTTCCACAACGGTCATCTCGAGATCGTCGAGCGCGCCGCCCGGCTGTTCGAGAGCGTGGTCGTCGCCGCGATGCGCAACCCGCAGAAGGGCGCACCGCTGTTCGACTTCGCAGAGCGCAAGGCGATGATCGAGGAGTCCACGGCCCACCTCGGTGGGGTGCGAGTCGTCGCCATGACCGGTCTGGTCGTCGACCTCGCGAGCGAGGTCGGCGCGAGTGCGATCGTGAAGGGGCTGCGAGCGGTCTCCGACTTCGAGAACGAGTTGCAGATGGCGCAGCTCAACGAGCGGCTGTCGGGCATCGAGACCATCTTCGTCCCCACGCACTCGGCCTACTCCTTCGTCGCCTCGCGCCTGCTTCGCGAGGTGGCCCGCTTCGGGGGAGACGTGAGCGCGTTCGTGCCGAAGCCCGTCGCCACCCGCCTCGCAGAACGCTTCCCGGTGGGGGGTGCGAGCCGTGGTTGACACCGGCGTCCCGCGGGCGGTCGACGACTTCGAGGGGGTGCTCTCGGACGCCCTCGACCTGGTGAGCTCCGCTCGGTCGATGCCCTTCTCGGCGCACGCGCTCGTCGAGCGGGACGAGCTGCTCGACCTGCTGGAGGCGTTGCGCTCGGGCCTGCCTCGCGAGCTCCGGGAGGCCCGACGGATCCTCGAGGAGCGGGACCGCCTGCTCGGCGAGGCGCGCGCCGCGGCCGAGGACCTGCTCGGCGAGGCGCGCCACCAGGCGAGCGAGGTCACCAGCGCGGCGAAGGCCCGCGCCGAGCGGCTGCTCGCTCGGAGCGACCTCGTGCGTGCGGCGGAGCGTCGAGCCGAGGAAGTCCGCGCAGCCGCGGAGGCGGACGCGTCCCGACGCTGTCGGGAAGCCGATGCCTACTGCGACGCTCGCCTGGCGAGCCTGGAGGGGGTCCTCGCCCGCATCGGCGAGGCGGTCGCTGCCGGGCGATCCCAGCTCGCGGCGAGCCGACGTCAGCCCTCGCCCGCCGCGGTGGCCGAGGCCGAGGAGCCCGAGTTCTTCGACCAGGACGGGGACGAGTCGTGAACCGGCCCTTCCGCGTGAACATCGCTGCGCTCCGGCACGCGCCGGGCAGCGCGCTGCGGATCACCCTGAGTGGGCCGGTCCCGGCACTCGCCATGCCCGAGGCTGCGGTCGTGGCCGGCGCGACGGCCAGCGTCACCGGGCGGCTCGAGTGGGCGAGCGGTGGGCTCCTCGCCACCCTCGAGGTCTCCGCTCCCTGGGTGGGCGAGTGCCGTCGTTGTCTCCAGCCGGCATCGGGAACCCTCCACGCGGTCACGCGCGAGCTGTTCAGCGAGGACGCGGCGGCAGTCGAGGAGGGGCTCGCCTATCCTCTCCGGGGCGACGTGGTGGAGCTCCTGCCCCTCGTGCGGGACGCGCTCCTGCTCGAGCTCCCCATCGCCCCGCTGTGCAAGCAGGACTGCGAGGGCTTGTGCCCGCAGTGCGGAGGTGACCGCAATCTCGAGCGGTGCGGGTGCCGGGCGGAGGTCCTCGATCCGCGCTGGGCGGCCCTCGGCCCCCTCGTAGGCGGGTAGGCGGTAGCGCAGGAGCGAGAGCCCGGCGGGCGGTGCCCCTCGGGAGGACGACGACGAGGCAAGGAACGAGAGAGCATGGCCGTCCCGAAGAAGAAGACCTCCAAGGCGAAGTCGAGGAGCCGACGGGCGTCAGCCTGGCAGCTCTCGGCTCCGGCGCGCAGTGTCTGTCCCCACTGCCGTCAGGCCAAGGTGCCCCACGTCGTCTGCCCGTCCTGCGGCTGGTACCACGGGCGCCAGGCCATCGACGTCGGCTGAGGGCGGGCGGGCGCACGTGGCGGCCGAGACCGTCGAGCGGGTGAAGCAGGAGCAGGAGCACGCGCCGCTGACGCAGGCAGAGGGTCCCGTCCAGGGTGGAGCGCCGCGAACCGGAGGCTCTGGGCCGCGCAGTGCGGCCGCCGGCGCTGTGGGCACGGAGCCGGGAGCGGAGCCGACCCACCGTCGAAGCGGCCCAGCAGGCGGGCTCCCGGTCGCCATCGACGCCATGGGAGGGGACCACGCGCCCCGGGAGGTCGTCGCCGGGGCGCTCGACGCGCACCGCCGTCTCGGTATCCCCGTCCTCCTCGTCGGCCAGCCGGGCGCATTCGACGCCGAGGGCCTCGATGTGATCCCGGCGACCGAGGTCGTCGGGATGGCGGAGGAGCCGGGCCAGGCGGTCCGGCGGAAGAAGGACTCGTCGCTGGTCCGCGCCGCCGAGGCGGTCCGCGACGGCCGAGCATCCGCGATGTTGAGCGCCGGGAACACCGGCGCTGCCATGGCCGCGGCGCTGCTGCGCATGGGGCGCCTCCCCGGTGTCGCGCGCCCCGCGGTGGCGACGACCCTGCCCGTGCCGGGCGCCAGCCCCACGGTGCTGCTCGATTCGGGCGCGAACGCCGAGTGCACGCCTGCCTGGCTCGTCCAGTTCGCGCAGATGGGTGCCGCCTTCTCGACGGTGCGCTTCGGCATCACCGCGCCCCGGGTCGGCCTGCTCTCGATCGGGGAGGAACCCGGCAAGGGCAGTCCACTCGTGAAGGAGACCTATCGGCTGCTCGAGGAGACCGAGGGCCTGTGCTTCATCGGCAACGTCGAGGGCCGCGACCTGCTCACGGACGACGTCGACGTGGTCGTCACCGACGGCTTCACCGGCAACGTCGCCCTCAAGTCGCTCGAGGGCGCGCTCCGGTTCTTCACCCGCGTGCTGCTCGAGAGCCTCGATCGCACGGAGGAGCTCCGCGCTGCGGCTCGGGTCGTGCTACCGGCCCTCGCCCCGCTCGCCGACGAGCTGGACCCCGAGTCGCAGGGCGGCGCGATGTTGCTCGGGGTGGACGGGGTCTGCGTGATCTCGCACGGCGCGTCCTCTGCGAAGGCCGTGGCGAACGCCGCCCGTATCGCCCACGAGCTGGCTGCGGCCGACATGGTCGGCGCGCTCGCGGCTGCGGTTGGCCCCACGGCCCACCGTGCCCACTCGGAGGCCGAGGCGGCGCGGACCCATCCACAGGCGGCGGAGAGAGGCGGGGCGTAGGTCATGGCGGGGAACGCAACCGGTGGTGTCGAGGAGCCGATGGGGCGGGCCGAGGTCCTCGCGCTCGTGCGGGGCCAGCTCGCCGAGATCCTGGAGATCGAGGAGGCGGGCATCGCCGAGGGCGCGTCGTTCGTCGAGGACCTCGACGCCGACTCGCTCGCGCTGATCGAGCTCGTCGAGGGACTCGAGGCCGAGCTCGCGACCCGTGTCCCCGGCTTTCGCATCGAGGACGAGGACCTCGAGGACCTCCGGACCGTGCGCGATGCCGTCGACTACGTGCTCGCTCGTCTCGACGCCTCCTGAGGGTGGCGGTCTTCGTGGCGAGCGCGGCGCGCTCCGGGACGGCCTGGTGGCTCCGGCGCTGAGTGCTCCGGCACTCGAGGCGCTCCAGGGGCGTCTCGGCTATCGCTTCCGCGACCCGGGGCTGCTCCGGCTGGCTCTCGCGCATCGGTCCTGGTGCGCGGAGGCGCCCGGCGAGGCGTCGAACGAGCGCCTCGAGTTCCTCGGGGACGCCGTCCTCGGGCTGGTGGTGACCCGGCACATCTTCCTCACCTACCCCGAGCTGGCCGAGGGTGAGCTCGCGAAGCTCCGTGCGGCGGTCGTGAACGCGGAGGTCCTCGCCGAGGTCGCGGCCGAGCTCGACCTCGGGAGCGTGATCCTCCTCGGCCGGGGCGAAGATGCCTCGGGTGGTCGGGAGAAGCCGTCCATCCTCGCCGATGCGACCGAGGCGGTGCTCGGCGCCGTCTACCTCGATGGCGACTGGCCCTCTGCCGACACGCTGATACGCCGGCTCCTCGCGACTCGCATCGAGGCGGCGGCGACCGGCCCCGGGGGCCAGGACTACAAGACCCGTCTCCAGGAGGTCCTCGCCCAGCGTGGGCTCGGGCTTCCCGCGTACGTCGTCTCGGAGTCCGGTCCTGACCACGCGAAACAGTTCCGCGCGACCGTCCTCGTCGCGGGCAGTCCCGCCGGCGCAGGGGAGGGGCGGTCGAAGAAGCAGGCAGAGCAGGCGGCGGCACGGAGCGGTTGGGAGTCCCTCGTCGTCGCCGCGAGCCCCGAGGCGGGACATGCATCCCCCGAGGCGGGCGGGGAGGAGACCGAGGCTGCCCGAGCTCCCTGAGGTCGAGACGCTCCGGCGGGACCTCGCCGCCGCAGTCGCGGGCAGGACGATCGAGGAGGT
>JAJYWE010000104.1 GCA_021791675.1 Actinomycetes bacterium | reverse complement strand
CGAGAGGAGCACCACGATGAGCAGAGCGGGGAGCGGTCCGAGGCCAGTCAGGGCGCCACGGGGGACTGAGCGTCGTTGCAAGGGCTGGGGCCAGGAGGCAGCGCTGCGGATGCTCATGAACAACCTCGACCCCGAGGTGGCCGAACGCCCTGACGACCTGGTCGTCTACGGAGGATCCGGCCGGGCGGCACGCTCCTGGGATGCCTTCGACGTGATCGTCCGGACGCTGTCGGACCTGGAGGACGACGAGACGCTGGTGGTCCAGTCCGGCCAGCCCGCCGGGGTCTTCCGGACGAACCCGTGGGCGCCGCGCGTGCTGATCGCGAACGCGCTCCTCGTCCCCGACTGGGCGACCGTGGACGAGTTCCGCCGCCTCGAGGACGCCGGGCTCACCATGTATGGCCAGATGACCGCCGGGAGCTGGATCTACATCGGCACGCAGGGCATCCTCCAGGGCACCTACGAGACCTTCGCGGCGGTCGGCGCGCAGCGCTTCGGGGGCACCCTTGCCGGGACGTCGACCCTGACGGCGGGCCTCGGCGGGATGGGCGGCGCCCAGCCACTGGCGGTCACGATGAACGGGGGCGCGGTGCTCTGCCTCGACGTCGATCCGAGCCGCATCGAGCGGCGCATCGAGCACCGCTACCTGGACGTCGCGGCGGAGAGCCTCGACGAGGGCGTGCGCCTCGTCGAGGAGGCCAAGGCCGATCGGCGGCCGCTCTCGGTGGGTGTCGTGGCCAACGCGGCCGAGGCGGTGCCGGCGCTGGCTCGGCGGGGCGTGACCTTCGACATCGTGACCGACCAGACACCCGCCCACGACCTCTACGCCTACTTGCCGGTCGGAGTGGACCTCGACGCTGGGCGGGAGCTTCGCGAGCGAGCCCCGGCAGAGTACGCGAAGCGGTCGCGTGCCTCGATGGCGGCCCACGTCGAGGGCATGCTCGCCTATCTCGACGCCGGCGCAGAGGTCTTCGACTACGGCAACGGCATTCGGGCGGAGGCACAGGCGGCGGGAGTGACGCGGGCCTTCGACTACCCAGGGTTCGTCCCGGCCTACATCCGTCCACTGTTCTGCGCGGGGAAGGGCCCGTTTCGCTGGGCGGCGCTGTCTGGGGACCCGGCCGACATCGGCGTCACCGACCGCCTGGCGATCGCGGAGTTCCCCGAGGCGGAGGACCTCGTGCGTTGGATCCGGATGGCGAGCGACAAGGTGGCCTTTCAGGGGCTTCCGGCGCGGATCTGCTGGCTCGGCGCCGGGGAGCGCCATCGGCTCGGCCTCGCCTTCAACGAAGCGGTCGCTGCCAAGTCGCTCAGCGCGCCGATCGTCATCGGCCGCGACCATCTCGACTCCGGCTCGGTCGCCTCGCCCTACCGCGAGACCGAGTCCATGGCCGACGGCAGCGACGCCATCGGCGACTGGCCCATCCTCAACGCCATGCTGAACGTCGCGTCGGGGGCGAGCTGGGTGAGCGTCCACCACGGCGGCGGAGTCGGGATCGGCCGTTCCCTCCACGCCGGCGTGGTTGCGGTTGCCGACGGGAGCGAGCTCGCCGGTGAGAAGCTCGCCCGGGTGCTCACCAACGACCCCGCCACGGGTGTCATGCGCCACGCCGACGCGGGCTACGACCTCGCGATCGAGACCGCTCGCAAGCGGGGGATCCGCCTCCCGATGGTGGAGCATCGCCGCTCGAGCCAGGCCGAGAGCCCGGACGGGGACCGCCAGTGAGCGGAGCCGATCCGGCTGGAGCACCGACCCCACGCGCCGGCCGGCCCGGAGCGGGTGACGCCCGGGACCACGGTGTCACCCTCCTCACCGGTTTCGCACGCTGCTGGACCGGAGACCGGGTGCTCGGCACGCTCACCGGCGGCTGGGTCGCCGTCGACCGCGGCAGGATCGTCGCCATCGGCGGTGTCGACGACGCCGTGCCGGAGGCGCTCGCCACCCGTGTGCACAGCCGTGTCGATCTCGCGGGCGCGCTCCTCACCCCCGGCCTCGTCGACGCGCACACCCACCCCGTCTACGCCGGCAACCGCTTCGCCGAGCTCGCGGCCCGCTCGGCCGGCGCGAGCTACGCCGAGGTCGCGGCGGCCGGCGGGGGCATCGTCGCGACCGTCTCCGCGACCCGGGAGGCCTCGCTCTCCGCGCTCGAGACCGCGCTGCGCCGCCGCCTGGGCCGCTGGGCCCTCGCGGGGACCACGACCGTCGAGGCGAAGACCGGCTACCACCTCGACGAGGAGGGCGAGCTCGAGGCGGTGCGACTGCTCGCACGGGCCCGCGACGCGAGCAGCCCGAGCGAACCCGACGGGACGGCCGAGCCAGCGCCGGCCACTGCAGCCGACGGAGCTGCACAGGGCGGCGCAGCGAGCAGCCTCCCCGCGGTCGTGGTCACCTTCCTCGGAGCGCACGCCCTGCCCCCGGGGTGGACGGCGGGTGAGCGTGCCTACCTCGCCGAGGTGGCGCGCTGGTGCGGTCCCGCCCGGGCGGCCGGGGCTACGTTCTGCGACGTCTTCTGCGACGAGGGCTACTTCTCGGTCGACGACGCCGCGCGGCTGCTCGAGGCTGCCCGTGTGGCCGGGCTCCAACTCCGGGTCCACGCGGACGAGCTCGCGCGTACCGGCGGCGCGCAGCTCGCGGCGCGCGTGGGCGCGACCTCGGCAGACCACCTGCTCTGCGCGAACGCCGAAGACGCGAAGGCCCTCTCGGCAGCGGGGGTCGTGGCGACGCTCGCGCCCATCACGGCCGCGGCGATGCGACGACGGCCACCGGCCCGCGTCTTGCTCGACGCGGGCGTCACGCTCGCGCTCGCGAGTGACCACAACCCGGGTACGTCTGGGGTCACGGACCTGACCGTGGTGCTCGCCGCAGCGGTGGCGGACCTCGGGCTCTCCGTCGACGAGGCGCTCGCGGCGGCGACCACGGGCGGCGCCGCCTCGCTCGGGCTCACCGATCGGGGGAGGATCGCGCCGGGGCTGCGCGCGGACCTCGTCGCCTGGGAGGCGGACCACGAGGGCGCGTTCGCATGGGCGTGGGGGGTGCCCGCTCGTCGGGTCTGGATCGCCGGACGCGAGGTCACGGAACACGTGCGAGCGATCGCCGCGGGCTGACGTCGAGCGGCCGCGAGCCGCTCAGGGGGCCGGCGTTCCGAGTGCCGCTCCGGCCCCGACGGTCCGCCGCGGCCCCGCTCATCGTCGCGTACAGGCTGAAGATCGTCCTGAGTAGCACGCCGGTCGTCCAGAAGGCGGCCGCCGCCAGGCCCGCCTTGGCCTCGATGCCACGCCCTGTCGAGTAGACCCTCGTGAAGGCGCCGGCGCAGGCGCCGAGGACCAGCCCGAGCAGCACGCCGCCGAGGATGCTGAAGAAGTTCTTCACCGACACCCCGGCCGTCGCCTACCGGCCGAGCTCGGGCGCGCTCTACCCGGCGCTGCGCCGCCTGGAGCGACGCGGGCTCTCGAGCTCCACCGAGCTCGCCTCGGCGGGCCGGCGAACCCGGCGGGCGAATCAGGCCACCGAGGCCGGCCTCGTCCTCCACGATCGCTGGCTTCGCGAACCGGTCGACCCCGAGAACGTGGGGGCGGACCTCGGCACGCACCTCATGCGTTTCGTGATGGCCGAAGGGGTGCTCGGCGAGGACGAGGTCCTCGACTGGCTGGAGCAGCTCGAGGACGCACTCGCCGCGTTCGTCGGCGACATCGAGGAGTTCGTCGAGCACGCCGACCTGGCAGGTCGACACCCGCCCCTGGCCCTCCAACACGGGATCGACATCCACCAGGCGAGCCTCGCCTGGGTTCGCCGGGCTCGGGCTGCGCTCCGGTCCCCCCAGCCACCCGCGAGCCCCGGCGCCGCCCGCGTAGCCATCCGGCGCCATCGGGGCGTCGCGGGCACCGGGTCTGCGCCCCTCGACCCACCCTGAGCACGGCGCCCCGGAGGGACCCGATCGCGACCCGTCGCCCAGCTCCGAGCACAACTCGCTTGCCCCGCCCACGCGCTGCGACCACACTCGTCCGATGGAGCTGCTCCTCCTCGACGACCCGGAGCGCTTCGCCGTGCGTGCAGTGCCGTTCCTCGCAGCGGAGCGACTGAGCTCGACCGTGATCGCCACGCAGCTCGACGGGGTGCGGAGAGGTCATCGCACACCCGGAGCCGAGGACCGCTGGTTCGTGGTCCTCGAGGGGGATCGCGTCGTCGGCGCCGCGATGCACACCCCGCCCCGGCCCCCCTTCCTCCCGCGGCTCGCGCCCGAGGTCGCGACCTTCCTCGCCGCCCGGCTCCACGAGCTCGGACGCGCCGTCGATGCTGCGGTCGGCGAGGCCGGCGCGACGCTCGCGTTCGCGGAGGAGTGGGTGGCGCACTCCGGCGGGAGCCACCGGGTCGCGATGTCCGAGCGGCTCTACCGTCTCGAGCACCTCCGCGAGCCCGACGGCGTCCCCGGCGAAGCGACCGTTGCGACGCCCGGAGATGTCGAGCTGGTCGAGAGCTGGCTCGGCCTGTTCCACGACGAGGCCACACCGACGGACCCGCTCGCGCCCGGCGAGCTCGCCGCGGTGGCGGATCGCATGGTCGGGAGCGGGCGCTGCGTGCTCTGGCGGCTCGGGCGGGAGGCGGTCTCCCTCGCCGTGGTCTCTGCGGCCGTCGCGGGCGTGGCGCGCGTCGGGCCGGTCTTCACACCGAGGCCCTTGCGCGGCCATGGCTATGCGGCTGGTGCGACCGCAGCGGCGACGGCGCTCGCCCTGGAGCACGGAGCCGCCGATGTCGTGCTCTACACCGACCTCGCCAACCCCACCTCGAACGCGCTCTACCAGCGGCTCGGCTACCGGCCCCACCAGGACGCCGCACACCGGGTCTTCACCCCCTACCGCTACCCCCGCTCGCCGTCAGACGGTCGCTCGGCCCCGCTCGCCGCGCCAGCTCCACGAGCCTCCTGCTGAGTTCGGCATCTTGCCGGATGGCAACTTCCTCGAGGAGGCGCAGCACGAGGGGGACGACGTTCGGACGATCTGCAGGCCAGGCCAGCCACCGATCGAGCACGGGAAGGAGTGCACGAGCAGTCGCGGGCGTGGGGACCAGCGGCTCGTCAGCCCTGCGAATCCGGCGATCGAACTCATCCTCCACCTCGGCCCACGTCTCGAGGTCCACCCCCGCTCGCTCGAAGCCGTGATCGACCACCGCACGGCCGACCTCATACTCGCTCACCTGCAAGGGGTCGAGCCCACCGAGGCGCCAGTGTTCCCTGATCACACCGTGCTGGTCGCGGGTGAAGAACGCCTCACCCGACGGCGACACCGCGAGGAGCCGGATCATGGCACCCGCTCCGGCGCCAAGGCCCCGCTCTCGTCGAGCTCCAAGAGGCGCTGAAAGGCCAACACGTCCTCCACGGGAGCTCGTTCGCGAGCTGCTCCGCCCGAGCCCGACCGATCGTCGGCTCGGCGCCGCCGTTGTGCCGGGCCAGTTGTTGACGCACACTCGCGGATGTCCACGCCGCAATGGTACGTTCGCGCCTGCCGGCAGGTTCTCCGGGTCCACCCCGCGCCAGGCCCGTATGAGCGCACCGTGCCCCCGGTATTAGGCTCCCGTGCAGATCCCCGATGCGCGTCCTCCTCCCCTACGCGCCGCCCGCCGCCGGCAGGCCCGCAACCGGCAGGCCCGCCCCCGGAGGGCGTGCCGCCGACGAAGTCGACCTGGCGGCCGCCTACGCCTGGCCCGCGCCGACGACGGGCGTGTCGGTCCGGGTCAACTTCGTGGCGAGCCTCGACGGCGCCGCGGCCACCGACGGCCACTCGAAGGGTCTCTCCTCCCCCGGCGACCGGCGGGTCTTCTCGGTGCTGCGGTCCTGGGCGGACGTCATCCTCGCCGGGGCGGGCACGGTCCGCGCCGAGCGCTACCGCGCCCCCAACCCCGACGCCACGACACGAGCGGCGAGACGAGCTCGCGGCCTGGCCGAGGCGCCCACGCTCGCCGTCGTGACCGGGTCGGGCGACCTGCCCGCCGACCTCCCCTGCTTCGACGGACCCGCACGACCCCTCGTCCTCGCCGGGAGCGGGATCCCGGAGCACGCCGCTCGGAACCTCGCCGCTCGCGCCGAGCTCGACGTCCTCCGCGAGCAACGGCCTGGGGTCGGCGCGATCCTCGACGCGCTCGGGCGCCGCGGGTACCGCCGGATCCTCTGCGAGGGAGGTCCCGGCCTACTCGCCACCCTCGCCGACGCCGACGCCGTCGACGAGCTCTGCCTCACGGTCGCGCCGCTCCTCGTCGGGCTCGGCCCCGCCCGTCTGGTGGAGGGGGTGCTCGGCGCGCCGAGACGGTTTCGCTTGGTGCAGGTCCTCGAGGAAGACGGGTTCCTCTTCCTCCGGCTCCAGCGACGCCAGCCCGACGGTCACTGAGCCCAGGTCCGAGACGGGCACGGGTTCCTCTTCCTCCGGCTCGGGCGACGGGCGTTCGCTGCGTGCCCCACCGAGATCCGCGAGTGGTGCGGGTGCCTCGCTCCCCCCTCCCGGCACCGCGGGGTCAGACGCCCCGGCCGGCGAGCCCGCCCCGCTGGAGGAGGACCCGGCGCCGCCGAGACCCCCGCCCGGCGCCTCCTCGCGGGACATCCCGAGGAGCGCGAGGGCCTGGCCGCGCCGGCGGACGAGGTAGGTGAGGATGCCGAACAGCAGCGCCGCTGCGCCAATCGCCGTGACCCGGATCCCGACTGCATCGGCGAGCGCCCCCTGGACGAGCGCGCCGATCGGGTAGAGCGTCCCGAGGGCGACCATGTAGAGCCCGAGGACCCTCGCCCGCGC
>JAJYWE010000004.1:96093-110995 GCA_021791675.1 Actinomycetes bacterium | reverse complement strand
TCCGGAGCGTCCAGGAGGCTCGGGCGCACGGGATCGAGACGGTCTACCAGGATCTGGCGCTCGTTCCGCAGCTGCCGGTGTACAAGAACCTCTTCCTCAACCGGGAGCTGACCTCGGGCGGGCGGCTCGGTTTCCTCTCCAACGGCGAGATGCGCCGGCTGGCCCGCCAGTACCTCGCGGAGATCCGCGTGAACGTCCCCGATATCGACGCGGAGGTCGAGCGGCTCTCCGGTGGCCAGCGCCAGGCGATTGCCGTCGCCCGGGCGACCCGGTCGGAGGTGAAGATCCTCTTGCTCGACGAGCCGCTCTCCGCGATGGGGGCGAAGGAGTCGGCGCTCATCATCGACCTCGTGCGCGACCTCTCGAAGAGCCGCGGCGTCTCGATCATCGTGATCGACCACAACTACGCCCACATCTTCGAGCTGTGCGACCGGATCAACGTCATCCAGCAAGGTCGGGTGAGCTTCGACAAGCCGGTCGCGGAGACGTCGCTCGACGAGCTCACCGAGCTGATGGTGTCGGAGTACCGCAAGCAGGTCGCAGCGGGGAGGTCCCAATAGCTCCCGAGGCGCCCCGGGCCTTCTCGGACGGGCGACGGTGGCGGCTCGAGATTCCCTCCGTCGAGGGACCGGCGGCGCTCGAGGCAGTCCTGGTCGCCGCAGACGAGCTGGGCGTGCGGGTCGACCGGGTCAGCCAGGGAAGTGGCGTGGCACTGCTCCGCCAGGTCGAACTCGAGGCCATGGCGCGCACGGCCCGCGCGGCCGGTGTGGAGCTCGTCCTCTGGGCGGGGTTGCGCGGGGCATGGGACATCGGCGCGCAGGCGAGAGCGAGCTCGGGGGCGGCCGCAGCCGGTGCGGTTCGTGGCCGCGCAGGCCTCGCCGCGGGACTGGATGAGGCGGTTCGTGCCGCCGAGGCCGGGGTCGCGGGGGTGCTCGTCGCGGACCTCGGACTCCTCGTCCACCTGGCTAGGGCGCGCTCGGACGGACGGCTCCCGGCTGGCTTCGTCCTGAAGGTCTCCATCTCGTTCCCGGTCGCGAACCCAGCGACCGCGGCGACGCTGGAGACGCTCGGCGCGAGCACGCTCAACCTTCCGGTGGACCTCCCGCTCGCCGACATCGCCGACATCCGCGCCGGGACCGGGCTTCCGCTCGACTGCTACGTGGAGGGGGCGGACGACTTCGGGGGCGTACTGCGCTACCACGAGCTCGCGTCACTCGTGGAGGCGGCAGCCCCGGTGCATCTCAAGTTCGGGCTACGCAACGTCCAGGGCACGTATCCCGCAGGAGGACAGGTCGACCAGGCGGTGCTGGCCGGCGCGCGCGAGCGAGTCCGACGGGCAGCGATCGGCCTGGAGCTCCTCGGCCGCCAGCTCGGCGAGCGCAGCGAGGGTGCCGTGCCGACCCGACCGGGTCGGAGCGGGGCGTGATCGCGCGGAGGGCCGGGGCCGAGCGAGCCTTCGGTCGACCCTGATGGATCTGCGCTTCGACGGCAAGACCGTCCTGGTGACGGGTGCATCGTCCGGCATCGGCGCGGCTGTTGCCGCGGGTTTCGGGGCTGCCGGGGCCGAGGTCGTCGTCCACTACCACCGTCACGCCGACGGCGCAGGGGCGGTCCTCGAGGCGGTGCAGGCTGGAGGCGGCAGCGGCTACCTCGTGCGTGGGGACCTCGCGGCCGACGGCGGACCGGAGGAGCTCGTCGCCACGGTGGCCGAGCGCTCGGGCCGGCTGCACGTCCTGGTCAACAACGCAGGCGGGCAGCTTCGCAGGGCCCGGATCGAGGAGACCGACGACGCGCTCTTCGACGGGCTGGTCTCTCTCAACCTCACGAGCGTCTTCCGCTGCTGTCGCGCGGCGATCCCGCTGCTCCGGCGGAGCAGGCCCGCGGCGATCGTGAACCTCTCGTCGGTCTCCGCGCGGAATGGTGGCGGCGGGGGCTCGGTCGTCTACGCAGCGACCAAGGCGGCAGTCTCGACACTCACGCGTGGCCTCGCGAAGGAGCTCGCGGGAGAGGGGATCCGGGTCAACGCCGTGGCGCCGGGCCTCGTCGACACGCCCTTCCACGAGGCCACGCCCCGAGCCACGTGGGATGCCGTCGTCGCCGGGATCCCGATGGGGAGGCCCGGGCGGGCCGACGAGTGCGTCGGGCCCGTGCTCTTCCTTGCCTCGGAAGTCGCCGCGTCCTACGTCACCGGACAGTCGTTGGAGGTGAACGGTGCCCAGCTCATGCCGTGATCGCGTGCTCCCCGAGGAGGGGGGCGAGCTGCTGGCCCGAGCGCGGATGGCCGCCAGCACGCCCGACGCGCCGCCGGGCATCCCCGTACGCGCCCCGGGCGCCGGGAGCCGCCGCAGCGGCGCGTGGTTCGCGGCGGGGGGAAAGGAGGGCTTCCTCCACCGCTCGTGGCTCCGGGCCGAGGGGTTCACCCCGGAGGTCTTCGACGGCCGGCCGGTGATCGGGATCGCCAACAGCTTCTCCGAGCTCACGCCCTGCAACTCCCACCTGCGTCGCGTCGCCGAGGCGGTCAAGCGCGGTGTCTGGCAGGCCGGGGGGTTCCCCCTCGAGTTCCCGACCATCTCGCTCGGGGAGACGTTGATCCGCCCGACGGCGATGTTCCTCCGCAACCTCATGGCGATGGACGTCGAAGAGTCCCTCCGGGCGAACCCCCTCGACGGGGTGGTGCTGCTCTCGGGGTGCGACAAGACGACACCGGCGATGCTGATGGGGGCCGCAAGCGTGGATCTGCCTGCCATCATGGTGACCGGTGGGCCCATGCTCTCCGGCCGGTTCCACGGTCGCTCGATCGGTTCCGGGACCGACGTCTGGCGGTTCTCCGAGGAGGTCCGTGCCGGGACGATGTCACCCGAGGACTTCCTGGAGGCCGAGACGTGCATGCACCGCTCGAACGGTCACTGCATGGTGATGGGCACGGCCTCCACGATGGCGTGCATGGCGGAGGCGCTCGGGATGACCCTCCCCGGGGCCGCCGCGATCCCGGCGCCTGACGCAGGACGCCTCCGGGTGGCGCAGGCGTCCGGTCAGCGGATCGTCGCAATGGTCGGGGAGGGGCTGCGGCCGTCGACGATCCTCACGCGGAGCTCCTTCGAGAACGCGATCGTCACGAACGCCGCGATCGGCGGCTCGACCAACGCCGTGATCCACCTGCTCGCGATCGCGGGGCGTGCGGGTGTCGCGCTCAGCCTCGACGACTTCGACCGCCTCGGCGCGAAGGTCCCGCTGCTCGTCGACGTCGAGCCCTCGGGCGCACACCTCATGGAGGACTTCGCCGATGGCGGGGGCCTCCCGGTGGTGACCGACGAGCTCTGCCGAGCCGGGCTCCTTGCCGGTGACGCGATCACGGCGACGGGCCGCACCGTTGCGGAGAACGTCGCCGGCAGCCGGTGCTGGCGACCCGAGGTGATCCGCACCGTCGCCGAACCTGTCCAGCCTTCCGGGGCGGGAACGGTCGTGCTCCACGGCAACCTCTGCCCGGACGGCGCCGTGCTCAAGGTCTCAGCGGCGTCACCGGCGCTCCTTCGCCACCGGGGCCGGGCGGTCGTCTTCGATACGATCGAGGCGTACCGGGAGGCCGCCGACGACCCGTCCCTCGACGTTTCCGCCGAGGACGTGCTCGTCGTGCGGAACGCCGGACCGCGGGGCTACCCGGGCATGCCGGAGGTGGGGAACCTCCCGCTGCCCCGCAAGCTCCTCGCCGAAGGGGTGACGGACATGGTCCGTATCTCCGACGCGCGGATGTCCGGCACGGCCTACGGCACCGTCGTCCTGCACGTGGCTCCTGAGGCGGCGGCGGGCGGCCCGCTGGCGCTCGTGCGGACCGGGGACGTGATCGTCCTCGACGTCGGGGCGCGCACCCTCGCGCTCGAGGTGGACGAGGCGGAGCTGGAGACTCGGCGCCAGGGCTGGGTCCCGCCGCCGCCGGTGGCGACGCGGGGCTACGCGGCCCTGTACGTGGAGCACGTGCTCCAGGCAGACCGCGGTTGCGACTTCGACTTCCTGGTCGGGGGGTCGGGAGACGGCGTACCGAGGGAGAACCATTGAGGCCGCGACCGGTTCCTGGTCGGGGGGTCGGGAGACGGCGTGCTTACGGCGAATCGCCGAGGCGGGCAGTGGGCCGTGCCGTCGAACCCACCGGGCTGCCCGGCCGACAGGGAGTGGGTGGCCGGTGACCGCGTCCGACGTACCGATCGAGCTCGTCGAGAGCCGCTCCCCGCAGCACCCCCTCGACGTCGTCGCGTCGGTGCCGGCCGCGGATGCTGCGGCGGTGCAGCGAGCGCTCGAGACCGCTCGCGCGGCGCAGCGCGAGTGGGCGGCCGCCACGCCGCTGGAGCGGGCAGCCGCGCTCTCCGGTGCTGCCGGTGCGGTCGAGGCCGCAGCGGCGGAGCTGGTTGCCCTCGGCGTGCGCGAGGTCGGCAAGCCGGTCGGGGAGATGGCCGGTGAGGTTGCTCGCGGCGTGGCGATCCTCCGCTACTACGCAGGTGGCTGCCTGGATCCCGACGGCGAGACGCTGCCCGCAGCGGGGGGTGTCCTCCTGCTCGCGCGCCGCCGCCCACACGGCGTGGCCGGCTGCATCACCCCGTGGAACTTCCCGGTCGCGATCCCCCTCTGGAAGCTCGCCCCCGCGCTCGCCTACGGCAACGCGGTCCTGCTCAAGCCGGCGCCCGCGGCGACGGCGACGGCGATGCGCCTCGGTGAGCTCGTCGGGGCGCACCTTCCCGCGGGACTGCTCGCCGTGCTGCCCGGAGGTGCGGCGACGGGCCAGGCGGTGCTCGGCGCGGTCGACGCGCTCTCCTTCACTGGTTCAGCGGCGGTCGGGGCCGCGCTCGCCATCGATGCCGTCCGGCGGGGCATCCCCGTCCAGGCGGAGATGGGGGGGCAGAACCCGTCGGTGGTCCTGGAGGACGCGGACCACGAGACGGCGGCGTCGATCATCGCGGGTGCCGCCATGGGTTACGCGGGTCAGAAGTGCACGGCGACCTCGCGAGTCGTGGTGACGGGCGACGCCGCCGGGTTCGTCGACGCGCTCGTGGCGGCTGTCGAGCGCCTCCCGGTGGGCGATCCGGGAGCCGCGGCGACCGTCGTCGGTCCGGTGATCACGGAGACGGCCCGCCGGGCGGTCGTCGCCGGCGCGGATGCCGTGACCGCTGCCGGGGGGCGGGTGCTGACGGGGGGCCGATCGCTGGCGCGGGACGGGTTCTTCGTCGCGCCCACCGTTGTCGGGGGGATCGATCCCTCGCACCGGGTGGCGCAGGAGGAGATCTTCGGGCCGATCGTCGCCGTGCTCCCCGCGCGCGACCTGGAGGAGGCGATCGCGTTCGCGAACGGGGTGCGCTACGGCCTCGCTGCGGCCTTGTTCACGCGGGACCTCGATCGTGCCCTCGGAGTCCTCCCTCGCCTCGAGGCGGGACTCGTCCGGGTGAACGCCCCGACCTCGGGCGTGGACCTCTACGCCCCGTTCGGTGGGGTCAAGGACTCGAGCATCGGGCCTCGCGAGCAGGGTAAGGCGGCCCGGGAGTTCTTCACCTGGACCCAGACCGCCACGATCGCACCGGCCGGAGGCTCCTGAGCCGATGTCGCAGCCATCCGGGAACCCGGCCGTACCCGTCGGCGAGCTCTTCGGGCGGGCGGGTGTCGTCACGGGCGGCGGGCGGGGGATCGGTGCGGCGACGGTGGATCTGCTCTCCTCCCGAGGCGCCCGGGTCGCCGTGCTGGATCGAGACGACACCGCGGTGGCCGCGACCGTCGCCGCCGTCCGGCGTGCGGGCGGCATCGCGCACCCGCTCGTCGCCGATGCCGCCGCCGAGGCGCAGGTCGCAGACGCGTTCTCCGAGGCCGTCAGCGCCTTCGGGCGGCTGGACTTCCTCGTGTGCGCCGCCGGGGTCAACGCCTACGGGTCGCCGGCGACGATGACGGAGTCCGAGTGGGACGCGGTCTTCGACGTGGACCTGAAGTCGACGTGGCTCTGCGCCAAGCACGCCCTCGGCTCGCTCGGTGCGTCGGGCGTGGGCAGCATCGTCACCATCTCTTCGATCCACGCGAGGCTGACGGTCCCGGGGATGTTTCCCTACGCCGCGGCGAAGGCAGCCGTCGAGGGCTTGACCCGGACGCTCGCGCTGGAGGCCGGGGCGACGGGGACGAGAGTGAACTGCGTCGCGCCCGGGTTCACCCGGACGCGCCTCGTCGACGAGTTCTTCGCGGCCCAGCCCGACCCGACGGCGGCTCGCGAGGCGGTGCTCCGCCAGCATGTCCTGGGGCGGATCGCCGAGCCCGAGGACGTGGCGGAAGTCATCGGCTTTCTCGTGAGTGACCGGGCACGCGCGGTCACCGGTGCCGTGGTGCCGGTCGACGGGGGGCACTCGGCGCGGCTTCCCTGTTAGACCGGAGGACGCCGGGTTCGGGGCCAAGGCCCAGAACCGGCGCGAGTGGAGCCGGTGTCGGGGCCGCTCAGCGGGGGCCGGCCCGCTCGGCGGCGGTGCGTAAGGGAAATCGACGAGCGAGGAGGCCGTGGATGCGAGTGGTCGTCACGGGAGCACGGGGCAAGGTGGGATCTGCGGCGGTGCACGCCCTGCAGCGCGCCGGTCACGAGGTCGTCGCGACCGACCTCGGACGGGCGTCGTTCGAGCGCACGGACCCCGCCGAGCCCGCCTACGTCCAGGCGGACCTCACCGATGCCGGCCAGGCCTTCGCGCTGCTCCACGACCTCGACGTGGTCGTGCACTGCGCGGCGATCCCCGAGCCAACGCACAACCCCGCCCACGTCGTCTTCCAGACCAACCTCATGACGACCTTCAACGTCGTCGAGGCGGCCATTCGCGCCGGTGCGACCCGCATGGTCAACCTCTCCTCCGAGACCGCGCCGGGCTTCTTCTTCCCAGCCCGCCCGTTCCTGCCCGAGTACCTCCCGGTCGACGAGGGGCACCCCCTCAGGCCCCAAGACCCCTATGCGACCTCGAAGGTCTTCGGTGAGCAGCTGATGGACGCCGCGGTTCGCCGGAGCGATATCCGCGCGACCACCATCCGGCCCTCGTGGGTGCAGTGGGAGGCGACCGCCGAGTGGAACCTCGGGCCGTACCTCCGTGACCCGACCCTCGCCCAGGCGGGCTACCACTCCTACATCGACGTCTACGACCTGGCCGACGCGGTGGTGCGTGCCGTCGAGAGTGACCTGGCGGGCCACGAGGTGTTCTACATCGCCGCACCGGACAACATCGGCGGCCGGGACTTCGCCGAGCTCGTGCGCAGCGTCTACGACCCGGCGATCCCGCTCCGGCCGCTCTCCCGTCCGGACGCATCCGGGATCTCCTCGGCGAAGGCGGAGCGGCTCCTCGGCTGGCGGGCGAGACGGTCCTGGCGGGACTACCTGACGGGCGAGGGACGCCTCCTGCCGGAGGTGGCCGCAGCCTTGTCCGAGGCTCGCCCGCAGCTGCCGACCGTGCCGCTCGTCGGCCCCGGGTCAGCTCCCGCCGGGGCCGGTGCCTGAGGCCGGTCGGGTCAGGCGGTGAGCACCGTGCCCGTCCGGCTCGAGGCCGACCTCGCCGTCCCGGCGCGGGCGACGCTCGGGGAAGGACCGGTCTGGGACGAGCGGGCGGGGCTCCTCTACTGGGTCGACATCCTGGGCCGGGCAGTGCACCGCTTCGACCCGGGCACCGGGGAGGACGCCAGCTTCGCTGTGCCGCAGCCCGTCGGCGCGCTCTGCCTCGACCCGGCCGGTGGCCTCGTGTTGGCGCTCGCAGACGGCTTCGCCCGCTGCGGTCCCGACGGTGGGGGACTGGAGCGGATCGGCCGGACGGAGGCGGGGGCGCCGTTTCGCGTGGAGGATCCGGCGGTCCGCTTCAACGACGGCAAGGCCGACGCCGCGGGGCGCTTCTACGCCGGGACGATGGCGTGGAACGAGCGGGACCCCATCGGCGCGCTCTACGTCCTCGAGGCGGACGAGACCGTGCGGCTCGTGCTGGAGGGTGTCGCCGTCTCCAACGGCCTCGCCTGGTCGGCGGACGGGCGGGCCCTCTTCTACGTCGACAGCCCGACCGGCCGGGTGGATCGTTTCGACGTCGACCCGGGGACGGGTGCGCTCACCGGTCGTCGAGTCGCGTTCGAGATCCCCCGCAGCGCAGGCGTGCCCGATGGCATGGCGATGGACGCGACCGGCTGCCTCTGGATCGCGCTCTGGGATGGCAGCGGCGTGTGTCGCTACTCGCCGAGCGGCGAGTGCCTCGCGCGCGTCGACGTGCCGGTCTCGCGCCCGACGAGCGTTGCGTTCGGGGGCGCCGGCCGTACCGAGCTGTTCGTGACGACCGCTCGGATCGGGCTCAGCGACCGGGTGCTAGAGGTGGAGCCCCTGTCGGGAGGCCTGTTTCGCTGTGCAGTGGGTGTCGCGGGCGCGCCGGTCGGTCGCTTCGGCGCCTGAGCTCAGTCCGGCGGCAGCTCCGGGGTCGCCGTGCAGGTCGGGTTGACGGCCTCGCCGGGCTCGGTGATGCCGGTGGCCGGGTCAGTGATCCCGTCGCTGCCCGCACCCACCGCCGCACCCCGGGGGCGGGGCTCGCCGAAGAGGAGGCCGGCGGCCGAGACCCACGCGCCGGCCGTGAGGATCCCGAGTGGGAGCGCGTAGCCGAACGCTGCGACGAGCCCCGCGCCGAGCGCGATCGAGCTGCTCTGGAGGCCCCCGAAGAGCATCCCGAACGCAGCATCGACCCGCCCCTGGAGGGCGAGTGGCGACCTGCGCTGGACGAGCGTGGTGGCGCCGACCAGGAGCCAGGGGACGCCGAAGCCGATCGCGAGCGCGCCCGCGACGATGCCGGCGAGTGCGCTGTCGCCGGCGAGACGGGTGCCGGCGAAGAGCAGCGTTGCACCTGCCGCCACCAGGGCCACGCCAGCGGCGGCGAGGCGGGTCTCCCCGAGCCGGCGCATCGCCGAGCCAGCGGTCGGCGCGCCGGCCAGGGCGCCGAGCCCCTGGAGGGAGACGAAGATCCCGATGTAGGTGGCCGGACGGTGGAGCTGGTCCGTGACGAGTGCGAAGATCCCGGTCTCGAAGAAGCCGATGGTCGAGATGAGCGGGAGCAGCCAGAGCAGGAGATGGCGCAGCGCAGGCGTCTGCCAGAGGTGGCGTGCCCCTGCCGTCGTGACCCTTCGCCAGGACTCGGCGCGCGGCGCGGGGGCCGGTTCCTCGACCCGGAGCGCCAGCAGGGTGCCCACCGCAGCGACGAGCGTCGCAGCGTCGAGGAGCGCGACCACGTGACCCCCTGCGAGGGCGAACAGGCCCGCCCCGACGAGCGGGAAGAACAGGCGCATCCCCTCGCTCACGGTGCTGAGCAGCCCGTTGGCGCTCCCGAGCTGCTCGCCGGGGACGACCGTCACGAGGAGGGCGGAGCTGGCTGCGGAGAGGAGCGCCCCCTCGGCGCCGTAGGCGACCATGACGACGTCGATCAGCCAGACCTGGCCCGGTCCATGCACCGCCAGGAGCGCGAGCAACGTCGCGGCGGTGACGAGGTTCGCGACGACGAGCAGCGGTCTCCGGCGGCACCGGTCGGCGATCACGCCGGCCACCGGTGCCGCCACGAGCGAGGGCGCGAGCAGGAAGAAGAAGGTGAGGCCCGCCTGTGCGTTCGAGCCGGAGAGCACACGTACCCAGATCGCTGCGGCGAACAGGAAGGTGCGGTCCCCGAAGGTCGAGAGCATCCTCCCGGCCAGGTACCAGCGGGTGTTCCGCTCAGCGAGCAGGGTGTGCATCGGCGTTCTCGCTCCCGGCATGCAGGCGCTCTCGGCGGGCCGGCGGGTTCGGGGAACTCGGCGGGTTCGGGGGCGGCCCGACCGGGTGCACGAAGGAGAGCAGCTCGACCGGCTGTGCCCCTGCGGGGCGGGTGGACGGATCGGCGATCCGCCCGGTGAAGCGGGCGAGCAGCGCCGCCAGTCCGGCCAGGAGCTCCGTCAGCTCCTCCCTGGTGACCCAGAGCAGGTAGTGGCTCTGGTCGTCGGCGCTGCGCCACTCCGCGGGCCAGAGCGAGGCGGTCCGCTCCCACTCGTCGAGGCGCTCGAGGGCTCGGTTGCGTGCGAGGGAGCCGAGCGCGAGCCCGGCCGCGTGCGCCTCGACGTCCTCCTCCGCGGGGGCGACCCGGTTGCCGACCACCGCCAGCCGCCAGGGCCTCGCCCGTCCCTTCCCGCCCCCCGCCTCGGTGACGAAGCCGTAGCGGGCGAGCTGGCGGAAGTGGAACGAGCAGGTCGTCGGCGACTCGCCGAGCAGCTCACCCGCTTGGGTGGCGGTGAGCGGCCCGGCGAACTGGAGCGCCTCGAGCAAGGCCAGACGCACCGGGTGAGTGAGGGCGCGGATGGTCTGCGCGTCCGTGACGTGGCGGACGTCGGCGGTCGGACGATCCGCTTCCCGGGCCTCGGGCCGCCGCTCGCCTCGCCCGGCGGGCTCGCCCGGGGCCGGTTGCTCACGGGTCGGCGTCCGCGCGGGGGCTTGGCCGGTGGCGGGCTCGCCGGTGGCGTGCGTGCCGGTGGGTGGGCCCTGCCCGCTCATCGGGCGCTTACCTCCACCCGCCGGAGCCCGAGCCCGGCGGCGACGAAGGAAGCAGCCGCCCATGCCACGAGCCCCGCCAGGGCGGCCCAGTCGAGGCGGTGGGTAGACAGGCTGGTCTCGGCGAGGTGGAGCCAGAGGGAGGTGGGCAATCCCCCTGCCAGCGTGGCGAGTCGGTGAGGGAGCGAGAGCGATCCCAGGAGGCCGCCGAGGAACGCAAGGCCCAGCCAGACCAGGTTCGCGACGGCCACCACGGCATGCCGGGGGGTCCAGTAGGCGATCGTCAGGCCGAGGCCCATCGCGGGGAGCGCGCCGACGAGAAGGATCCCGCCGAGGGGGCCGGCGTCACTGCCGGTGAGCGGGATCCCGCCCGTCGCTGCCGCTGCGGCGGCGACCGCTGCGACCGAGCAGGCGGCGAAGCCGAGCGCGGTCACGAGGTGCGCGGCTCCTCTCACCGCCGTCGGGGGCGCGAGGCTGCGCACGAAGGCCTCCCAGGGCCGGGCGCGCCACTCGGCGACGACCGCGCCGAACTGGAGGATCGTTGCCGAGAGAACCGCGAAGATGCAGTAGCCGGCGAAGACCACGGCCCCGTCGTCCCCGTGGTTCCCGGCGCGCCCGAAGAGCAGGTAGATGAGCGCCGGGAGCACCACGATCGGCACGAGGTAGCCGGGCTGGCGGATGAGCTGGAGCCAGGTGACCCGGGTGTGGGCCCGGAACAGGTGGAGCCACGAGACGCCGCCGCTCGAAGGCTCGGACCCAGGCGGCGTCGGTCGCCCCGTTCCCCCCGCCCGCGCCGTCATCTGGGCGTTCGCGCCGCGCACCCTCACGACCACACCTCGAGCGCCGCGAGCGCGGCCGCGAGCGAGGCTGCACCTGTCCGGCGGCGCAGTGCAGCCGGCGTGCCCGAGACCGAGCACCGTCCGTGGGCGAGCACGACCACCTCCTCGGCGAGCTGCTCGGCCTCGTCCAAGTCGTGGGTGCAGAGCAGGACGGCGACACCGTCGGCCCGTTGGCGGCGGATCTCCCTCCAGAGCAGCTGGCGGCTCGGCGGGTCCAGGTTCGCAGTCGGCTCGTCGAGGATCAACAGCGCGGGCCGGCCCAAGATCGCGATCGCAGCCGCGAGACGGCGCTGTTCACCCCCGGAGAGCGTGTCGCTACGGCGCTGCGCGAGGGTGGCGAGCTGGAAGCGCTCGAGTGTCTCGCCGGCCGGGAGCGGGTGGGCGTGGTGCGCAGCGACGAAGTCCAGGACCTCCGCGACGCGGAGCTGGGCCGGGAACGAGATGACCTGCGGGGCGAGACCGACTCGGCGCTGGATCGAGAGCGCACGCGGGGGGCCTCCAAGCACCTCGACGGTGCCGGAGTCGGGCTGGCGGAGCCCGGCGAGGAGCGAGATGGTGGTCGTCTTCCCGGCGCCGTTCGGTCCGAGCAAGGCCGTGACGACTCCCGCGGGGACGTCGAGGTCGAGGCCCGCCAGGGCGGTCGTCGTGCCGAAGGACTTGGTGACGTGGCGACAGATTGCCGCAGGTCGCCGCCCGGACCCCCCCGCTCCAGCTCCCGTGGCTGGGACGGGGGAGTGGTGGCCCCACTCGCCCGGCGGCTGGACTTCGTGGTGGAGCATGTATCGAGAGTATGTTCTCGAGAAAAAAGTGTCAAGAGGTGATTCTCGACACTCGAGTGGTGGCCGAGTGGTGGTCGCGAGGTCCACTGGGCTGGGGTCGGGTTGGATGCCCACGGAGCCAGGGGTGGACCCCCAGCCGGCGCGGGCGTCAGGGGTGGACCCCAACCGGTCGGGGCCAGCGCCGCGCCTCGCGCCAGGCTCTCGGCCGCGCCCGCAAGGCGATTCGCGGGATCTGCGTGGCGATGCAACCGCGACGCCCTCCCGTGCGAAGGACCCAACGGTTCGACGAGCGCGTTCGCGTCGCCCGACGTGTGTGTCGGGGTGACCACCGTGGTCGCCGGACTTCGATCCATCGGCCGAGCTGGCTGTGCGGGGACCGGCGTGCTCGACGCGCCGCCCCGGGATGGCCGGCATCACAGAGAGGAGCGTGTCATGAGGTACGAGACGGGGAGCGAAGGGAAGATCTCCGGCGTCGGTTGCGTGCGAGCCGGGTTCGTGAGCCGTCGTCGTCGGCTGGCGGTTGGCGGCGTGGTCGGCCTGCTCGGTCTCGCGGCGGGGCCGCTCGTGGCAGCCGCGCCTGCGAGCGCGGCTGCAGCGCGACCGGGAAGCATGTCCAACACGGTCCGGGTCACCGGAGGGCTGACCTCGGTCACGGTGACCCCGGGTGTGACGGCGGCGCTGCTGAGCCATGGCATCCTGCCGCTGCCCGTTCCCCCGACCCACTTCGGGCTTGTCGGGAGCTGGAGCCAGCTCACCGTCCAGTACGGCTTCCCGATCACCGGCGGGTCGCTCGACCTGTCGAACGTGACCGGGACCATCGACCACAGCGGCGGGGTGGACTTCGTGGCCCTGCCGAGCTTCTCCCACCTGGAGGTCGGTGACTTCACGATCCATCTGAACTCGATGCCGACGATCACCGGCTCGGTGGACGCCACGTCCACGGTTGTGCCGGTGTTCGATCTCAACCTGACCAACTCGAAGGTCACGACGATGGACCACGGGCACGAGGTCGTGGTGAGTGGTGTCCAGGCCGACCTCACCTCGGCCGCTGCCGGGGCGCTCGATGCCACGTTGCACACCTCGCTCTTCACGGGCGGGCTCGACTTCGGGACGGCGACGGTCGCTGCGTACGTCTCGTAGCGGGGCGTACGTCTCGGAGTGGGTTCGCCCCCGCTCGTGGTGGTGCCTCGACGATCCGCGATCGACACTCGATGATCGAACACACGTTCGCTATCTTGGGGGTGTGATCGCAACTCGCTCGTCTGCGCTCGAGTCTGCTGTGGCGAGCGCGGCCACCCAGTCGTCGGGCAGGTCGAACCTGGACGCGCGCAATCGGCGTGCGAACCAGGTCGACCTGGCCTGGCTCGCAACACAGGTTCGTCCCGAGACCATGGCCGCAGAGCGGGTGCTCCCGGTCCTCGCAGGTCTCGACGCGCTCCTCCCCGCGCTTCGTCGCGGGAGCACCCTCGGGGTGGGGAGCTCGCAGCAGGGTGCCACGTCCCTGCTCCTCGCCGCCCTGGCCGGGCCGCTCCAGGCCGGGGCCTGGGCGGCTGTGGTCGGGCTGCCGGCGCTCGGCCCGCTGGCCGCGGCGGAGCTCGGCGCCGAGCTCTCGCGCCTGGTACTCGTCCCCCATGCCGGTTCCCGCTGGTCGACTGTTGTCGGGGCACTCCTCGAGGGGCTGGACGTGGTCGCCGTCCGCCCTCCGGTCCCCGCTCGGGTCTCGGACGCCCGGATCCTGGCGGCACGTGCGAGGGAGCGAGGGTCGGTCCTGGTCGTGGTCGGCTCCTGGCCCGAGCCGCTCGACATCCGGCTGTCGGTGGAGGCGGGGTTGTGGGAGGGGCTCGAGTCGGAACGCCGGTTGTGCCGTCGCCGGGTCGAGGTACGTGCGGTGGTTCGGCGTGGACCGAGGAGAGAGTTGGTTCGGACGCTCTGGCTGCCGGGACCGGTTGGGCAGATCGGCCTGGCGCTCGAAGACTCCTCGATGTCTGCGACCATGAGAGAGTCCCCGACGGTCACCACGGAGTTGCAGCGAGGGAGCGAAGATCCTGGCGCCAGCTCTTTGCCTGCCGAGCAGACCTCTCATGGCCCTGGCTCCCCGTGCCCGGTCCTGGCCGAGGTAGGGAGCCCCTGATCCCACAGCGAGACCCCCTAAGCGACCTTGGGAGCGAGTTGCCGTAGAGGACAGGCATTTCGCGACCCATGGGATCGCCGTGCCGTACGTGGCGCGGAGCCCTGCCGGCGGAGACGCTTCCCCGTCCAGCCGGCAGGGCCCTCTGCCTGAGAATGGCTACCCGATCCGAGGGGTAGCCGCGATGTGCCTTCCTCGGACTGCGTCTGGTCCGCCCGCCAACCAGCAGGCGAACCAGCGGGCTAGCTCAGTGCAACACCCGAAGCCGCGTTGTTCTGTGCAGCTGCGCTGGAGCCTGCCGTCGGGGACTGCGTCACCGGGCCATTGTTCGAACCGGTCGCCAGGATCGACACCGGGACGTTGACGGTGGGTGCGACCTGGACTCCGATCGTCCCGCCGGCCGCGAGCTGGCCGGTTGAGGCTGCGGCGAGGCTCGGCGCTCCAGGGCACGGCGCTGACTGGGGAGCCGGCGCGGGGCCAGACGCGGGAGCCGTACGCGGACCCGGAGCCGGCGCGGGGCCAGACGCGGGAGCCGTACGCGGACCCGGAGCCGGCGCGGGGCCAGACGCGGGAGCCGTACGCGGACCCGGAGCCGGCGCGGGGCCAGACGCGGGAGCCGTACGCGGACCCG
>JAJYWE010000004.1:95551-95993 GCA_021791675.1 Actinomycetes bacterium | reverse complement strand
GAGCCGGCGCGGGGCCAGACGCGGGAGCCGGCGCTGGGCGAGTCGGACGACGGTTGGTCGGCTCGGTCCCGCTGCTGCTGTTCCTGCCCTCGGCGCCCGTCGTCGAGGTGGGCGCCTGGGACACACGGCCGTTGTTCGAACCGGTCGAGAGGACCGCCACCGGCGCGTTCACCGCCGGGGAGATCTGCAGGGACAGCGCCCCAGCTCCGGCCGCCTGGCCGGTGCTGGCTCCACGGACAGCATCCCCACTCGGGACGCAGGTCCAGGACGACAGACCGGTCAGCGCGAAGGGGTCGCCCACTCCGCCTGCCCCGGTGCTGCTGTTCCTGCCCTCGGCGCCCGTCGTCGAGGTGGGCGCCTGGGACACACGGCCGTTGTTCGAACCGGTCGAGAGGACCGCCACCGGCGCGTTCACCGCCGGGGAGATCTGCAGGGACAGCGC
>JAJYWE010000004.1:94445-95451 GCA_021791675.1 Actinomycetes bacterium | reverse complement strand
CCCAGCTCCGGCCGCCTGGCCGGTCGTGTCACCGTGCGAGGCCGGGATCGAGCTCGCGCCAGCGGCGCTGGCGACGACCGCGCTTGCGAGCAGTCCGAAGGCTGCCGCGGTCGCGGCTTTCAACATGGATGTCTTGTTCACGGAAGTTCTCCTCGTTCGGAGTGTGGAACGGATATGCCTGGGTGTCTGCGGCTCGAATGGGCGCGGCCGGCACGATCGTTCGTTACCGGGCCGTCACTCCGTGCCGCGTTGCTCTCTGGGCGCGCCGAGCGTCCACGTGGCGAACGCAGGCGATCGTCGGGGCGGGGGAAGCCGAGCCCGACCGACCGGGCATGCCTGAGAGGTGGAGCGACGCGCCACGGACGACTGGTGCGTCCGTGGCGTCAGGAACAGGGGTCGCTACCCAGGCACCTCGAGTGCGAAGAGGATGCCAGACGGGAGCCCTCCTCGACGATCCGTGGGAAGCCGGGAGGCGAGAAGGGCACCGACGAGCAGGGAGATACCGAGATAGGCGGGGCCCGGCCCGGCCCCCGCGCTACCAGCGCCGTTGTCGGCGCTGGTCACACTTGGAGCGGGCGCTCCAGGCGAGGGAGTGGGCTGGAGCGGAGCTGGCAGGGGGCCAGGCAGGCCCTCGGATGCCGTGGACCGTCCAGTGGCCATACCGCGACCGCTACCCGCCACCTCGCTGGGCGCCGAGGCGTGTGGTCGCACCGCACCGGCACCCACCGACTGGCCGACCCCGACGAGGTGGGGTTGTCTCGCTCCGGCCCGGGTGGCTGCTCCCACGACCTGCCCAGTCAGTCCGCTCCCGTCGCCCGCTTGCTGGGCCGACCTCGCTGGCGCCGTGACTGGGGTGGCCGCGGTGGGAAGCGGGGCGCCGGTGGTCTGCGAGACCGTCTTGGTCAGGCCGGTGGTGGTCTGCGAGACCGTCTTGGTCAGGCCGGTGGTGGTCTGCGAGACCGTCTTGGTCAGGCCGGTGGTGGTCTGCGAGACCGTCTTGGTCAGG
>JAJYWE010000004.1:0-94345 GCA_021791675.1 Actinomycetes bacterium | reverse complement strand
GGTGGTCTGCGAGACCGTCTTGGTCAGGCCGGTGGTGGTCTGCGAGACCGTCTTGGTCAGGCCGGTGGTGGTCTGCGAGACCGTCTTGGTCAGGCCGGTGGTGGTCTGCGAGACCGTCTTGGTCAGGCCGGTGGTGGTCTGCGAGACCGTCGTCGCGGGCTCGGCAAGGGCGGTCGAAACGCTGTTGGAAGGTACGGAGGGTGTAGCAGCCGAGGCCGGTGCCGCCGTGAGCGCGCCGAAGAGGAGTGCCCCACCTACCCCGGCAGCGATCGTGCCGCCGGCCATGATCAGCAGGTGTCGCAACCTCTCCGGCACCACGGTACTCACCCCCTCGGAGATCCTCGGGTCGAGCTCTCGCTGCTGCAGTCGCTACGAATGCTATCTCGCCCTGGCCGCGTGTCAACCCGCCGAGGACGGGATGGCTTGCACAGTCATGTGCCGTCTCAGAGCCGTGGCGGGTGGGCCGCGGCCTCGGAAGAGGGCGTCTGTGGTCGGAGGGGGGCGGGTTGCCTGCCGTCCGGCGTCCCCTCGAGGAAGGCTCCGCCCCTCGACGAGCCGCGCAGACTCCCAGGCGCGTCCGAGGCGGTAGGCGCGTGGCGTGGCGGACAGCCGGGTCCGCCCCTCGGCGGTCAGTCCTCCTCGACGACCATCGTGTCGAGCCGTACGCCGAAGCGCTCCTGGAGCCGGTTTGCGTCGGCGAGCAGTGCCTTGCCCTGCTCCGAGCCCATCGCGGCCTGGAAGTCGTCCATCGAGGCGAAGGAGAGATCGGCGACCCGGTAGTACGGCCCGTTCTTCGCACGGGCGCTCACCGCGCCGGCGAGCCCTGGCAGCGGGTGCACGAGGGCCATGTGCACGTCGTGGTACTCCCGCTCGAACCCCTCGACGTCCTCCGGCTTCGTCCAGAGCGCAACCAGCCTGTGCATCCCCAGCACCTCCCTCTCCGTCGCCCGGTGGCGGTCACCGAGCGGGGTCGTCCCGCGAAGCCCGACCTCAGCCTACGTCAGCGCTTCCGAGTCGCCCAGGTGGCGAGGAGGCGCCCCCCCCGGTCGACACCGGCGGCGGTGGCCGTGGTGCCGGCGAGGTGGGATCCGCAACGGCGGACCTGGTGCAGGCGAGGTGGGATCCCACCGTGGCCGTGGTGCCGGCGAGGTGGGATCCGCGGCATTGGCCGTGGCATCTGGCACACTCAGGCCATGACCCCTCGCACCGGCGTGCCACGCAGCGCGCCTCTTCCAGACTGCACGGGCCGCAACACCAAGGCTCGCCGCTCGGATCGGGGCACGCGAGGGTGACTGCGACACCCGAGACCGACGCAGGGCCGGGCGCACGGCCCCCGGCGGCTCGGTCCCGGCGGGTGCGGGTGGTCGAGCTGGCTTCGACGATCCTGCTCGCGGCGGCGACCGTGCTCTCTGCGTGGAGCGCGTTCGAGGCCACGAAGTGGAGCGGCGTGCAGGCGACGCGCTTCAACCAGGCGTCTGCGAGCCGGACCGAGTCCATCCGGGCCTCGACGACCGCCGGCCAGGAAGCCCTCGCCGACGTGACGGTCTTCACGGCCTGGCTCAACGCCACCGAGCTCGGCGAGCGCTCGGTCGCGGACGCCCTCGCCTCCCGGTTCCGGGGCGAGTTCGCCACGGCATTCAAGGCCTGGAAGGCCACCGATCCGCTCCACAATCCGGCCGCGCCGGCGACCCCGTTCGTGCTGCCGCAGTACCGGCGGGCCGACTCCGCGAAGGCGAACGAGCTCCTCGCTGCCGCAACGAAGCGCTTCGACGAGGCGACGAGGGCCAACCAGATCTCGGACAACTACGTCCTGCTCACGGTGCTGGCCGCAACGGTGCTGTTCTTCGTCGGGGTGAGCACGCAGCTCGAGCGTCTCGAGTTCCGGATGGCCCTGGTCGGGCTCGCCCTGGTCGTGTTCCTCGTCTCGACGGGGGTGCTGGCGAACTTCCCGCTCGCGCTCTAGCGCCAGGCCGGAGGCTCACGGAAGAACCCTGGCAGTTGGTGCTACGGCCCGATCGGGTCGACGTAGATGGCCGGTCGACGATCCCCTCTGGTCGAACGCTCCCCGCTCCCCGCCCGCAGGTCGCTGCCGGCCGACGTGCTCGACCCCGGGCGGGCCCGACGGACGCTTCGGCCTCTGCAGGAGCGGCGAGCCCGGGTGCCGCCGGGCTCGCGCGAGGGCTGGCGACCGCGAGCTGGCCGGGCCTGGTCCGGGACTCGTGTGCTCGGGAGCGAGGGCGCCGAGACGGTCTCGAGCGGGCGTTACGGTGCGAGTGTGGGAGGCGGTCTCGCTGGGGGAACGTGTGTGACCGGCCGCCCCCTGGTCGTGCGCAGGGCTCGTCCGCGGACCGTGTGCAGCGCTCGTCTGACGGCCGTGTGCCGATCCCCCCGCGTGACCGACGCCGCAGGGCCAGGATGTCGCTGACAACGGCCGTGCTGTCCTTCGCTCTGGTAGCGGGGCTCCTGACGATTGTCCCCGGTCTGGACACTGCACAGGTCCTGCGGGCGGCGGTCGTTCACGGGAAGAAGTACGCCTTCGCCACCGCCTTGGGTGTCGACGCCGGCCTCCTGGTCTGGGGAGCGGGTGCGGCCGTCGGCGTGTCGAGTCTCCTGATCGCCTCCGCGAGCGCCTACACGGCCCTCCGGCTTGCCGGGGCGGGCTACATGATCTGGCTCGGTCTCAAACTGGCGGTCGCGGCTGCCCGGGGTGGCAGCGCTCTCGGTACCGCTCGGACCGTCGCGTGCAAACCGGCTGCTCCGACCCTTTGGCGGTCGTGGCGCCGCGGGTTGCTCACGAATCTCCTCAACCCCAAGATCGGTGCGTTCTATGTTGCAGTCCTGCCCCAGTTGTTGAGCGCCAACCGGAATGGGGATGGCCGGGTGTCGCTGCGCCGCTGACGGTGAGGACGGCGTTGGTGGCGGGAGCGGACGGCGAGTAGTTGGGGCGCGAGGCTGGGGGTGTTCTTGGACGCGCAAGGACCCTCCCGCTGATTCTTGCCGGAACGTCGGGAGGGTCCCTGCTGACGATGCCGGAGGCACCGATGCTCATCGTAGGGACCGATCACGCGGCCGTCGAGACGGACCTGCTCGGAGGGCTGCTGGCCTGCCCGGACTGCGACGGGGTGCTCCGCCCGTGGAGCCATGCCCGAGTCCGGGTGATCCGGCGGCGAGATGGAGAGGAGGACAGGCTCCGGCCCCGCCGGGGGAGGTGCCGGGGATGCGCGAGAACCCACGTGCTGCTGCCAGACGAGGGCTTCCTCCGCCGTCGCGACGAGGCGGCGGTGATCGGCGAGGCGATCGAGGCCAAGGCGGCCGGGGCGGGGCACCGCTCGATCGCTGTCCGTCTCGGGGTGCCGGCGTGGAGGGTCCGGCGGTGGCTGCGCCGCTTCTCCGAGCGGGCGAGCGCGATTCGGGAGCACTTCTGGCGCTGGGCGTTCGCTCTCGATGTGTCGTTGGCTCCGGCCGGCCCGGGCCAGGGCGCCTTCGTCGACGCGGTGGAGGCGATCGGGGTGGCGGCTCGGGCCGCAGTGTTGGCGCACGGTCCGCGCCCGGCGTGGTGCTGGGCGAGCTTCGCTTCGGGCGGGGTGCTGCTTGCCAACACGAGATGCCCTCTGCCGGCGCTCCGCTGAGCCGGAGAGGCTGTGCTCCTCACCGTTCGGACAGGAGGAGCTGTGGAAGATGGCCATCGAAGAGACGTCGGGTTGTTCCGCTACTCGCTGATACGTGAGGCCGCGGACCCGGGGCTGTCCGCCGCGGAGCGGGGTGCGCTGGTGCGCGAGCTCGCAGCCATGGACCACGCCAGGCCGGGCGGCGAGACGGTCCGGGTGGGGCGCTCCACGCTGGATCGCTGGGTCCGGGCCTATCGGCGGGGCGGCTTCGACGCGTTGGTCCCGGCCCCTCGAAGGGGCGTGCGCCGTGTGCCGGGCGAGGTGCTCGATCTGGCGGTGGCGCTGAAGACCGAGGCACCGGCGCGCAGTGCGGTCCTGGTGGCCCAGATCCTGGCCGAGTCCGGCCGGGGGGGCTGCTCGAAGCGGACGATCCAGCGCCACTTCGCCCGACTCGGGTTGAACACCCGCCCCGATGGCGCCCCTGCCAAGGTCTACGGGCGCTTCGAGGCGGCCGCCCGCAACGATCTCTGGACCGGCGATGCCATGCACGGCCCGGTCGTCGCCGGCCGCAAGTCCTATCTGCTGGCGTTCATCGACGATCACTCGAGGTTGCTGGCCGGTTAC
This sequence comes from Actinomycetes bacterium, assembly GCA_021791675.1. Classification (GTDB taxonomy): domain Bacteria; phylum Actinomycetota; class Acidimicrobiia; order Acidimicrobiales; family JAKAOS01; genus JAJYWE01. The sequence continues at coordinate 90,113 of JAJYWE010000004.1, read as the reverse complement.
CTGTGGACGGTCGCGGAGGACACGGTCCGTCTGGAGTCGGCGTTGCGTCCTGGCCTCGCCGCCCGGGGCGTGCCGAAGGCGGTGCTTGTCGACAACGGCAGCGCGTTCGTGTCCGCGCCGTTCCTCCGGGCGTGCGCGGTGCTCGGCGTTCGCTTGATCCACGCCCGGCCCCGAGCGGCCACCACGAAGGGCAAGATCGAGAGGTTCTTCCGGACCGTGCGGTCGCAGTTCGTCGTCGAGGTCGAGGCCCGTGGTGTTGCCAGCCTGGCCGAGTTGAACAGCCTCTTCAGCGCCTGGGTGGAGGTGGTCTATCACCGCCGGGTGCACTCGGAGACCGGCCAGAGCCCCCTGGAACGCTTCGAGGCCGGCGGCCCCCCGGCGCTGCCGTCGCGCGACCAGCTCCACGAGGCGTTCCTGTGGGCAGAGACGCGCACGGTGACCAAGACCGCGACCGTGTCGCTGCACGGGAACTGCTTCGAGGTCGACGCCGCGCTCGTCGGCCGGCGCGTCGATCTCGTCTTCAACCCGTTCGACCTCACCAGCATCGAGGTCCGCTTCGAGAACCGGTCGATGGGCGCCGCGGTCCCGGTGCGCATCTCCCGCCACACCCACCCGAAGGCCCGCGCAGAAGCTCCCCCGGTGGCGGTGCCGACCGGGATCGACTACCTGAGCCTCGTCGCTGCCCGCAGGGCGGCCGAGACCGGTGCCAGACGCGTCCACTTCGCCGACCTCACCCGCGGCGACGACACCGAGGAGGTCAGCTCGTGAGCGGGATCGACGGGCTGCGAGCCCACTATGGCTTCGGAACCCGCATGCCCTTCGGCAAGGACCTGGCGCCGGGCATGCTGCACGGCTATCGCTGCCACGCAGAGGCCACGGCCCGCATCGGTTGGTGCGTCGCGGAGTCCGCCATCGGCGTGGTCACCGGCGAGTGCGGATCGGGCAAGACCGTCGCGGCGCGGGCCGCGCTCGCTGCCTTGGACGGGTCACGCCACACCACCATCTACCTCGGCACCCCCGGAGTTGGCCTGCGGGGCATGTACGCGGCGATCACCGCCGCTCTCGGCGCCACCCCCAGGTTCCACTCCGCGTCGCTGATCCCCCAGACCCAGGACCTCTTGGCCGCGGAGTCCGAGGAGCGGGGGAAGAAGGTCACGGTCGTGATCGACGAGGCACACCTGCTCGACGCGGAGACCCTCGAAGGGCTGCGCTGCCTGTCGAACGCCCACATGGACTCGGTCGCTCCCTTCGCGCTCATCCTGTTGGGTCAGCCGGCCCTGCGACGGCGTCTGCGACTCGGGGCTTTCGCCGCGCTCGATCAGCGCGTGGGGCTGCGCTACGCCATGTCGGGCCTCGAGGCGAGCGAAACCGGGGCTTATGTCGCCCATCACCTGGCCCTCGCCGGGCGCGCCGACACCTTGTTCTCCGACGACGCGATCGCGTTGGCCCACCAGGTGAGCCGGGGACTTCCCCGGATGGTGAACAACCTGGCCGTCCAGGCGCTCATCGCCGCGTGGGCCGAGCACAAGGCCATCGTCGACGAGTCCGCCGTGCGGGCGGCGGTCGCGGAGGTGACCGAGTGCTGAGCGCTGCGAGGCAGGACCAGGCCGGCCTGTTCGCCCCCGAGGGCGATCCCCGACCACCGAAGCCAGCGCGGGGGGTCGAGCTCCCCGCCTCCCTGGCGGTGGAGCCACCACCGCCGGGATGGCCCGAGGCTCCCGGGCCCGATGCCTACAGCGGTCTGATGGGCGACATCGTCGCCGCTCTCGCTCCTCACACCGAGGCCGACCCCGTCGCCATCTTGGCCCAGACCCTCGTCGCCGCCGGTGCCACGATCGGCCGCGGCGCCCACTTCGCCGTCGAAGCGACGCTGCATCACCCGAACGAGTACCTGCTGCTCGTCGGCGAGTCCGCGAAGGCGCGCAAAGGGTCCTCGTGGGACCACGTCGCCCGGCTCATGGACGGCGCCGACCCCGGCTTTGTCACCCGGACCTCGACGGGGCTGAGCTCAGGCGAGGGGCTCGTATGGGCACTCCGCGATCCCGACGGCACAGACCCCGGCGCTCCCGATCCCCGCCTGCTCGTCGTCGAGGCCGAGTTCGCGTCGGTGCTCAAGATGACCGCCAGAGACGTCAACACCCTCTCGCCGGTGCTGCGCTCCGCCTGGGACGGGCGACCTCTCGCCCTGCTCACCCGCACCGCCCCCGCCCGGGCCCGAGCGGCCCACCTCGCGGTCATCGGCCACATCACCGCAGCCGAGCTCGCCCACCACGTCGCCGGCCTCGAGACCGCGAACGGGCTGTTGAACCGGTTCTTGCTCATCGCGTGCCGACGGGCTCGACTCCTGCCCGAAGGCGGCCACCCCAACCCCCTTGCCGGCACCGGCCTGCCCGAGCGGCTCGCGATCAACCTCGCCACCGCGAGAAGTGCCGGACGCCTGCGATTCAGCCCCGCCGCACGAAAGACATGGTGGGACATCTACCCGACCCTCTCGGCCGCCTCCCCCGGACCTGGCGGTGCACTCGTCGCCAGAGGCGAAGCCCACAGCGTGCGCCTGGCGCTGCTCTACGCCCTCACCGACGGCGCCCGCACGATCGCGACGACCCACCTGCGCGCCGGGCTCGCCCTGTGGGCCTACGCAGCGCGCTCAGCCACCTGGGCCGGTGAGCGGGCGAACGCCGGACCCATCGCAGATCGCATCGCCGACGCCCTCACCGCCGCCGGAGCCCGAGGCCTCACCCGGACCCAGATCCGAGACACCCTCGGACGCAACGCCCCCGGCGCCGACATCGACCGCGCGCTCGCCGAGCTCGCCTCCGGCGGCCGAGCCCACCTCCACGTCGACACCGCCACCGGTGGACGCCCGGCGCGGACCTGGACCGCAGCACCGCCTCTCGCCCCCAGCTGAACGAGGCGGGGCGAAGGGCGGCCCGCAGGCCCGTCCCTCACGGACCGACGCGCGGCGCTCGGACTCGAGGCCGACGCCGCACAGCCCGTCACCGACCCCCCCAGTCGACCCCCGAACCGGGCGGCACCGCCACCCGGTCCTTCAACGCGCCTTGCGCCTCTCGCCCCAACCCACTTCGGTCGTTCGGTCGTGCGCAACCCCCGTGCTCACCCCGGGCGCCGTCGCCATCTTCAAACAGGCTGGCGCTCAACACCAGTTCATCCCCGTCCACGCGCCGCACCTTGCGGTCGGGCTCCTCCTCGCACTCGTCCACGACGGCGAGAGCATCGTCTGGTTCAGCGGGGTCATCTTCGGCGCCCGGTCCCTTCGTCACTGGGTCGACCGCCGCTCGGCCCGACGCCTGATCGACGGCATCACGGCTGCCGTTCTCTTCGGTTTCGGGATCGGCCTGGGCCTGCGAGCGAGATGAGCACTCCGGTGATCACCACGGCTGCCCTCCGAGGGTGAGTGCAGCAGGGAGTGGTCGGAGAGCACCTGCTCGTAGTCGTCGCGTCGATTGCTGGGTCGTGAGGAGTCGGCAGGTGCGGCGGTCGTCATCTCCATCGTCAGCAGCTTCCGCGGAGGAAAGCGCCCGGTTGGTCGAGGCCGTCCGGGCAGGCCTGCAGCGCGCCGCGGAACCGGTCCGCGCGCCGAGGATGCAGGACTACATGAAGTCGGACATGCCGTACCTCGGTGTCCCGGTCCCCTCGGTTCGGGCCGTGACGAGGGCGTCAGCCAGGACGCACCCGCCGGCTCCGGCGGGGGCTTCTTCATCCGCAAGGCCATGGGCTGGGCCCTCCGCGACTACGCGCGCACTGAGCCCGACTGGGTGCGGGCGTTCGTGGCAGCGCTCGCGACCTCTCGATCGCAACCCATCTGAGCCTGGAGTGCAGCTCGCCCGACGTTTCGGGTGGAACCAAACGAGCGTCTGGCCGAATGCAGTCGAACAGGTGTTCGCATAGCATGGGGCTGTGGTGCGGACCCTCACCGTCTGGTGTCCCGACTGGGCGGTGACCGTTGCTGGCGTCGCCCCCGCAGTCCCGGCCATCGTGCTGGTGGGGAACCGGGTCGTCGCGGCCTCGGCTGCGGCGCGAGCGGACGGGGTGACGGAGGGCCAGCGCCGGCGCGAGGCCCAACGCCGCAGTCCGGGCGCGCAGCTGCTCCGCCGCAACCTGACCATGGAGCTGGCTGCCTTCGAGCGGGTGGTCGCTGCGCTCGGGGAGATCTGCCCCGAGGTCGAGGTGAGCCACCCCGGCCTCGCCGCCTTCGCCACGAGAGGCCCGTCCCGGTACTTCGGCGGGGACCATGCGCTGGTCGTTCGGGTCGGTGAGATCCTCCGGGCCGTCGGACGACGGCAGGGTTGGATCGAGGAGCCACCCTGGTGGCGGATCGGCGTGGCCGAAGGGCCGTTCGCCGCTCGGCTGGCGGCCACGCTGGCGGGGGACGGCAAGTCAGCGAGGGATGCTGGTAGCTCGGTGAAGGGCGGTGCCGGCTCGGTGAAGGGCGGTGCCGGCTCGGTGAGGGTTGGTGGGCCGGTGGCGAACGCCGAGCTGGCGGGGGACGGCGGGCCGGGGAGTCTGGTCGTCCCACCGGGCGCAGCCGCTCGCTTCCTCGCCCCACTCCCGGTTCGCTCGCTCGAGCGCCCGGAGCTCTGCGACGTCCTCGAGCGTCTCGGCATCCGTACGCTCGGCCAGCTGGCGGCACTGGACGAGCGTGCGGTACGGGAACGGTTCGGCCCTGACGGGGAGACTGCCCGGCGCCTCGCTCGTGGTGAGGATCGAGCTGGCCTGGCTCCAGCGGCGATCCCGCCGGATCTGGAGGTGTGGACCGAGCTGGACCCTCCCGTGGACCAGGTCGACCGGGCGGCGTTCGTGGCGCGCTCGCTCGCCGTCGAGCTGTACGGTCGCCTGTCCGAGCACGGGCTCGCCTGTCGGGGGGTGCGGGTCGAGGTCGAGACCGACAACGCCGAGCGATGTGTCCGGCGCTGGCGGCACGATCGTCCGTTCTCGGTGGAGCCACTGGTGGAGCGGGTGCGCTGGCAGCTGGAGAGCTGGCTCACAGGATCGGGCCCCGCCTCGCCGACGGCGGGCCTCGTCCTCCTCCGCCTCGCGGCAGAAGAGCTCGAGCGGTCGGGAGGACGCCAGCCCGGGCTCTGGGGAGGCGACGCCGAGGCGGATCGCCGTGCCGAGCGAGCACTGGCTCGGGTCCAGGGGATGCTCGGACCGGAGGCGGTCTGCACGGCCGTGCGCTCGGGCGGGAGGGGGCCTGCCGAACAGGTTCGCCTGGTGCCCTGGGGGGAGCCGCGCGAGCCGGCGCAACCCCCCAATCGGCCCTGGCCGGGCGAGCTCCCTCCTCCCTCGCCGGCGCTCGTCCACCCGACCCCACTCCCGGTCGAGCTCCTCGGGAGCCAGGGCGTAGCGGTGGGTGTGGATGGCCGGGGACAGCTCTGCGGGCAGCCTGCGACCCTCCGACGGGGGGGTCCCCCGCCGGGAGCGGGGGCGGGGGCGGGGCAGCCTGAGGTGGGCGGGATCCAGCCGGAGCGGTCCGACACCGGGAAGCTCGGGGCAGGCCGGTCTGACACCGGGAAGCTCGGGGCAGGCCGGTCTGACACCGGGAAGCTCGGGGCAGGCCAGTCAGCAGCGATCACCTGGTGGGCGGGTCCCTGGCCGGTCGACGAGCGGTGGTGGGACGCAACGGGGCGTCGTCGGGTCGCCCGGCTCCAGGTGCTCTTGGAGGACGGGAGCGCGCACCTGCTGGTGCTGGAGCGAGGGCAGTGGGCCGTCGAGGCCAGTTACGACTGACCAGGTAGGGGGGGCAGCCGGGACAGGGTCGGCAAGCGGAGCGGAGGCGGGCAGCCGGGACAGGTCCGCTCGCCAGCTGCGGATCGACTGACCAAGGTGCTGGTAGGGGCCGACAGGCAGGCGGTCAGCCGGGCTCGCCGGTCTTGCTGGCGCCGGGCGTCGGCACGGTGAGGTGCTCGTTCTTGGCTCGTGAGGTGGCCGCCATCGTGCCGGAGAGCTCGGTGAGGGCGGCTGCGAGTGCGGGGTCTCCGAGCGCGAGGATGCGGGCTGCGAGGAGGGCGGCGTTGCGGGCGCCACCGATCGCGACGGTGGCGACGGGCACCCCGTTCGGCATCTGCACGATCGAGAGCAGGGAGTCGAGCCCGTCCAGGTAGCGAAGTGGGATCGGGACGCCGATCACCGGGAGGGTGGTGGTGGCTGCGAGCATCCCCGGCAGGTGGGCGGCACCGCCAGCGCCGGCGACGATCACCTCGAGGCCGCGATCCCGGGCGCTCCGGCCGTAGGCCAGCATGTCGTCCGGCGTCCGGTGGGCCGAGACCACGCGGACCTCGTGTCGGATGCCGAGCTCGTCGAGTGTCTCCGCTGCCGCATGCATGACCTGGAGATCGGAGTCGCTCCCCATCACGACACCGACTCGGGGCGGCCCGGCGGGCAGGCGTCGGGAGGGATGCACCCGCCGGATGTTAGCCGTGGTGGGCTGGTGGGGCAGGGTGGCACCGCTGCCGTTCGGCCGGGCGCCGAGGTGGCGGTGGCTGGTCGGCGTGGGGGAGCGAGGCTGGATGGCGGGTCGGGGTGGCAGGTGGGGGATAGGGGGCGCGCGCCTGGAGGACGGCGAGAGTCGAGGGTGGCCGGCGGTCGCGTCAGGGGGCGCTGAGCAGGGATGCAGCTGCCCTTGCAGTGTCGAGTGCCTCGTCGGCGTCCGAGCCGAGTGCCGTGACGTGCCCGAGCTTCCTCCCGGGCCGGGGGGCCTTTCCGTAGAGGTGGACGTGGGCGCCGGGCACGGCGAGCGCTCGGGGCAGCCTGCTGGCGAGCTCCGACGGGCCGGCGCCGCCGACGACGTTGACCATGGCGGCGGGACGGACGAGCGCCGTCGAGCCGAGCGGCCAGTCCAGCACGGCCCGTAGGTGCTGGTGGAACTGGGAGGTGGCGCAGCCCTCGATGGTGGCGTGGCCCGAGTTGTGCGGCCGGAGCGCGAGCTCGTTGAGGAGCAGCCGGCCGTCGGTGGTCCAGAAGAGCTCGACGGCGCACAGGCCGGTTGCGCCGATGTGGACGGCGATCGACTCCGCGAGGCGGACCGCTTCGCTCGCAACGGCCTCGGGCAGCCGCGCCGGCATCACGAGCTCGTGGCACATCCCGTTCTCCTGGCGCGTCTCGATCGGGGGGTAGGTCGCAGTCTCGCCCGAGGGACGCCGGGCGACGACCACGGCGAGCTCGGCCGCGAGGTCGAGGTGCTCCTCCAGGACCCACGAGGGCTCGGCGCTCCCCTCGGGGTCGCCGAGGATCGCCTCTGCGGCGCGTCGAGATGTCAGCAGGTGGACACCCCGGCCGTCGTAGCCGCCGCCGCGTGCCTTGAGCACGAGCGGCCAACCGTGGTCCGCGGCAAAGGCGTCGACATCGGCAAGCCGGCGGACGGCCGTGAAGGCGGGAAGGGGCACCCGGGGGGATGCGAGCGCTGCGAGCTGGTGGCGGCTGTGCAGCTTGTCCTGGGCGAAGGCGAGTGCGTCCGCACCGGGGCGCACGCTGTGCCCCGCCGCCTCCAGGCGACGGAGGAGGTCCTGGGGGACCAGCTCGTGGTCGAAGGTGACGACATCCCCTTGGCTAGCCGCACGGAGGAGATCGTCGAAGGAGGCGTGGTCACCGAGCGTGAAGGGTGCGCCAGCGGCTGCCGCCGGCTCGTCGGGAGCCCCGGCCAGCACGTGGAAGTCGAGCCCGTAGTCGACCGCTGCCTGGTGGCTCATGCGGGCGAGCTGTCCGGCGCCGATCATGACGACGCGACCGGGCGGTTCGAATCGCAACTGGCTGGCTGTGGCCGTGGCAGCAGCCGGGCCGGCGGTCGGTGCGAGCGTCTCTTGGTGGTCCACCGGTGACCGTCTCCTCTCTCGTCCTCACCAGCTCTTGCCCGACAGGCCCAGCCTCGCGTCTCTGGTCCGGCTCTGCGTCACCGGAGGGCGGCCCCGGCGGTGGGGCGGGCTCCGCTTGCCCGTTCCCGAGCCTCTGGCCCGACCGTATGGCCGAGCTGGCGCTTCGAGGCCGACCCGGCGGCGGCCCTGGCTCCTGTTGCTCGACCCGGTGCCTTACCTCGAGCGGCGCCGCGTCGGAGGGCACTCTCCCGCCGGGTTACGGGCCAGCGCGCCGACCGAGCCTGTTCCTCCTCATTCCGGTCCGACGCCCCCGGCACCATCGGGATCTCGTTGGGGTGCTCTGGTCTGGGGGACAGCGTCACGTGTGCGCTCCGCGCGCTTCACCGACGGGGCCCGAAGCGTGGAACGAGCTGCAGCGAACGACCGGCCCGGTCGAAGCCTCGGTGCGCCCCCTGGGATTCGAACCCAGAACCTGCGGATTAAGAGTCCGTTGCTCTGCCGTTGAGCTAGAGGCGCCAGCGGGGAGCCTACCCAGCGCAGCGCGCGCCGGCTCCGCGGAGTCGGGGTGACCGAGGGGACTTGAACCCCCGACCTCCAGGGCCACAACCTGGCGCTCTAACCGACTGAGCTACGGCCACCATGTGCGAGCACTCAGGCTAGCAAGGCGTGCCGGCGGCGGGCTCCGCGTTCGTTACCCGGGACGGGTGCCGGGAGGCAAGATGCCTGCCCGAGCGCCTCTGCAGCGGCGGAGACGCCGGCGCGGGGTGTGCCGGCGGGAGGGTGTGCCCGCTGGGGGAGCGCCGCCGACCGTCGCCCCCCGGCGTGCCCGGCGACCCCTTCCCTCCCGCTGGTCCCTCTGTACGCCGGCCGAAGCGCCAGAGGGGGTGCCCTGGAAAACCGGACGGGCGGCAGTAGCGTGACGGAGCCCGCCCCTGTAGCTCAGCTGGACAGAGCGGCTGCCTTCTAAGCAGCGGGTCGCAGGTTCGAGTCCTGCCGGGGGCGCTCACCAAGGGCAGGTCAGTGCCGGTGTGGTGCTCCTGAGACGGTCCGAAGCTCCGTCGTTGGCAGCCACGTGGTAGCCACCGCCCCGCCCCGTAGACTGTCGAGCAGCACCGCGCGGCACAGGGGTGACATGGTTTCTCCGAATGCTGTCGAGTCCGCCCGCCGGGCCGTCGCCGCCGCCCAGGCGGCGCTGGAGGCTGCCCAAGCTGCGCTGGAGGCTGCCGGCGAGGCACCGCCGGTAGCCGCCCACACCCTGCTCACCGTCGAGGAGGCTGCGGCGGAGCTGCGCGTCAGCCGGAGCCGCGTGTGGGAGCTCATTGCGGCTGGCTGCCTCGCCTCGACGCGACCGGGGCGCCGGCGTTTGGTCCCGCGGGCAGCAGTCGATGCCTTGGTCGCGGAGCTCACCGACGGCGCTGCCTGATGAGCTCCGCGAAAGGGGCCGATGGGCGGTCCTCCATCCACCGCTCGGTGGATGGAGGCTGGGAGGGGTGGATCTCCCTCGGTGTCGGTCCCGACGGGCGGCGCCGTCGGAAGCACGTCCGGGGGCGCACGCGCTCGGCTGTTGCGGCCAAGGTCCGGGAGATTGAGCAGTCGCGCGACGCGGGCTGCCGCCGGGACGGCCGGATGCCGACCGTCGCCGAGTGGTTGGAGCACTGGATTGCCGGGCAGGAGCAGCGCGTCCGCCCAACGACGATGCGCGGCTACCGTTTGGACGCCCGGCGTCTCGGGGCGTCGGGCGGACGCCTGGACCGCCTCAGTCCCAGCGACGTCGAGCAGTTATACGGACGCCTACTGGCGGATGGCCTCGGCGGAGCGAGCATCACGCACATCCGTCGGACGCTCTCTGCCGCTCTCTCGGCGGCCGTGCGCGACGGCCTGCTCCCGGCACCGCACGCTGTCGCGCGGGCACGCCTGCCACGCACGCCGCCACCGCGAGAGCCCCAGCCGCTCACCGTCGACGAGGCCCGCCGTGTGCTTGCTGCGGCCCGCCGTGGTCCGCAAGGCGCTCGCTGGTCGGTCGCCTTGGCACTCGGGCTCCGCCAGGGGGAGGCGCTTGGGTTGCGTTGGCAAGACCTCGACCTCGACCGTGAGACCGTGGCCGTGCGATGTCAGTTGCAGTGGCGCCCATGGAGGCACGGCTGTGCGGGGGCGGCGCTCGGGACGCCGAGCTGCAGGGCGCCTGGCCCCGGAGCCAGCCACTGCCCCGCCCGATGGGGCGGCGGCCCAGACCTTGCCGAGCCGAAATCCGCAGCCGGGCACCGCCTGCTCGGGTTACCCGGTCCGCTCGTGGTGGAGCTCGCCCAGCACCGGGCCGAGCAGGCAGCGGCCCGCCTAGGTGGGCGGTGTGAAACGGCTGGCTGGTGAACACGGTGTCACGGTCATGGCAGCTCCTGGTGGCTTCGATGCTGGGAGGGGGTGGGCTCTGGTGACAAGTGGCGTCGAGGGCTGCGAGGACGGAGCCCCATGGACGTGGGCTCCTTCCCTGCTCCATCCCTCGGGTCTCTCAGTCCATCGCCGCCGCCCATCCCTTCGGAGTGGAGGTGAGCTCGAGCACGGCGAGTCGGGCGAGGTTCACCGCGGCAGCGAGGAGGTTGAAGTCGGCACCGACCTTGGCGCTGCCGCGCACCCGGGCACGCCGTCCGCCGTGGTGGCGTCGCATGAGGTGTGCGAGCTTGCGCTCGACCTTCGGGCGGGTGGCTCGGTAGTCCTCGAGCCATGCGGGATCCGCGGCCTTCGCTCGGGCTTCGGCGAGGTGGGCCTCGTAGCGTCCCACGGTGATGCTCCGCCCGCCGGGAGATGTGGTGCACTCTTCTCGCAGGGGACAGCTGCGACACGCGGAGGCGAAGCGGGCGACGCCGTCGCCTCTGCGGTTGCGGCGGATGGGGGCCACCTCGCCGGCGGGGCAGGTGACCGTCTCGGCGGCGAGGTCGATCGCGAAGCGGTCCTTCGCGAAGAGCCCGGTGGCGTTGACCGGCCGCTGGGTCTTGCAGCGGTGCTCGATGCCCGCTCGGGCGAGGTGGTCGAGGAACTCCCCCGAGCCGTACGCGCCGTCACCGTAGACCTTCGGGGCATCGTCGCCGAGCCGGGACGATGCGTCCCTGCGACGCTTCGCTCGTGCTCGGCGGCGTGCCTCGCGCGCTGCTGCCCGAGCGGTCCGGGCTGCCGCAGCGTTCTTGGCCGACTTCGCCCGGCGCCGGCCACCGCCACCGCCCTGGCGGTTCGGTCGGGCCTGGGCGGGCTCCCCGTCCAGCTGTCCCGTGCTCGGCGCCTCGGGGTTGTCCGAAGCGGTGCCGGTGTCGCTGTCCGCCTCGTCGGTGCCGGTGAGATCCTCGATCAGCTCGGCTGCCGCCGCAGCATCGCCGACGTTGCCGGCCGTGACGGTGGTCGCGGTGATGAGCTCGCTGTCGGGATCGATGGCCGCGTGGCCCTTGTAGCCGTCGAAGCCCTTCGCTTGCGTCTTGTGGCCGTGGCGGGTCTCGGGATCGACCGTCGAGATCACCCGGTCAGGCGCCACCCGCCTCGCGATGCGGAACACCCCGTCGTCGCCGACGTCGACGTCCTGGCCCAAGACCGTGGCCAACAGCTCGACCGCCTCGGCGAGTGGCCCCTCGAGGTGCGCTCCGTCGAAGTGGGTCAGGATGGCACGGCCGTCCTTCGCGACCGCGTCGATCAGTGCCTCGCGGGCTTTCTCGTCGTCCCAGTCGATCCGGGGCTTCGCCGCGCTCGCGTCGTCGTCCCCGCTTCGGATCAGCGAAGACAGCTCCGCCTCCAAGGAGCCCTCGGCGGCCTTCAGCACCGAGCGGATCGCCGAGCGGATCAGGGTGACGGTGTCCATGGTCGCCACCGCGTCGTAGAGCGGCGTCGAGTCCAACACCCTCTTCGCGCCGACGAGGCCCGCTTCGCTCGCCGCGTCCAGCGTCACCGCGAAGATCCGCCGGGGATCGTCGGAGGCCGCGAGCCGGGCGCGGAAGTCGACCAGCACCGTGTGCGCGAAGCTCGTCCACCCGTCGCCGTCGTAGCCACCCACCCCCGCGGCGTAGCGCCAGCGGGTGTCGAAGGCGTAGCGCTCGACCGCCTCACGATCGGAGAGTCCCTCCAGGCGCTGGAGCACCATCACCGTCGCCACCACCGACGGCGGCACACTGCGCCGGCCCCGATCGGAGAAGAGATCCGCGAACAGCTCGTCGGGGAAGAGCCGATCGCGTTCGCGATGCAACAGCGAGTAGATCGAGTTCACGGGCAGCGTCCGATCGCAGAACGCCTCGATGTCGTCGAGCAGGCTGCCCTGGCGGCTCGCCACCCCGAGGCTCACCGAAGGGCCTTCGACCAGGAGAACTCCATGCCTGTCATTCTCTCACGCGGGGCTTTGGATCGCGAGTCTCCGGGCTCGCGAAAGACACCGCCCACCTAGCGCTCGGGTCCCGGTGGGACCCGTCCCGCACGGGTTGGGACCTGGTCTTTCCGGGTCCCTTGGGGGGCCCCGCCGGCGCGCGGTGGGACTGGCAGCGCTGGCAGGCGCTGCTTTTGGAGGCCGGGGTCGAGCCGCGGCGCCTGCACGACGCTCGGCACACGGCGGCCACGCTGCTGCTCGCCTTGGGGGTGACGACTACGACGGCGGGACTCCTCCTCGGGCACACCTCGCCCACCGCCACGCGGCGTTACCAGCACCTTGTTGGCGAGGTGCGTTCCGACGCAGCGGCCCGCGTCGGGACGGCGCTCTGGGGAGCCAGTGGTTGAGGGGCGACTGCCGCCGCCCTCATAGACGGTGTGACCGGGTTTGCGCGCAGTGTCTTCGAGGGGGAGGCCGGGGCCGCCGGCCTCCCAGCGCCCCCGACGGGGGCGCTGGCCGACTACGCGCGCCTGGTCCTGTCGACGCCCGGCGCGTCGGAGCGGATGCGCGACGCAGCGACCGCGCTGCTCGCCTCGGCCGAGAGCGAGGCGAGGCGCAAGGCCGGTCCGGACCGCGCCGCCGCCGCCGTCGGCGTCGACCCCGGAGCGAGCCACACCGGCGTCGTCCTCGCTCGCCTCGCCTGGTCGAGCGACGGAGTGCCGTCGCTCGCCGTCGCCGACGGAGTGACAATCGATCGACGACCCGCCGAGCGAGTCGGCTGGCACGCAGGTGCCCCTCTCTATGCTCGGCGGGTCGTCGCCGAGATCACGGCGCTGCTCGACCGCCACAGCGAGCGCTGCCCCTCCCTAGTCGCCGTCGAGAGCTTGGTCGGGCCGAGCCCGGTGCGGCTGCCGGGCGCGCAACGCGGTGCCGTGAGCGCGCGCGTCGCCGGGCACGCAGTGGATGCCGCCATCACGCTCGGTGCGGTCGCCGGGGCCTGGCCGGACGCATGGCTCTCGGCTCCCGCGGACGCAGATCACCGCGGGGACTGGCCACCGGAGCTGCGCGGCCGGAGGCCGCGGTCATGGTCGCCCGGCGGCAACGCCCGCCAACACCAGCGCGCTGCGTGGTCGGTGCTGGCGGCCGGCCTTGAGGACCGCCAGCGTTGGCGCGCTGGTGCCGCTGCGCTCGCACTCGCGGACACCCGGCGCTCGCTGTCGGCGCTGCTCGCCGCGGCGAGTGATCTTGCAGGGCCGCTCGCCCAGCCGGGCGAGATCGTTGACATCGCGATGCGCGCCGCCGTCGTGCTCGATCCGGCGACGCCGCCCTCCGTCCGCGAGCGCCTCGCCGCGCTCGCCACAGCGCCGCGGTAGCGCGGCCAACCCGCACCCCGCCCGCAACCAGTGCTTTGAGCCGTCTGCTCGGAGCGACGGCCGGGTGTCAGCGAGGCGCAGGCCCACCCCGCAAACCCGTACATCCCCGAGGGGACCAACAGCCCGACCTGTCACGCAGCGACCGCAGCGGGGTCGCCACGAGGCGGCACGAGCCCGCAGCGCGACACAGCGTTGGCAACGGATCGGTGAGGTCTGACGCCCCTCGGACCGGGCAGCGCTCGGATCCCGTGATGCTCTCGGTGCGGGGCCGGCAGCGCGGGCGAGGGGTGCTGGACAAGCTCTCGCGCTCACGCGGTAGCTCCGCGCGAGAGCTTATCACGCACCTCCGTCACAGCGTGCACACCACAGCCGAGCCCCGGCGATCAGCGGTGCCAGACAGGGCGGCAACCGGCACCGAACCGGTCTCGCAGTGGGCGCAGTGGAACGAGACGCCCCGTCGTCACAGCGGAGCTGGGTGCAGGGGGTTGGGGGTGATGTGCAGGTACCAGGGTCGGTGGGGACTTCAGCCGATCGCCTCGGTGGGCGAGTAGGTGGCGCACACGGTGGGATGAGCGACCTCGCACGCGGTGATCGCCCACGCCGCCACGCCGCCCGCATCGGGCGATGCCCGGAAGGAGATGATCCCGCGCAGCCCCGGCTCCGCGGCGTTGGCGAGGGCGGTCGCGGCGGTCGCGGTCTGCGCCTGCGCGCCGGCGACCGCGTAGCTCACCTGCTGCGCGTCGGTGACGAGAGCGGGCGTCGCCAAGGTCTGCGACCCGAGCGCCGCCCGTACGAGCCAGAGCGAGATCCAGACCAGCGCCATCGTGATCCCGAGGATCCAGATCAGGTACTTCATGTTGTGGCCTCCTTCTACTACCTATGAGGGCGGCACCTCGCCCGCCCCTCCAAAGCGGACGGATCAACTGTTGGCTGCTGCGGGCGACCAGGTGGCGCACACGCGGGTGCCGACCTCGCACGCGGTGATCGCCCAGGGGACCACCGCGTTGGTGTCAGGCGCAGCGCTGAAGTCCACGCGACCGGCCGCCGACGGCATGGCCCTGGCCGCCAGCGCCGACGCCGCCGCGGCGGTCGAGAGCTGAGCGCCGGCGAGCGACAGCGCTGCGTTGCGAGCGTCGGAGACGAGCGCCGCATGCGCGACGGCTGCCTCGAGTTGGCCGTGCAGGAGCTGGAACGCCGCCCATCCCGAGCCAGCGCTGGCGAGCAGGATTGCAACCAACGTCTTCATCTCGTGGCCTCCTTCTGTACGAGTAGCACTCTACTACTACGGTGTCAACGCCATAGTAGCAGAGAACTACCAACGCCCTGCACCCGGTAGTAGGCATCTGCTACTATTGAACCGTGCCACCATCCCGACGACCGCCACACCCCGTGATCGAGCCCGCCGTCGCCCAGGCGGCTGACGCTGCCGAACGCGCTCTCACGGACGCCGCCCACAGTGCTGCGTCCGTCGTGCCGCCCGAGGCGCTCACCGCCGCGGCGGCGGGCGCCCGACACCGAGGCGGTGAGCACAACACCCCCGCTGCCTTGGACGACGAGCTCGTCCAAGCGGCGGTCGCGCTGGCGGCCGCAGATCGCCTCAGCCGGGCAGCGGAGGCGCGGGCGCGCGAGGTTGTCGGTCCGCCCGGAGCGCCGGGCCGCTCCGGGCGGCTACTCGCCATCGCGTCGCTCCTCGGGGTCGCCCGGCAGACGCTCGCGGTGCGGCTATTCGGGCGGGCCTGAGCGGTTGAGGTGCCCCGGCTCTCCGTGCCGGGTGTGACACCCCTCGGGCACTGCACCCCAGGTCAAGTGCCCTTTTTGCCTGTCTCAGCTGTCTCAGCAAAAAACAGGGGGGTCGCGTCGGAAAACGCGCGGGGCGGTTGAGGTGCCCCGGCTCTCCGTGCCGGGTGTGACACCCCTCGGGCACTGCACCCCAGGTCAAGTGCCCTTTTTGCCTGTCTCAGCTGTCTCAGCAAAAAAACAGGGGGTCGCTCAAAACTGGGCACCAGGAGCTTTTGGGACGGATCTGGGCGTTTTGGGACGAGTTGGGACAAGGGCCGTCCCACGCAAAACCGCAGGTCAGACTATACGTTTTGGGGTTTTGGGACAGCCTGGTTGATCCGCCAAAAAACTGCTGCATCGGGAGCTCCTGGGACGCTTTTTGGACGAGTTGGGACAAGGGCCGTCCACGCAAAAACCGCAGGTCAGACTATACGTTTTGGGGGTTTTGGACGTTGGGACGGATTCTGGGGGTAGAGGGGGGGGTATATAGGGGAGATCGCGGATCGCGGATCGTGATCGAGAGAGAGTCTCTATACGCGACCTCTCTACTACAGGAGATCTTGTCCCAACACACATTTATCCTTATAGACGCCCAGCTCAGAGGGCAAAAAACCTTGGGACGGGTCTTGCCCCAACTCGTCCAAACCGTCCCAAACCCAAAAAACGTATAGTCTGACCTGCGGTTTTGCGTGGGGCAGCAGGTCAGGTAGGGTGTTTTTTCGCCGCGTGGTGGGTGAGGCGCCGTCTCGCCGCCCTCATAGTGCACATGGCCACCCGCACTGCACTCGACCTGCGCACCGCTGCCGACCACCACGCCCACATCTGGGCACCGCTCGCGTCGGCCTATCCAGCCGACGCGCTTATCGCTCTGTGCTCCGCGGCCACCGGGTTCTCGGCACGCGGCCACCGCGTGCCCCTGGCGGACGTTGAGCGCTTCACCGCCGAGGTGGCGCACCTCGGCGGTGAGAACGTCTACGTCGGCATCTGCCCCACGCCCGGGAGCGAGCGCGACGCTCCCGGGCGTGGACGTAAGCAGAGCGCTCTCGGCTACCCCGCGCTCGTTGCCGATGTCGACGTGGCCGCCCCCGGCCATGCAGCTCAAAACCTCCCGACACGGGAGGAGGCCGACGAGCTCATCGCCGCCCTGCTCGGCGACCGGCCGCGGATGCGCGTCGAGACCGGCGGCGGATGCCACATCTGGCTGCCGCTCGCGGAGCCACTCGCGAGCGACGATCCACGCCAGCTCGCGCAGCGCTGGAAGGCCGCCTGGGTGGCCGCCTTCCAGGTGGCCGGCCGCCATCTGGATGCGGGGGTGCTTGCCGATCCCGCGCGGGTGCTGCGTGTCGCGGGCACCACGCGGCGAAAGCCCGGATGCGATTCGCTGCCCGTCGAGATCGTCGCTGCCCCCGGCGGCCGCATCTCGCTCGACGAGCTCGATGCTTGGCTGCCGCCGCTCCAGCCCCGACCGGCTCGACAGGCCACTCGCCGCCTCCCAGAGCGCCGAGTCGCCCACGCGGACAACGACCGGCCCGGAGACCGGCTTGCCGCCGCCGTCCCCGTATCGGTACTCCTCGAGCGTGTCCTGGGCTGGGAGCGCGTGGGTGGAGCCGACGGCCAGAGCCACTGGGCCGAGCCGGCCGAGCCGCACGGCTCAGCCGTACAAGCCGCGACGTACGAGGATCCTGATGGCATCGAGCGGCTCACCGTTTTTTCGGCGAGCGCCTGCGAGCGCCTAGGTCTCGAGCCCAGCAGCTCACTCGACTCGTTTGCCTTCGTCGCCGCCGCCTATTGCGGCGGCGACTACCGGCTCGCCGCCCAGGTCGCACGTTTCGCCCCGGACGAGGACACACTCGTCCGCCTGCTCGCCGACCACGCCGACTGCTCGCCGGCAGATCTGCGAGCAGTCCTCGCTGTCCCGGATCGGCTCCCGCCGATCGTCCTGGCCGAGGCGGAGAGTCCCGTCGCCGACGCGGCTCTCGGTGAGGCACTCGGCGCCCCGGACGGCACTGCTATCGCGCTCCCCGGCGACTGCATCGCCGTGGTCGGCTCGGCTCGGCACGGCCTGTGGCACCGGTCGTGGTCCCGCGGGCTCGACGGCAAGTCGATCCCGACCGACGACCTTGTGGCCGACTGGATCGCGTGGCGGCCGGAGCACCGCACGACCGCCGGCGTGGACGAGCAGGGCCGACCGCAGATCGGCATCGACGAGTACGCGGTCGAGCTGATCCGTCGGGACGGTCGTAGGTATTGGCGCGACGGCCTGTCTGCGGCCGACAGTGTGTCTCCTGCCAGGGTCGTCGATGCGCTCAATGCTGGCGTTGCGCTGCCCGTTATGCCTCAGGATGCTCAGCGGGTCGGCAATATGCTCCGCGTCCTCGGGCACGCAGAGCAGGCGGTAACGACCCGCGCTGCGCTCAATGGCTGGCTATGGCAGGACGACCACGCCACCTGGGCGGCGCCCGGAGGATCGATCAACGCACGCGGTGTCGACCACGACACCGCGGTGGCTCCGCCCGTGGGCTCGGACGACGACGCCCTTGCGGGCGTCGCAGCGGCAACCGGGATGCCCCCCGCCTTGGCCCCGCTCGACGAGGCAGTCCTGGCGATCCCCGCCTGGCTCGGGATCGCTCCGGACCGGCCGGAGGTTGGTCTCGCTCTCCTCGGGGCCGTCTTTGCGGCGCCGCTCCGGCTCGCCACCCGTCCCTCGATCGGCCTCATCGGCGAGCCGGACTCGGGCAAGTCGCTCCTCCTGGCCGCGACCGCGGCCTGGACCGCCGCCGTCGCGGTCCAAAAGGGCGTCGCCACGCTATCGATCCAGTCGAGCTCGACAATCGGCGCGCTCGTCCTCGCGGGCTGGCACCGCGACGGCGTGGTCTATGCGGACGACTACCGACTGACCGACCACGACGGTCGTGCCAACGAGACCACCACGGAGGTCCTCAGTGGGCTCCTACAGGCCGCCTACGGCGGTACGACGGGGGCCAAGGGGACTCGGCGGGGCGGGCTCCGCTCGGGGCGAGAGCCCCGCACCACGGTGGTCTGGACGGGCGAGATCACGCCGTCGGACGCCGCTGTCCTACAGCGCACGGTCTTGATCGAGATCGGCCCTGGCGATCTGCGGCTCGCGAGCGATAACCCGCCAATCGACGCTTGGAGAGCGCGTTGGGCCGTGCCGGGCCTGGCCCGGTCGCTCATCGGGCACTACCTGGCCTGGCTGGCGGCCCAGGCCGACGCGGGTGGCGGCCTGGACGCCATCAGTGCCATCGGAGACGGCCTGTGGCGCCCTGCGTACGCAGCTCTTGGCCACGGTCGCTCGGGAGAGACCGTGGCCGCAATCTCCGCTGGCATCGGCGCCTTGCGCCGGTGCCTGGCAGAGATGGGGGTCGGCGAGGACGTGCTGCCGCCGTCCGCTCGAGTGCGCGAGCTGTGCGCTGCGCTTGCGAGATCCCAGGCGGCGGCTCACCAAGACGCTGATCCGGGCCGCCGGGTGTTGGCTGCGGTCCGCGACATGCTCGCCGGCAAGCAAGGACACCTCCTCGGCGCCGATGGGCGCTGCCCACTCGCCGGTGAGGAGCAGTCTGCTCGGGAGAGCAGGCCGCTCCGCCTCGGCTGGCGGCTCAGCGAGTCCGACGGGCCGAGCGGCACCACGTACCGCTGGGACGCGTGCGGGCGGCACCTCGGGTGGCTCTCGCGGGACGGGCGGCACGTCCTGTTGACCCCGACGGGCGTGAGAGCCGCTCGGGAAACTGCTGGTATGCGAGGTCTTGCGGATCGGCAGGTTGCGCGGAGCCTGGCGGCGCTCGTGGTGCCCGGCACGACGCCAACGGGTCGGGCCCCGGCAGCCCTGGGCGTCCGCGATGCGCGGCGGTGCTGGGTGTTTCCTGCCTCGGCGTTCGACCTCGATGACATCGAGGTCGAGCCCGAGCAGCTTGATCGCCGGGAGTTCTAGCAGCTCAGGCGGTGCGACAGTGTGTCGCACTGGCCCGTTCCGATCTCTATATGACCGGCCCCGTCGGGGACGGCGAACAGGAAAGGACCACCGACATGCCAACCATCACTGGGGAGCCGAGGATCATCGATCTTGACGAGGACGGCACGAGCCTGCTCACCGTTCTCGCCGGTCTTCTCCTCGCCGGCCTGATCATCGCGTTCTTCGCCGTCCCGACGTTCCTCGGAGCGATCAGCGGGACTCAAAACGCCGCAGCCCAGCACAACCTCTCGACGGCGGTGGTCGCAGCGAAGACCATCTACACGCAGGACGCAGGGGCCGCCAGCCCCTATGGCGGCTTGGTGGGAACGAGCGGCGTTACGGCGCTCAAGGGCGCGGAGCCCGCTTTGAGCTGGACGGACTCTGGACCGTCCAGCGGGCCGAAGGCAATCAGCTTTGCCCCCGGGACCAACGGGTTGAGCCTCAAGATGGCCAGCTATGTGCCGGCGACGAAGACGTGCTACCTGGCGCTCGACGTCGAGTCGCCAAGCAGCTCGCTGGTCCAGCAGATCAACGGTTTGGGCAACGTTTCGTCCGGTTTCTTGCCCCACCCCGGGACCTTCTTCGCCAGCGCAACGAACGTTGCGGCCGGCGGTTGCTCGGCATCCACCACCCCAACATCAGGCTGGTCGACCAGCAGCTTTGCGGCAGCCAGCTGATCTTGCACAGACGGCCTCGCCAATCGGGCGAGGCCGTCTGTGCAAGAAATCTCCAAAAAACCGGTTGGCGGGCAGATCGCCCGCCCTCATAGGAGACACGATGGCCAGGCACCAAGATCGGATTCCGAAACGGATCCGTGTGATAGCGGTCCGGAGCTGGGAGGCTGAGGTCGAGGAGATCGACCAGGAGCTGAGCGGGCGCCCGGAGGTGCTGCTCACCGCCTACTCGCCGTGGGAGGTCGAGGCGATCCTGCTCGTCGAGCCCGGCTGGAGGCCCGACAGCCTCCGGCTCGCTCTGGTAGAGGCCGGGATCACCGACGCTGAGGTCGACGATCTGCCGGTCGAGCCGTTGCCTGGCTGCGCACTCGGCGCTGGGATGCTCCCGGCGACGAGAGTCGCGCTGCGCGCCTATAGCACCTGGCCGAGCAGCGAGATCGGGACCTCCGTACGACAGGAGAGCGAGCGATGAGCACCAGTCTCCGCATGGTTAAAGGCATGGCACCGCGCATCCCGGACCCGCTCACCGACGTGCTCACCGCGCAAGCAGTCGTGCTCGAGCGGATCGCGTCCATCCTCGTCCGCCGAGCCCGCCAGCGCGTCTCCCTCGACGACGCCCGCCAGCTCGTCCGCCTGGCCACCCTCAGGGCTCTCGAGGACGGCCGGCACCCCGGCAGCCCGACCTGGCCGTCCGCGGTGTACGTGCGCGCACACTCGCTGCTCCGCGACGAGCTCGAGTCCGGGGCGGCTACCGGGTTCGGCGGATACACGGGTTCGATGCGCCGCCAGCGCGGCATGTCCCGGACCCGTGCACAACTCACCGCCCGCCTCGGTCGCGAGCCAACCGACAACGAGCTCGTCGCTGCCCATAACACTGCTCGTAGTGCCTCCAGGACCGACGCAGCGCGCCAGGGGGCGCTCGCTAGCACCGACGACCTCGCCCCCCACACGATCGCCCCGTGCGATCCAGCTCGGCTGGATCGCAAGCGAGTCGCCGCCGAGTACGCCGCCTACGTCGACGACCAACCTGAGCTGTACCCGCACGAGGCCGCAGCGGTGATCGCCCGGTGCCTCTCCGAGTGTCGGGACATTTCCGACGACGTCTGGCGCGTTGCCGCCGAGTGGATCTCCTGGTACCCCGACGGCGAGCCGGTGGGGGTCGGCGAGCTCTCTCGCCGGCTCGGCTTGCCAGCGACCACTTGCTCCCGCCGACTCGACAAGGCACGCACGGTCTTCGTCGAGCGCTTCGGCCTGGAGCTGGAGCTGACGGCATGACGGCAGGTCTTGTGGTCGTGACACTGGTCCTCGTGGCGGCCAGTCGTGTGCGCCGCGGGGCTGGACGTGCCGGGATCGTGGGCGTGACCGTCCCCGCCGGCGCCGGCGGCGAGGCGCTCGGAGTGCACGTCGGCCTCCTCCGGCGCGCCGCCGGCATCATCGCGCCCGTGGCCGGGGGCCTAGCCCTGGTCACGGGCTACCTCGCGATCAGCCGGAGCTGGATCGACGCCGTACCGCTCGGGATCCTGCTCGGAGCCACCTCCGGCCACGAGCTCACGGATCGCCTCCTCGCCGGTGGACCGATGCCGCTGCGGGATCGGATCCGTGCGGCCCGGCTGGATCCGCGCTGGCCCGCCGCCGGCCTCGTCGTCGGGCTCGCCGTCGTGGGGGTCGTCGTCGGGCTCACCCCAGCAGGACTGATCTACGGCGCGGTGGTCGGAGCGGGCATGGGAGCGGGCATCTCTGGCGTGCGCGTCCTCGCAGCGCAGCGCCAGCGCCGGGCCGGGCTCGACGTGACGCTCTCGGTCGTCCTCGGGTGCAGCCAGGCCGATCTGGAGGGCGGCGCCGTGCCGTGGGGGGTCGACGGCGACTCGATCGTGATCGGTCCACCGCTGCCGAGGACTGCTGTCGCAGCCGAGTGGGATGATCTCGCCGCGCGTGTCGCTGCCCACATGCCCGAGTACCAGCTCGTCCCCTCCGGGCGGGGCACGCTCCGGCTCGAGCCCGTGAGCGTCGCGGAGGCCGCCCGGCGAGAGTCGTCCGAGTCCTTGGGCGGCCTGGCGGCCGAGGAGGCCGCCGGCGGCGGCTCGCCGGCACAGGAGGAAACAATCGACCTGTCGGAGGAGGAGCTGTGATGCGCACCCGGCCCGAGACCGTGATCTGGGCGGCCTGCGCTCGCCTCCACGCCGCGCTCAACGCGCACGACGACCAGACTGCCACGGCGGCAATCGACGAGCTGGAGCACCTCACCGGCGGGCAAGAGCAGGCGTTCGAGGCGCTCGACGCGTGGCGAGATCACGCCACGCCGCCCGCCCCCGAGCCGCCGGCATCGCTGCGCGTGCGCGTGCCCCCGGGATTCCGCGGCGATCCAGAGGACACCGCTCGCCTCGTCGCCCGTCTCGCCTCGCACACCGGCGCCCAGATGCACCCCGTGGCCTGGCTGGACGCGACGCGGGAGGCCGTCTGCTCGGCCACCCCCGCACCGCACTGGGACGGTCGTACACTCACACTCGCCGCCCGGACGTCCGACCGGGACCTACAGGAGCTCGACGCCCATCTGCTGATGCAAGGGCTGCGACTCGTCCGGGCGGACGTGCCCGCGGGCAGCGCGTCGGCAGCGCGCATATGGCCTTGGACAGCCACGCTGCGCGATCGGATCGCTGCGGCGATGCGACTGGCGCCCTGGGAGGTAGAGGTCGCGGTGACCTGGGCGCCCGACCCGGGCGCGCCGGTAGCAGCGATCGACGTGGGTTGCCCGGCGTGGACACCACCTAGCGTCAAGCGCGACGAGCTGATCCGGGCACTCGTCGCGTCGCTGCTCCCCGGCGGCCACGAGCGGTGGGACGTGTTGGACGACGCACTGGCGGGCAGGTGGCTCGCCGTCTACCGACCGCCCGCTCGGCTGCCGGAGACCGTCGATCTACTCGCGGAGCTGCCGGACACGATGAGCAGCGACTGGGCATCGCTACCGCTCGGGCGAGACGCCAGCGGCGAGCCCGTCGCGCTCGACCTCACCGCGGGCCCGCACGTCCTCGCCGTGGGCGCCACCGGCTCGGGTAAGACGGTGGCGCTGCTCGCCCTCGCCGCCCAGGCACTCGCGCGTGGCCACCGTCTTGCGATCGTGGATGGGATCAAGGGGGGGGTCGATTTTATCCGGCTCCGCCCTTACGCGGCGGCGGGGTGGGCCGATGACATAGCTCCGGCAGCCGCCCTCCTCGACGACATATACGCCGAGGCCCAGCGACGCAAGAGTGTGCTGAGGGCCTACGAGGCCGGCAAGTGGTCAGACCTGCCGGCGGATGTGCGCCGGCGCGAGCGGGTCGCTCCGACGCTCGTGATCATCGACGAGTACGTCTCGACGGTGATCGAGGCCCGCGTCCCACCGGCCCTCGCCCGTGACGACCCGCGCCGCGAGGAGCTCGAGGCGGCCAACGCCCAGCGGGCGGGCATCGCTCTCGTCGTCGGCAAGCTCGCCCGCGAGGCGCGTTATGTCGGGATCCACCTGGTCCTGGCCGCCCAGCGGCCTGATGCGCGATATCTCGATGGTGAGCTGCGCTCCAACCTCACGTCCAGGGTGCAGCTCTGTCCGCCGGGACAGCTGCCGTCTCGCATCGCACTCGAGATGGTCTTTGACGGCGACCAGCCGAGCCAGGCCCAGGCCGAGCTGGCACTCCTGGATGATGGCCGCAGCCGAGGGCTCGGCGTCGTCGCATCCGAGGGCGGCCAAGTCTGCGGCCTCCGCGTCGCCTGGGCGCCGCCATCGACGCTCCCCGACCGCCTCGACGCGATCGGGGTGCCGCGGGGAGCCTGCCCCACCACCGACCTGACGCCACCACCGACGCCACCACCGCCACCACCCGACACGTGGGAGGACTGAGATCATGAGACGACTGCTCACCGCCATCGCCGCTGCCGGGCTGGCCATCGCCGTCGCCATCCCGCCAGCACAAGCGGCCACCCGAGCGGCCTCGCCCGGCGTCGTCACGACGACGCCTAACCCGTGGTCGAGCGGATCCAACGTCTCTGCGGTCTACGACCCGGCCATCGGGACTGTCGTGGTGCTCGCTGGCTACGCCACGTACGAGTGGTCCGGCGCCAGGTGGGCGATGGCGATCCCGGCCAGCGCCGGCCCGGAGCTGGCGAGCCCGATCCAGCTCGCGTACGAGCCCGGCGTAGGGCTCCTGGCGATCGGTTCTGTGCTCGGGGGGAGCGCGACCGAGGAGGCGGTGCTCGGTCCCCAAAACACCTGGGTCACGTTGCCCGGCGTCCAAGACGTCCCGCATACCGGCTACAGCCCCAATCAGGCCGTCTGGGTCCCGGCCCTCGGCCAGGTCGTCGCGCCCAACTCGGCCGCGACCCTGGCCTCAAGCTCCGCGCTCGTTGGCCAGTCCCCGACGGCGCCCGCGACCTGGTCAACGCTGCACATCCCACTCCCGACGGTCGGCGGGCAACCGAGCTGGCCGCAGGACGGGTACATCGCCCTCCCGACCGGGCAGCTCGGGGTGATCCCCCTGTCCGATCCCACCGAGATCGACACGTGGACCGGATCGGCATGGACCTCACTCCCGGTCATCGCGCCTGCCGGCACCCTCCTCACCGGAGCGATGACCGTGCCGGGCGTCGGGCTCGTCGCGAGCTATACCACCGAGACTGCGACGAGCTCCACCACGGGCCTCGGCACCGTCGATACGCGGACCGGCGCGCTCACCCCACTCCCGGGCACAGCGCCTTTGGTGCCGAGCGGGAGCGCCACGGCCCTCGTCGCCGACCCCGCCACGGGCCAGATCCTGTCCGTGTCGTACGGCAGCAGCACGACCGTCTGGCAGCTCGCGGCGGCGACTGCGCCGCCCGCCGCAGTCGCGGGGCTCACCGTGGCCGCCGGCACGACGTCGGTCGCGCTGGCGTGGACACCAGGAGGCGGGCCCGCGCCGACTGGCTACCGGATCACCTGGACGCAGGGCAGTGCCACCGGCACTGCCACGATCACCGGGCTGCGACACACGATCACCGCCCTGTCGCCCGGCCGGGCCGTCGGCGTGACCGTCACCGCGGTCGACGCGGTCGGGGCCGG
Source organism: Actinomycetes bacterium (assembly GCA_021791675.1). Lineage (GTDB taxonomy): Bacteria > Actinomycetota > Acidimicrobiia > Acidimicrobiales > JAKAOS01 > JAJYWE01. The sequence goes on along the minus strand of JAJYWE010000004.1, from coordinate 65,090 downwards.
ACCGTCGAGCAGTGCGACCGCCACACCGACCGCCAGTCCGCCGCCCGCCGTCGCGGGGCTGGCGGTCCGCCAGTCCACCGGCGGTCGCGGGACCAGCACACTCACCTGGTCTGCCGACGCGTCTGCGACCACCGTGCGGGTCGAGACCTCTCCGGTCCCGACCGGGCCGTGGTCGGTCGTGACGACGCTGCCGGGCACCGCTACCACCTACACCGTCTCGGGCCTAGCGATCGGCAGTGACACCTATGCCCGGATCGTGCCGCTCAACGGCGGTGGCAGCGGTCCGCCGGGGCAGATCGCCATCCTCCGGCCGAGCTCGGCCCCGACCGGCTACCCGACGGCAGCGACGGCCACGATGTCCTTGGATCCCGCACAGGCGTCGTCGGTCTTCCTCCAGCCAGCAGCAGCCGGCGTCATACCGGGCGGGGGAGATGGGACCGAGGTCCCCGCTGAGCTGGTCGCGGGGACCTCTTACACACAGGTCCCCGCGATCTGGGCATCTGCCTTGCCGCCGGGGACCGCGTTCGACGGCGCCGCCGGCACCGGCATCCGCCCGCAGCTCCCGGAGGTTGGATCCGGCGCCAGCCCGATCACCGGATCGGGGGGCGCCGCGCTCTGGGGGCCGGGGTCCGACGCCGCCGGCTTTACAAGCGGCTACGGCGGCTACGGCAGCGAGACCGCAACGTGGTCCGCCTCGGGCCAGCGCCAGATGGCACAGCAGGTCGACGCTCCCCACACCGTCTACGTCGCCACCCCACCGACCGGATCGACGTCGGACCTCGGGCCGATCCTCGGGCCGACCGCCGCAGGAGCACCGACGGTCGCAGACGCGCTCGGCAGCGCAGGGTACTCCGACGCCCAGACGCTCTCGGCGTCGGCGCACCCGACGGCGACGGTGACCGCCAGCCCGTCCGGTGCGCTCACTGAGCTCGCCACCCTCCCGCCCCAGACCATGTCGCTGTGGGGTGGGCTGCTCGAGGTCTCGTACGCCGCGGAGACAGTCTCTTGGTCGGCGGCGCCCACCACCACCGTCAACGGCCTGACCACCTGGGTACCGCCGGTGGTCAGGGCGGCCGGGCCGACCACCTGGCGCGTCACCGGCGCCACGCCGGCCACGGGGACCCTGCCCGTGGCGGGCGAGACGTTTTTCACCGGCACACCGCTCGCCGTCACCGTGCCGTCCGCCGTCGCTGTCGCGACGGCAAACACGTGGCACGGCGATTCCTCGATCTCTGGCACCACGCCAGAGATCGCCCCACCTACTGCCGGCGAGTGGCTGGCAGGGGCGGCCAGCGTGATCCTGCCGGGCCACCAGGCCCTCGAGACCTGGGGCGTGATGGTCGGCGGGATGGACCAGTACGTCCCGCACCTCAGGCCCATCGACGCACCGTCTACTGCCGCCCCCGGCTACCAGGTGATCGTCGACGGGCTCGCTCCCGCCCCGACCGCCTGGGGGGTGGGGCCGTCGTCGTCAGCGACCGGCTGGGGGGCGCTGCTCGCGCCACTTGCCAGCCCCCAGATCGTGTGCGTGCCCTATGGATCGTGGTGGTCGGGTCCGGCGTGCCAGCGCGGTCCTGTATCGGTCAGCGACGCCGCGAGCATCGCCGAGCTCGGCTACGACGTCTCGGTCGGCGGTGTCACCGCCTACGACGCCCTTTGGTCTGGTCCCGGCACGCCCGCGGCGGTGCATCCGGTCGTGTCGCGCACGGCGCAGAGCCTGCCCCACCTGATCGCGGCGGGGACCACGATTACGGCGCCGACCGGGGCGACCGCGACGCTCACCGCGGACGTGTCGGTCCGACCGACATGGCCGGGCATGGGCGACGCGTTCGGCCCCGCCGCCCTGCCGGTGGCGGTCGGTTTCAGCGTCGACGGGTTGCCCGTCGACGGCTGCCAGGACGTGCAGGTGGCAGTGTCGACGTCCAACCCCCCCACGGGCGGCGGTCCCGTCCCCGCGGTGGCGACCTGCCAAGCCACTGGGCTCGCGCCCGGCTGGCACACCTGGGCGGCCACAGCGCGCACGTCGAGCTCGTCGCTCGCGCTGTCTGCCCAGCCGGCCACCACGGCCACCCAACAGCTGCTCGTCGCCGGCACGGTGCCGCACGTCGTGCTCACGGGGAGCGGCAGCCAGACTGTCCGGGTCGGCCAGCAGTTCCGTGGACTGGTTGCCGTGGCGACGGACCCCGGCGTCCCGGCGTCCGGTGTCACCGTGGACTTCCGGGCCCCGGCCGGCGTCACGTTCGTGGGTGGGGCGAGCACCGCGAACGGTGTGACCAACTCGGTGGGGGTTGCGACCAGCCCCCCGCTGGTGGCCGACTATGCCTTATCGGGCCTGGTCGCGACCGCGACGCCGGCGGGGTATGCCGGGTGGTCGCCGTGGCTGCCAGCGGCCGAGTCGGGGGCCGGTAGTTACGTGCTCACCGCCGTAAGCGCACCTGCGCGGCCCACCGTCACCCTCGCCGGCTCCGGCACCGTGGACATGTCCACGGGCGGCAGCCACGCCGGCGTGACGGCCACCGCCACGCTGCCGGACGGCTCGCCGGCACCGGGCGTGGAAGTCCGGTTCGCAGCCCCGAGCGGCGTCACGTTCGCCGGTGGGGCGAGCACCGCGAACGGTGTGACCAACTCGGCCGGGCAGGTCACCTCGCCTGGTCTCGTGGCAGGGTCGTCCGCCACCTCCGGCCACCTCATCGCGACCCCGCAGGGGATCGAGTCGACCTCGCCGGACTACGGCGACCCCTACACCGGCCAGGGCACCTGGTCCATCGTCGTCACCTCCCCCCCGGCCAAGCCCCCGGCCCCGGTGATCCCCCCGGCCCCAGCCAAGCCCCCGGCCCCGGTGGTCCCCCCGGCCCCGGCCAAGGTCCCCCCGGCCCACACCGGTGAGCCGTGGTCCGGCGGGGTGACCTACTACCTGCTCGCCGCAGGTCTCGGCCTCGCCGGCCTCGCCCTCGTCGCCCCGCGGCGGCGGGCGGGCAGATCCGTCCCAAGCTCCCCCTCCGCGGGCGTGGTGCCCCCGCGGAGAGGTGGCAAGGTCCTCTGGGCGCGAGTGGCTTCCCGCCCAGAGGACCTTGCCTGATCAGGCGAGGAGGTCGCCCATGCTGCGCACCGTCGCACTCGCCACCGGCGTCACGCTCCTTGCTGCGAGCGGCGTGCTGATCGCCTACCCGGCCCTCTGGACCCACCACCAGGCCGTCGTCGGCGCATCCCTCGCCGCGTCACGCGCCCCGCGCCAGGTCGAGAGCCGCCAGGTCGAGAGGCGGCCCGGCCGCGCCCCCGTGACCGTGGAGACGGTTCGCTGCGAGCCGTCGTCCGCCACGGGGGGCGTGCTCTCCGGCCTGCCGGGCGGCGTCTCCGCGCCGGTGGTCCAGGGCACGTCCAGCGCGACGCTCGCCGTCGCGGTGGGTCACGACGCCGGCACTCCCTGGCCCGGCCAGGCAGGCACCAGCGTGCTACTGGCACACGACGTCGGCTACTTCGCCCGGAACGCCTCGCTCCGCCCGGGCCAGACCCTCTCCTACACCGCCGGGTGCGAGCGGTCCACCTTCGCCGTCGTCCGCTCCCTGGTAGCGAAGCCCGGCCAGACGATCCCGCAGGTTGGCTCGCACGAACTGGTGCTCGACTCTTGCTGGCCGCCCAACGCGCTCTGGTTCACCCCCGACCGCCTGCTCATCGTGGCCCGCCTCGTTGACACCGCCAGCGTGCCACCGTCGCCGTCGCGGGCCCCGGCCGGCGCAGCGCCGGTCCCGCCCGGTGCGCAGACAATCCTCGACACCTGGCAGATGGGCACCCTCACGCTCCGCGGTGCGCCGCCGAGCGTCGCGGAGTCCCCCGAACCGCTCGCACTCCAACTCGACGCCCTCGCCTGGCTGGACGCGCACGGCCCGCAGCTCGCAGCGCTACGACTCGCCGCTGCGGGCGCACCGCTTTCCGTCACCGAGACGTTCCGCGGCGAGCACTGCGTCTCCGTCGAGCTCACCGCGGGGCGCGGGGCGGTCCGGGTGCCGGACGGACGGGTTAGTAGTTGATTACTGCTAACATGGTCACGTGGTCGGAGGTGCGCACCCCCGCCCTCATATACACACGGGGGGACTGCCCCTCCGGCCCAACAATAAGGAGGAGACGTGACCACCAGCAAGCCCCAGCTCATCGCTGCCCTGTCCCACGATGGCGACCGACTCCAGCTCATCGCCGCCAGCGAGGACGACGCGCTCCGCGTGCCGTGGGACGACATCGCCGACTTGCTCGGCGCGTCCCCCGCCGGCAGGTCGCCCGACCTCGCCGGCATCTGGCCCTCCGCGGGAGGGCTCGCAACTCGCGCCGCTGGCGACTTCGGCTCACCGCGACGCGCGGTGAGCCGCGTCGAAGCGGCGGGGTGGCGTGTCGCCTGGATCACCTACGGCGCCGGGTGCGCACCCGGATGTGTGCACGACGGCGACGCAGCGGCACAGCAGATCCGGCTCCGCCAGGCGGCGGCGGCATGATGGCACCGCCCGTATCACGCCTGCCAGGATCGCCCACGCGGCGGTCCTGGCAGGCCGCGTTGGTCGCCCGGCTCGACGGCCTCGATCCGGCGCGCGCTCGCGCATGGGTGGACCTCGCCGACGTGACGACTCGCGTCATGTTACGGATCCTCGTCCTCGTGCTCGTCGTCGTCGCGATCTGGGCCGCGTCTGCCGCCGTCGCTGACCTCCACTCGATCGCAAGCCAGATCGGCGGCGTCTCGAGTCAGATCTCGTCGGGGATCAACGGCTCCGGCGCCTGATCGCCGGCCGCTCAATCACGGCGCACCAACCGGTGGGCGAGGATGTCCTCGGTGACCATAGCGTCGTCGGCTGCGCTCCCGAAATCAGCCCTTCCGGAGCGGGCGTTCCACATGAGCACGCTGGACGGCGGATACGGGTCGGGCAGCCCCCGTTTCCACACCTGCCTCCGGAACGCCACCCAGCGGAACGCGTCAATGCCCGAGCGGGCGAACCGAGCGCCGCCGTGGAGGCCGGCGAAATGCCCGGCGGCCGCGACGCCCGCCCGCCACCCGTCGAAACCAAAGGCGATCAGCGCCGCTGCCTGTTGATCGAGCGGCGTGGCCACCGGAGCCAGATCCAGGTCCTCCTCGACGCAGTCGTCGAGGACCGGCTCGAGCTCGAGTCCCGCTGCGGCGAAGTCGCGAAAGTGTCCGAGTGGCTGTCCGTCGGCGAGCACCGCACCGTCGGCTGAGGGCGGGAAGCCGCCAACGGTCGCCCCTCCGGCCCGTGCGGAGCAGTCCCGCCACGGGTCTGCCGCCGGCAGGGTGCAGGCGAGCTCAGCGATCAACCCGCCCCACAGCAGCGCCGCCCAGCTCGGTGATTCTCCAGCGAGATTCGCCAGCTCCGACTCGGCCTGAACGCGCTGCGCGAGAGGAACGAGCGGGCTGATCAGGCACGGCACCCAGAGTCCGACCGCACGATCCCGACGCTTCTCGGCGTCGCTGAGCTCGGCGTCGCTCACAGGCCGAGATCGGCCGAGCTGGTGTCGGCCAGCGCCTCGGCCGGTCGGACGTAACGAGCGAGGCTGGACAGGCTGCGGTGCCGCGTCGTCCGGGCCAGACGGTCGGCGGGCACTCCCGCCCGGGCGGCCGTGGTGGCGTGCCCGGCCCGGAGTGAGTGACCGCTTATCGGCAGGTCGCCGAGTCCGACCGCCGCTGCGCGGCGCACGAGGATGCGGCACACGTCCTCGCCACGGATCGGCCGGCAGAGCGGCCGCGCGTCCGACCACGCAATGGTCGGGTAGAGCCACCTGTCGCCATCCAGTCCAGCCGCACCGATCCAGTCGCGCACGGCGGCGACGGGATCGGTAACAGGTGATCGCCCACGGGCGATCCCGACGACCTGGCCGGCGGAGACCTGGTCGGTCTTACTCCTGCGGATGGTGACGACGATGCCAGCGGGCCTGATGGACAGGTCGCTGGTCCTCAGGCCGGCCAGCTCGCTCCGGCGCAGCGCGCCCGCGTAGCCGATCAGGACCAGTGCGCTGTCCCGCTTGCCACGCAGGCTGTCACGGTTGATCCCGTCCACGATCCTGCGGATCTCGTCTGTGGTGAGCGGGTGCGCCAGCCGGCGGGGTGCGGTGCCGACCTGGCGCCGGATGCCGGCGAGGGTGAGCCGGACGCCTTGGTGCTGTGTCGGATCGGGGATGCCGGCGTCTGCGTGGGCGGCGGAGATAGCCGCTGCGGCCTGGCCGATGCTGCTCGCCGAGCGCCCTTGCTGCGCGAGCCACACCAGCCATCCGGCGAGGTGCTCGGGCTCGGCCGGCGGGCCGAGCGGATAGCCCCGCTCACCGGCCCACCGCGTCCATGCACCCATCTGGCTCTCGTAGGCTCGGCGGGTCGCCGGGCTCCGCGCCGCCGCCAAGGCGGCCTCGACTGCGGTGCGGTCGGCGGCCAAGAGAGGCACGGCAAGGGTGGGACGAGTGGTGTCGACAGGAGTGACGCTCATGCAGGCAGCCTATCATGTTATCATGCACGTCAGTGTGCGTTAGAAGGGGTATTATCATGCATTCCACCTAGGTGAGCGGCGGTAAGGGCCAGGGAATCAGTCAAAGTACACGGATGTAGATAGCGCGCCGTGGTGCGGCCGAGCCAGGGATCTCGCAGGCCCCACATCGAGCGCATCCCGGAGAGATCGACACGCCGCCGACGGGTGATGGAACGGAGCGGTCAGCCCCAAGGCGCGCGACGAAGCGCCGCGTGCCGGTCGTTGCGTCGTTGACCGCGGTGAAGCTACAACCCGAGCAAGCTGAGCGCGATTGCAGGTCGACGCGAGAGGTGACGCAGGCCCTTGGCGATGTTTCCGACACCGGCCAGGCGGAGGATTCCGATCGCCAGGTTGCGGAGGGTGGCGAGCACCCGGGGAGCGGAGCCCGAACGCACCTTGGAGGCGTCCTCTCCCATCGTCGCGTCCCGCACCCAGTGCAGGCCGTTCTCGATCTGCCACTGGCCCCTGCTGGCCGCCAGCAGCACCCGCCTTCCCGCGTTGGTGCTCGTCACCCCGTAGACGGTCTCGGTGTGCCGTGCGGTCCTGGTCCGAGCGTCGTCTACCTCGCGCATGATGCGCACCAGCTGGGTGACGTGAACCTCCCCCCATAGCCCGGACACCCCGAACCAGCACAGCTGGAGGAGGATAGGGAAATGGGGAAGGGACCGACGACCCGCCGCTACACGGACGAGTTCAAGCGAGATGCCGTGGCGCTCTACCGGAGCTCCGGCCGGCCACTGAAGGATGTGGCGCGCGAGTTGGGGGTCTCGGACACCTCCCTCGGGACGTGGATCCGGGCCGCGAAGCAAGAGGCTTCTTCTGGAGAGCAAGAGGCCGCGAAGGAGGAGGCCCGGTTGCGCAAGCGGATCCGCGAGCTCGAGGACGAGATCGAGATCCTGAAGCGCTTCACGCGCTACTGGGTGAAGGGAGAGTCGAGATGAGCGAAGGAGCTCGTGGCGGCGAGGGACGCCGGATCGAGGCGCTGCTCCGGCGGGTGAGCACCCTTGAGGCAGAGGCCGAGATCGCTCGTCGCCTGGCTGGCTTCGAGTCCCCGGGCGGAGAACGTGAGCGGATCTACCGCTTCATCGAGTCCGAGACCGCGAACTTCCCGGTCCGGTTGCTCTGCAGCGTGACCAGGGTCTCCTCCTCCGCCTACTACTCGTGGCGCTCCCGGGGGAGGACACCCTCCGAGGGGCTGATCGACGAGGCCGTCGTGGCGAATGCCATCGTCGACGCCTGGCGTCACGCTCGGCGCCGTTACGGGGCCCCGAGGATCACCGCCGAGCTGCGCAGGGCCGGGTGGAAGCTGAACGAGAAGCGCGTGGCCCGGCTCATGAGCGAGCTCGGGATCGCCGGCAAGAGCGGACGGCGCAAGTTCTGCACCACCCGGCGCGACCCCGACGCCACATCAGCACCGGACCTGGTGGGCCGGAACTTCACTGCAGAGCGGCCCGATGCGCTCTGGCTGGGCGACATCACCTACGTCCCGACGGACGAGGGGTGGGTCTTCGTCGCCTCCGTCCTCGACTGTTGCACCCGTGGGCTGATCGGCTGGTCGATCGCCGACCACATGCGGGCAGAGCTGTGCGAGGACGCCCTCGCCGCCGCAGCAGCCACCCGGAACAAGAAACGCTTCCCCGGCACCATCTTCCACTCCGACCACGGCTCCCAGTACACGTCGAGCCTCTTCCGGGAGTGCTGCAAACGGATGGGGATCACACAGTCCATGGGGACCGTCGGCGAATCCTACGACAATGCCATGGCTGAGAGCCTCTGGTCATCGTTGAAACGAGAGCTCGTGGACGACGAACACTTTACCACACGAGAACAAGCCCGTCTCGCCATCTTTGAGTGGATCTGCTGGTATAATACCGAAAGACTTCACAGCTCTTTGAACTACATGTCCCCCAGGGAGTACGAGGAGTCATTGCAACACCAAGAAGCTGCATAGATCGGTGTCCGGCCTGCGGGGGGAAGCCCAGACGTGAGGGAAGGTGATGCTCTTGCCGATCTTGGTCGAGGTCCAGATCGTGCGGGTCTCGATCCGGCCGTGTCCCTTGTCGGTCTCGGTGTAGGGCTCCGACCAGTCCTCCTCTTCCAGCCCGGCGATTGCCTCGTAGAGCTTCGGCTGGTTCAGGTCGGCGTAGAACAGGAAGTCGGCCTTCTTCTTGTCCACGAGAAAGTGGGCGTGCTTGCGCTGGGTGTGCAACGAGTCGGCGGTGACCAGGTTCCCTTTGATGTCGAGCGGGGCGAGCAGCGGCGCGAAGTGGTTGATCTCGTTCGTCTTGTGGTCCACCTCCTCCTGGCCGATCACCACCCGCTCCTTCTGGGTGAGCACCGAGAGCAGGTGCAGGAGGCGTCCGTCGTCTCGGATCGCGCCGCGCAGGCTCTTGCCATCGACCGCGAGGCAGCGAGGTGCGGCCACGTCGGCCTCGCCGTCGTTGTCGGCCTCGTCCTCGTCGGCCTCGTCGAGGTCGACCGGGGCGATCAGCGCGTCGTGGCCGGTGTCGTGGTCACCGGCCGCCCCTGGCTCCGCCTCGTCTTCGGTCACCTCTTGGCTGTGCGCCAACGCATCGGCGGCGCGCTTGGTGAGGGCCTGGTGGACCGTCTCGTTGATGATCCGGTCGAACGCCTCTTTGTCGACGCGGCGAAGTGTGCGCTGGATCGTCGACTCACTCGGCACGACCAGGTGTCCGGTCATCGGCTGTCGCCGGCAGTGGAGTCTCACTCGTGCATCGTCATCGAGGTCCCCTGCCCACTCGGCGATCTCGGCCGGGCCCTTGCAATCGCAGAGGATGGCCGCAGCGCAGACGAGGAGCACCGCCGCGAGCTTGTGGCGCACGCCCTTCGGCTTTCGGTGATCAGGTAGCGCAGAGAGCCGCGTGTACAACCCACCCTCGCCGTCGATGACCACGGTGTTGAGGTCAGCCACGTCCTTCCTCCTTTTCATCACTGACTGGAGCAGCGGATGGTCGAAGGGAGCCGCGAGCATCGCCCGGGCGCGCTTTTCGAGCGGGTAGAGCCAGGCGTACTTCACGACGTCGTGGCGGACCCACGAACCACCCTTGCGCCCGTAGCCAGAGGTCTGTCCGACGAGCACGAAGTTGGCGGCCTTGTAGCAGGTGCCTCGGTGGCGAGTGGGATCGGTGAAGGTCTCGACCAGGAGCACCGGATCGCCGTAGGCAGCCTGTGCGTCCTCGCTCACGCGTTTCAAGGTGCGGCTGAGCACCGCAGAGGCGAGGTTCTTCCGCCTCCGGTCGTCGAGGACGCAGAATCTCTGGTTGTTCAAGACAAAGCGCAGGCGGCGGCTCTTGGTCTGCTCGCTCCAGCCGATGAAGTCCTCCCGGGGGCGGAGACTGAGCGCCGGCGAGCCGAAGCCGAGCAGCGCAACCCACTCGTCGTCCTCGCAGGCGACGTAGCGAAGGACGCGACCTACGAGGTTGTGCCCGAGGTAGTGGTGCTGGTCGAGCAGCTCGTTGAAGCGCGCGACCTCGGACGGCGCGACCAACCGGACGACGAGGGAACCGAAGTCGTGCTCTGGTCTGTCGCTCACCCCCCAGCTTGTAGCACCCGGGAGGGGTCTCGCGCCAGTGCCGACGCGTCAGTCCAGGTCAGAGCAGTTCCTTAGCTACTTTGACTCCGCCCTGCGGTAAGGGCGTTGATCGAGCTTGGTCATGCCCGGGCGCTTTTTGTTTGACCTGCCGGCCGACGAGCGCTACCTTCGGAACAGTATTGCACTGAGCTGTTGAGCTGGTTTTGGGGCTGCCCATATATGGGCGCCATTGTTACCACACGCCCAAGAGGAAGAAGGAGGAGTGTCGTGGGGGTCGGAGTTCGTACAATCAACCACCAAGCGCATATGCCGAGCGGGCGCATTCCGGCATCTCTACAGACCATAGGGCATGCGTTGGTAAGAACGTCTCTAGTGGTTGCGACGTCACTTATGACGTCGGCCATCCTGCTGCTCGCCCAGCCAACTCTTGCGAGTGCCGCCACTCTCCCGCAGCCTGCTGTTCATCCTCAGATCGAGTGCTGTGGCGGAGGAGGAGGCTACAGCAATGCATATGTGAGGTTTGGGCTCGTGGGTGGAATCGACGTGATCAACGCTGCGATAACCTCGAACGCGTGGGTCGGAAAACAGTCTTCACCCGCAACAGTCACACTGACCCTTGATCTGATCGATCCTCATGGCACGCTTTATGAAGTCAACCTATCCCCATGCAGGGATCTCATCGACACCTCGAACTCCTGCAATCGAACGTATACCGGCTTGCCGGAAGAAGCTGCTGGGACATGGACCCTTCGGGCCTTTGGTAGCTCCGAGATGAATGGAGTGGGTGTGCAGGGGTCGAATACCGCTGAAACGACTGTAGATGTAATCCTCTTCTCGGTTAGCGATGCTCGGTCCTCTCGGGATCTGCGAATGCATGTCTCCTGAGGTGGGGTGTCTCCAGTCCCCTGTTGTCTGATCGAACACGAACATGGCCCACTCCCTCGAACTCGACCGACAGTCGCTCGACGCGCTTTCTGCGTTCGTGGAGGCCTCCTTCGCGTCGGTGACGTGGATCAGGGACCAGGAAGACGGCCCGAACCGACAGCTCGTGTGGCCGAACGCAATCCTCACGCGAACCGTCGTGACTGCTCGGAACCGAGCGATCCTGGAGATCTCCCGAGTCGCCCACATCGCTCGCGCGGACGCGAGCACTCGTTACTACCACCGGCTGTACGAAGCCTCCGAACAGCTTCGGATGCTCAGCTATGAGGTCGGTTGGTGCCGAAGTGAGCCCGAGACCCGGCATCGGGCCATCGAGGACAGCGTTCGCACAATGGTGGCGGGCGTCGCGACCGCGGCGGACCAGGCCTGCGTCGCCTGGAAGGAGCTCAGGAGACGAACAGCGGCCCACAATGCCAACTATCAGCGCTGGCGAGAGCAGGACCCTCAGGGCTACGCAGAAGGATGGCCCCCTGGGTTGGCGAGCGGGGTCGCGGCGTGCCGCTCCGCGGAGCGACGGTGGCTCGACGAGTGGGAGAACTGGCACCGAGCCGCCTCGAGGGGGTCGACGACTTGAGCCGAGAAGGTAGTCGAGTTGGTGGTAGCCACAGCGGTAGCCACCGGGGGCGAAGAGGGGGTGTCGTGGGGCTCGCTCCAGATCTGTTTGGGCAGGCCAAATATGGTCCTGGACGTCCGTGGATGCCCCGCATGACGCCTTCTAAGCAGCGGGTCGCAGGTTCGAGTCCTGCCGGGGGCACCGGTCCTGACGGTGTACGAACCTTTTGGCCCTGCGTGGAGGGGTCAGGGTTCGTCACCGTCGTGGGCCCGATGGGTAGGCGGAAGTACGGCTTGATGTTGTGGCGGCCTTCGACGCGGATGTCGTGGACGAGGTTCTGCAGGAGACCCTTCTTGGTGGCGGCCTCGCCACTTCGGATCGTCTCGGCGAGGTGGTCGCGGATGGCGTCGAGGGTGGCCCGCTGCGCCTCGGGTTCCTTGGCGGCGGCGATCAGATCGACCAGCTCGGCCCGCCGGGTGCGCAGCTCGGCAGCTTTGGCGCCGAGGGTCCGGATGCGCTGCCCGCATTGGGCTTCGGGCAGGGTGCCGGCTTCGAAGGCGAGCAGGTAGCGCTCGATGGCCTCCTCGGTCCGGGCGGCCTCGGCGTCGACGACGGCGAGCTCGGCTTGGTGTTGGGCCCGTACCGCCCCGGCGCGTTCGGCCCCGGCGGCCAATGCTGTTTCGAACAGGTCGGTTCGGGTGTAGGTGTCGAGGAGGGCGTTGAGGACTGCGGTGTCGAGGGCGTCGGCGGGGAGGCGTTCGGCGTTGCAGGTGTCGGTGCCGTAGCGCTGGCGGGAGAAGCAGGTGTAGTAGCGGTACCGGTAGCGGTTGCCATGCGCGGCGGTGCCGACGAAACGCTTGCCGCAGCTGGCGCAGGTGAGCAGCCCGGCGAGCAGGTAGTCGCTGGCGTTGGCGGCCCGATGCGAGTAGTCCTCGCCCCGGGTGGCGAGGATACGCTGCGCGAGATCGAAGGTGTCGGGATCGACCAGCGGGCGGTGTGGGGCGGGGTGGTAGGCGTCCCGGAAGTACACCTCACCCAGGTAGGCCCGGTTTCTCAGCACGGTGAGCACGGCCATGTGGTTCCAGGGCCTGCCGCTCTTGGTGCGATGGCCTCGGGTGTTGAGCCAGTTGGCGACGGTCTTCAAGCCCGCCCGGCCGCGGGTGTAGCGGTCGAAGATGGCCTTGACGACAGGCTCCTCGGTCTCCACGGGGACGAGGTGGCCGCTGGCCGGGTCGATGGCGTAGCCGTAGGGGCGGGACCCTCCGCACCATTCGCCTCGGGCGGCTTTGCGTTCCATGCCGGCGATGACCCGGTCGATGATCGTCGAGCGTTCGAACTCGGCGAACACCCCGAGCATCTGGACCATCATCCGCCCGGCGGGAGTGGCGGTGTCGAAGGGTTCGGTGGCCGAGCGGAACGCCACCCCAGCAGAGTCCAGTTGCTCGAGGAGGGTGGCCAGGCCGCGCACCGAGCGGGCGAAGCGGTCCACCCGGTAGACGAGGAGCAGGTCGAAGCGTCCGGCTCGGGCCTCGGTGAGTGCCCGGGTGAGCTCGGGGCGCTCGGTGCTCGCCCCGGAGGCCTGGTCGGAGAACTGGCGGACCAAGCTCCAGTCGTCCTGGCTGGCGATGTAGGAGCCGAGCCGGGTGGCCTGGGCTTCGAGGGAGTAGGGCTGGTGGGCCTCGTCGGTGGAGATCCGGGTGTAGGTGGCGACTCTCACCGCCCCACCCCGCTGACCGCGCCGGCCGGCTCCTCCCCACCGGGGCCGGGGACGGGCGGCGCTGGCCGGGCGACGAGGTGGCCTTGGCGGCCCACTCCGACCGATCGGTACCGGTCGGGTATGGCGACCTGGGTGTCAGTGGCGAGCCGCATGTCGTTTCTCCTCTGCTCTGTTGGTTATGGCTGACCCGAGGAGACCTCAACGGGGCGGGCGGATCAAGGCCCACTCGCCCCGTTTCGAGACATCACCGTGCCGGCTCTGGGCTGAGCGTGCAGTCGGCCCTCGTTCAGGCCGAGCCGTCGGAGCCGAACAGCGGTGCGAGCAACTCGGCCAGGTAGACCAACGCCAGGCGTTCGTGCTCGGCGTCGAGGGGGGCCGCCTCGACCGGCGCCAGAGTGATCCCGGGCGCAGCGCGGTGCCGACCGTGCCGGTGGTTCCCCGGCCGCTGGCAGGCGTGGTCGGCGCCGGCGACGGTCCCTTCCCTCGGGTCCGCTTCGCCGGTGATCCCGCCCTCGGCAGCGGTCACGGTGCCACCACCGACGTGCTCGCCCTGCATCCAGGCTCGCGTCGAAGCTCCTTCGATCCCCCTGAACCCATGTGCTTTGACGGTTTGCGCAGCACGAGGACGTCCTCGTGGGCGATCACCCGCAGTGGGCAGCCCCGCCGGCGGGCTTTGCGGACCTGGTCGAGAGCGAAGAAGCTCGCCCGGGGCACCAGGGTGTCGCCGCGCAGCCCGACCAGCAGCGCGACGAGGCGTTCGTAGGGGAGCAGTCCGGCGGCCTCACCGGCGGCGAACACGGCGGAGGGCAGGTCGACCAGCGCGCCGCGGCTGCGCCAGGGGCGGGCGGTGACCGCCACGATCCCGCCGGGGCGCAGCAAGGGCACGCAGGCGGCGAGGATGTCGGTGAAGCCGGCGAGGAGCTTGTCGGTGCCGACGTGGGCGAGGTTGGCCCGGTCGGCCGAGTAAGCGCAGTCCGCCTTGGCCACCCCCTGGCCTGGGCGAGCCCGGACCTGCCCGTGCAGGGAGGACCCGTAGGGCGGGGAGGTGAGCACCAACGCCACCCGGCCGGCGAGCGCCGTGTCGATCAGGTGGTGGAGGCTACGGGCGTCGCCGGTGTGAACCTGCCAGTCGCCCGCGGCGCCGCCGGTCTCTGCGTCGATCAGGTTCGCTCTGGCCAGGTCGGCCCAGCGGGGCTCGTACTCCACGCCGACCGCTTGGCGGCCGAGGTGGATGGCTTCGACCAGGGTGGTGCCGATCCCGCACATCGGGTCGAGCACAACTTCGCCGGGGGCGGTGTAGGCCTCGATGGCCCGCCGGGCGGTGGCGGGCAGCATCCGGGCCGGATGGGCGGTCGACTCGGGCAGGTAACGCCCGGTCCGCTGGGTCCGGGAGGTCTGCTGGGCGGTCGGCCACACCGACAGCGGCAGCTCGCAGCGGCGGGTGGGCTCAGCCACGGATCGCTCCTCCCTCGGCCGGCCCGGCCTCGGCGACGGCACGCTGATCGTGAGGTTGCGCTGAAGTCGAGGGACATGCCGGCGTCTGGAAGACCAGGACGTCCTCGTGCACGGTGAGGTGCACCGGGTGGCCGTTCGCCCTGGCGAGGCGAGTCTGGCGCAGCTGCCAGAAACTCGGGTGTGCGACCAGCTCGCTGTCGCGGACCGCGCCGAGCAGGGCGATCACGTGCTGGAGGTAGGCGAACCCGGCGTCATGGGCGAGACTCACGGTGATCCCTGCCAGGTCGACGAGGCGGCCGCTGCGGCGCATGTTCTTGGTCACCGTGACCATCAGCCCGCCGGGGCGCAACACCGTGCAGCACCCGGCGTACACCTGGGCCATCTCGGCGAGGTAGGCCTCGCCTCGGGCGTGGCCGAGATTGTTGCGGCTGGTCGAGTAGTTCAGGCTCTCCCGGTCACACAGCCTCGCCCCCGCGAGCCATGCGCCCTTGTCGATCACCCCCGCGTCACAGGCATACGGCGGGGAGGTGATGATCAGGTCGACCCGGCCGGCGAGGTCGCCGAGCAGGCCCGGAAGGGACCGGGCGTCACCCTGGCGCACCTCGGCCAGCGATCGGGCTGGCGAGGGCAGGACGTGGTCGAGGTTGGCACGGGCGAGGGTCACCCAGCGGTCCTCGAGCTCGACACCGACGCAGCGCCGGCCGAGCGCGGCGGCCTCGATGAGGGTTGTGCCGACCCCTGCCATCGGGTCGAGGACCAGGTCTCCGGGCGCCGAGTAGGCCTCGATGATGCGCCGGGCGAGGGCGGGGATCATCTTGCCGGGATGGGCGGCGCAGCTGGGCAGGTAGCGCCCGGCGCGCTGGTGCTGCGCGGAGACCTGGGCGACCGGCCACACGGTGAGCGGGACCGCCTCGTCCTCGGTCGAGGTCGGAGGGGGAACAGGAGACGGAGAAGACGGGGAGATTGGCATGGGCTGGGCCCTGGGCCATCGGTTGCGCCGACACCCTCCAATCCGCGTTTTCGGCCCAAACGCGACACCACGACTTCGGGAAACTTCTTCGGCGGCAGGCCTTGAGGTGCCCGCCGCAGTGGAGGTAGGTCCTCGGAAGGAAAGAAGCCACCGTCCGAGGGAGGACAACCATGACCGTGACCACCGCAGCACCGCAGCGTTCCCCGAGCAGCGCCGCCCGGGATGGGCGCCCTGGGGGCGGCACCGCTACCAGCGAGGCGGTGCTCGCCGCTCTCGCTGGCAGTCCCGGCACCACCGCCGAGGAGGTGGCGGTGGCGACAGGCCTGGGCCGCTCGACGGTGACCAAGGCGCTCGCCGCCCTCGGCGCAGACCACCGGGTGGCGCGCAGCCCCGGCGGGCGGGAACGGGGCCGGCGGCTGGCCGACCGCTGGTCCCTGCCACAACCGGCGCTCACCACCGCAGATCAGCTACAGCTCGCTCGAACGGACCGGAGCGCAGTTCTCCCCGACGGGGATCGGGGCGTCGAGGGGCACCTCGGGCGAGGGCAGCTACGGGCGCTGGTCGCCGCACACCTCGCCGCGGAGCCCGAGGTGGAGTTCACTCCCAGCCGCCTTGGGTCCCTGCTGGGTCGCAGTGCCGGGGCGATCGGCAACGCTCTCGCCCGCATGGTCGAAGACGGGCTCGCCGTGCAGACAACGGCCGGGCCGCGCCGCTACCGCCACGCCCAGACCGGCGAGCCACGGTGACAGGTAACCCAGGGCGCGGGCAAGGGGAGGCCGTCTACCCGCGGCCGGCGGTCGGGGTCGCCGCCTACACCCGGGTGGTCGCCGTGGACCGGCACCGCCCGTCCAACCTGGAGCGCCGCCAGTCCCACCTCGCCTCGGTGGTGGCCGCCCGGCCCGGCTGGCACCTGGTCGCCGGCTACGCCGATGTCGGCTCCGGCCGGCTCGACCGGCCGGGCCTGGGCCGCCTGCTCGCCGACGCCGCAGCCGGCTGGTTCGAGATCGTGGTCGTCGACGACCTCGACCGCCTCTGCCGAGACCCAAACCAGCGGGCATGGATCGAGAAGCGCCTGGCGACGGCGGGCGTGCGGGTCCTCCCGTTGGCGGCATCGCCGCGGCGACGGGGCGCTGCGGTGCTGACCAGCCTGGTGATCAGCGACTACCTCAACAGCTGACTCCGAGCAGACCCGTCGGGTCGGCCTTCAACCTCGCCTGACCCTCGCCCGGGGCGGGTGGAGGTCGTCCCGCCTGCCTACGCCGAGCTGCCCGGCGGCCTCGGCGGAGCTCTTCGACGGCCCCGCGGACACCGGCAGGTTGCTCCAGTCGGCGATGGGGTGCGCCGGAGGCGACGCGCAACGACCACCGGAAAGGGACTCGGCTCCTGCTCGAAGAAGACGGCGCCGTCGGCGCTCCCCACGTCGTCGTGGCCCGCCGCCCACCGGATATTCGCGACGTGGCCGACAGCAACGTCAACACCGATGAACAGATCGTGAACACGCACGTCAGCGCCGGTATGAACACCTGGTAGGCGCCCCGCTGGCGCCGTGAACAGATCGCGAACACGACCGGCAGGCCTCCCTGCGGCCGCGAACACATCTTGAACACGCACGGCGGGCGGGGAGAGTGTTCATGGTCTGTTCGCGGCGTCTGGCGCGATGGCGGCTCCCCAACGCAGATGAGGAGCTGCCCATGTCACACAACCGTCACCGCGAGCCAGAGCAGCCCGGCCCGCTGGAGGTCCTCGACGCCGCGTTCGCCATGCTGGTCGACGGCCCCGATCCCCTGTTCCTCGACGGGGCCGCTCTGGGTCACGGCCTGCCCCGCCGGACGATCCCCCTCGGGGAGCTGAAGTCGATCCTGCTGCACCCCTCCACCGGCTACCCGGCCCGGGAGGCCGCCTGGGGCGAGCTGGTCGGCCGGTCCCGCTCCGCCGGGCCGTCGTGGACGGTCGGCGCGGCGGGGGTGGCGCTGCCCGGGCTTCGACGGGTGGCCGCCCGGCTGGTCGCCGACTACCCGGGCGTCGACACCGTAGAGGCCGACGCCGAGATCCTCACCGGCTTCCTCGACGCCCTCGCCCACCTCGACACCGCCGCCGGGCACCTGCCAGGTCGGTTGTGCTGGGCCGCCTACCGCGGCGGGCGCGCCGCCTGCAGGCGCGAGGCGGCCGCCGCCGCCCGCCGGGGCCACTCGGTGTTCTCCGCCGCCCCGCCCCGCCCGTGGGGGCACCCGGACCTGGTCCTCGCCGAGGCGGTGGCCGCCGGGGTTATCGGCGCGTTCCACGCCGAGCTGATCAGCGCCACCCGCCTCGGCGGGATCTACCTGCCCGCCCTCGCCGCTCAGCTCGGGACCGACGCCCACACCCTGCGCCGGCGGCGCCAGCGAGCCGAGACCCGGGTCCGCTCCTGGCTGGCGCAAAGAAATCTCGAAATGGAGGTGTCGCGTTTGGCGCCAAAACGCGGATTGGAGGAGTGCGGGTCCACCGGGGACGGGGACCCGGCCGGCGGGTCGTCGTTTGCGCCGACGCACCTATCGAAGCGAGCCACCCGAGGAGGTGTCGCCCGTCGCCGGCCGGCCCCCGTCCCCGGCACCGGGCCTGCCGTCCCTTCCGCCGAGCAGAGGTGCAACCCATGACCCCACCAGCCGAGACCCGAAACACACCGACTCGAAAGACACCGACCCGAAAGAAGCTGATACGACGGGCCCTCAGCGTGCTGGCCGCCAGCGTGGGCGCGGCCGGCTTGGCGGTCTTGGTCTTGGCCGCCCCGGCCGCGGCGGCCACCGGCCACGGCTTCCTCGCTGTCGCCGGTCCACCGAGCCTGACCGGGGTGATCGACGCGCTGCGAAACTGGCTGGTCGGCCTGCTCGCCGCGGTCGCCACGCTGTTCTTGACCATCGGCGGGCTGCGCTACCTCACTGCCGGCGGCGACCCGGTGCAGGTGGAGCGGGCCAAGACGGCGCTGAAGTCCGCGGCGATCGGCTACGCCCTTGCCGCGCTGGCGCCGCTGCTGGTGTCGATCCTCACCTCGGTGGTCGGCTGATGACCCCGCCCCGCCATCATCACCTCCCGGCCCGCGCCGGGGTCGCCGTGCTCGTCGTGGCCGCCGGCCTCGCCTTGAGCGCGCTGTTCGCCGCACCAGCCGCCGCCACCACGCCGTCGCCCCATCCGGCGGCGGGCGTGCCCGCACCGGCTGCGGGCGCGACCACCGCGCCGCCCAGCACCGCCCCCCCTGGGATCCTTCTCGGCCCGTCGCTCGGCCCGGTCACTACCCCGACTGCTCCGGTCTCCTCGACCGGTACCACCGCCAGCGGCGGCAGCGGCGGGTGCGGGTTCTTCGGCGTCTCCTGCCACATCACCGCCGCGATCGACGGCTGGTTCCGCGGCCTGGTCACCTCGGCGCTCAACCCGGTGCTCTCGCTGCTCGGCCGCACGGTGCTGGCCACCCCGGCGGTGACCGGGATCGGCCGGGTGGCTCAGCTGTGGCGGGTGACCCTCGGGATCGCGGATGGGTTCTTCGTGCTCCTGGCTTTGGTGGGCGGGGCAGTGGTGATGAGCCACGAGACCCTCCAGACCCGGTATGGGTTCAAGGAGATCGTCCCCCGTCTGGTGGTCGGGGTGATCGCCGTCAATGCCAGCCTGGCGGTCGCCGGGGTGGCGATCCACCTCGCCGACGCGTTCTCTGGCGCGTTCGTCGGTGGTGGGGTCAACCCGACCGACGCGGCGGGGGTGCTGTCCAAGCTGGTGCTCAGCCCGCTCGGCAACGGGGGGATGTTCCTGGTGCTGCTCGGCCTGGTCACCGCGATCCTCGCCGTGGTCCTCCTGGCGGTCTACGTCATCCGGGTGGCGCTGGTGATCCTGCTGGTGGTCGCCGCACCGATCCTGCTCGCCTGCCACGCCCTGCCCCAGACCGAGGGCCTGGCCCGGCTGTGGTGGAGGGGCCTGGCCGCGGCCTTGGGGGTGCAGGTCGCCCAGTCCCTGGTGCTCGTCTCTACGCTGCGGGTGTTCCTCGCCACCGGCGGGCACGCCGCCCTCGGCCTGTCGACCACCGGGGGGCTGGTCGACGTGGTCCTGGCCGCCACGCTGCTGTGGGTGCTGGTGCGCATCGCCGCCTGGGGGATGCGCCTCGCCTTCGCCGGCACCGGGCACCGAGGGTCCTCGCTCGCCCACACGGTCAAGACCGCCGTGGTCTACAAGGCGGTCCGCGCCGGGATGGTCGCACTGTGAGCACCGACCCGAGCTCCGAGACCCGAGTTCGGATACCCGCGGACGTCGACCGGCCCGACACCGTCCTGGCCGGGCTGACCGCCCACCAGCTCGCCATCTTGGCCGTCGCCGCGCTGGCGATCTGGGCGGGCTATGTCGCCACCCGGCGGGTGCTGCCGCCGGCGATCTTCGCCGCCCTGGCGGTGCCGGGGGCCCTGGCCGCCGGGGCGCTGGCCCTGGGCCGCCGAGACGGTCTACCCGCCGACCGCTGGGTGCTCACCGCCCTGCGCCACGCCGCCACCCCGCACCGGCTGGTACCCGCGGCGGGGCCGGTCCCGCCGCCGCCAGCGTGGGCCCGAGCGCGCACCCCGGTCCCGGTGCCGGCGCCGCTCGGTTTGCCTGCGGTGGATGCTCGCGGACTGGTCGACCTCGGCGAAGACGGCGCGGCGCTGGTCTGCCGGGCCTCGGCGGTCACCTTCGCGCTGCGCACCCCCGCCGAGCAGATCGCCCTGGTCGGGGCGTTCGCCCGGTGGCTCAACAGCCTGAGCGGTCCCACCCAGATCGTGGTGCGCGCCGAGCCGGTCGACCTCACCGCCGACGTCGCCGCCTTGGAGGACGCTGCCGGCGGGCTGCCTCACCCGGCGCTGGAGACCGCGGCGCGCGAGCACGCCAGCTTCCTCGCCGGCCTCGCCGCCGAGGGGGCCCTGTCCCGTCAGGTGCTGGTGGTCTTCCGCGACCCGGTCCCGGCCGGCGCCGCCGAACGCCTCGCCCGCCGAGCAGCCGAGGGCGCCGTCGCACTCACCGGTGCGGGGGTGACCGTCACCGTCCTCGACCCCGCCGAGGCGGCGGACGTGCTGGCACGCGCCGCCGACCCCAACGGCGAGACCCGACCGTCCGGGCTGTGCGCGCCGGGCCAGACCATCACCGGGAGGATGGCATGACCAAAGCCGTCGTCCGTCTGTTGCGCAAAGCCGGGGTCAGCGCCGACGCGTCGCCGGGCGGCCTGGTCGGCCCCGACGCGGTGGAGGTCGGGGCCCGCCGGCTGCGACTCGGCGACGGCTACGCGGCCACGCTGGCGGTCACCGGCTACCCCCGCGAGGTCGCCGCCGGCTGGCTCGACCCGCTGCTCACCCACCCCGGGCGTCTCGACGTGGCACTGCACATCGACCCCGTCCCCGCTGTGGTGGCCGCCGATCGGCTGCGCCGCCAGCGGGCTCGGCTGGAGTCGGCCCGGCGGATGACCGCCAGCAAGGAGCGCCTCGCCGACCCCGACGTCGACGTCGCCGCCGAAGACGCCGCGGATCTCGCCGCCCGCCTGGCCCGGGGGGAGGGCCGGCTGTTCCGCGTCGGGCTCTACCTGGCCGTGCACGCCGGGAGCGAAGCAGCGCTCGGCGCCGAGGTTTCCCGGGTGCGGGCCCTGTGCGCCTCGCTGCTTCTCGACGCCCAGCCCGTCACCTGGCGTCAGCTGCAGGGCTGGGTTTCCACCCTGCCCGTCGGGCTCGACAACCTCGGGCTGGCTCGCAGCCTCGACACCGCAGCGCTCGCCGCGGCGTTCCCCTTCGCCACCGCCGACCTACCCGGTGCCGGCACCGGGACCGGCGTGCTCTACGGGCGAGCCGGGCGGGGCGGCGCTCTGGTGTGCTGGGACCGCTTCGCCCAACCGAACTACAACTCGGTGATCCTGGCCCGCTCGGGGGCGGGCAAGTCCTACCTCGCCAAGCTCGAAGCGCTGCGCAGCCTGTATGCAGGCATCGAGGTGGCGGTGATCGACCCCGAGGACGAGTACGCCCGCCTCGCCCACACGGTCGGCGGCACCCACCTTCGGTTGGGAGCGGCGGGGGTCCGGGTCAACCCCTTCGACCTCGACCCCGCGGATGGCGCCGAGGCGCTGGTGCGCCGGGCGCTGTTCGCCCACACCCTCATCCCGGTATTGCTCGGCGAGGCGCTCGACCCCGCGGCGCGCGCCGCGCTCGACCGTGGGGTGCTCGCCGCTTACCACGGCGCCGGGATCAGCTCCGACCCGCGCACCTTCGCCCGCCCCGCCCCGACCCTCGTCCACGTCGCCGGGGCGCTTGCCGACGACGAGGACGACCCGGCCGCCCGGGCGCTCGCCGCCCGGCTGGCCCCTTTCGTCACGGGAAGCCACAAGGGCCTCTTCGACGGGCCGACCACCACCGCCGCCGCCGGGCACCTGATGGTGTTCTCCCTCGCCGCCCTGCCCGACGAGCTCAAAGCCGCTGGCACCCTGCTCGCCGTCGACAACATCTGGCGTGCCGTGACCAACCAGGCGGCGCGGAGGCGCCGCCTGGTGATCGTCGACGAGGCGTGGCTGATCATGGCCGACCCGGCCGGCGCCGCGTTCCTGCACCGCCTGGCCAAATCGGCCCGCAAGCACTGGTGCGGGCTCACCGTGGTCACCCAAGACGCCGCCGATCTGCTCGGCAGCGACCTCGGCCAGGCGGTGGTGGCCAACGCCGCCACCCAGATCCTGCTCCGCCAAGCCCCCCAGGCCATCGACGCCGTCGGCGACGCGTTCGCCCTCTCCGCCGGGGAGCGGGCGTTCCTGCTCGCCGCCCCCGTCGGAAGCGGGATCCTCGCCTCAGGCGCCGAGCGCACCACTTTCGCGGCCCTCGCCAGCCCCGCCGAGCATCAGGCGGTCACCAGCGACCCGGCCGAGCTGGCTGACCCCGTCGGCTGAGCCGCCGTTCAGTCGGCCAGCGCATTCCTACGCCCACCTCGCTCCAAGGAGGAGATCGATGACTCCTGCCGCCAGCCCGCCGCTCGTCCCGCCCCCACCTGGCCTCGGCCCGCTCGCCCGGTTCCTGCTCCGCCCCGGCGCCACCACCCACGCCGTGCTGGCCCACCTCACCCACTGGGTCACCACCACCGCCGCCCACGTCGGGCCGGTCGTCGCCGCCCTGGCAGTCGTTGCCGTCGCCGCCCGGCTGGCCCTCGCCTACCGCCACGCCCGGCTCCAGGCCGTCGGCGCCCGCCTGGTCGTGGTGGCCTGCCCGCCTGAGGTCGACGCGGGCGGCGCGGAGGCGTTCTGGTCGAACCTCGTCGCCCTCCTCCGCCCTGCCTGGCGGCGCCTGCTCGACGGACAGCCGCACCTGGCCTTCGAGCTGTGCTGGTCGGCCGCCGGCTTGCAGGTTGGCATCTGGGTGCCCGGGGCGGTGCCGCCCGGCCTGGTCGAACGGGCCCTCGAGGCCGCCTGGCCCGCAGCGCGCACCGCCGTCGTCGAGCCGGGTCCGCCGATTCCCCTCGGCGCCCAGGCCACAGGCGGGAGCCTGCGCCTCGCTCACGCCGAGTGGTTCCCGCTTCGCAGCGAGCATCCCGCCGACCCGCTGCGAGCGCTGCTCGCCGCGGCCGCCGACCTCGCAACAGGGGAGGCCGCAGCTGTGCAGGTCCTGGCCCGGCCGGTCACCGGACGGCGCCTGTCCCGGGCGCACCGCGCCGCCGCGGCGCTGCGCTCCGGGCGGCCGGTCAGCCGCCTCGCCCGAGCCCTCGATCTGGTCACCCCCGGCCCGGCCACCCCGGCGCCGCGGTCCGCCGACCCGGCCGTCACCGGCGACATCCGAGCCATCCTCGAAAAGGCCGCCTCGCCGTCGTGGGAGGTGGCGGTCCGCTACGCGGTCGCCACCACCGACCCGCGCCGGTCCGCACGCCCTCGCCTGCGCGGCCGGGCCCACGCCTTGGCCTCGGCGTTCGCGCTGTTCAGCGGCCGCAACCGCCTCGCCCGCCACCGCCTGCGCCACCCCGCCCGGGTGCTCGCGGCGCGCAAGCTGGGTCACGGGGACCTGTACTCGGTGCCCGAGCTCGCCGCTATCGCCCACCTGCCCTCCGATGTCGTCGTCCCGGGCCTGGCCCGCGCCGGAGCCCGCTCGGTCGCCCCGCCCCCGGCCATCCCAGCCGCGGGGAAGGTGCTCGGCGACGCCGAGGCCGGACCAGCCCGCCCGGTCGCCCTCGCCCCGGCCGACGCCCGCTACCACCTCCACCTCCTCGGAGCCACCGGGTCGGGCAAATCGACGCTTCTCACCAACCTGGTCCTCGGCGACATCGACGCCCGGCGCGGGGTGGTGGTCATCGACCCCAAAGGCGACCTCGTGGTCGACCTGCTCGACCGGCTGCCGACGCACGTGACCCCGGTGCTCATCGACCCCGACGAGACCGCAGCCCCACCCTCGCTCAACGTGCTCGACGGCCCCGAACGCGACCTCGCCGTGGACAACCTGGTCGGCATCTTCCGCTCCATCTTCGAGCGGTTCTGGGGGCCGAGAACCGACGACGTGCTGCGCGCCGCCTGCCTCACCCTGGTCAACCACCACGCCCGGGGCGGCCCGGCTCCCACCCTCGCCGACGTGCCCCGGCTGCTCTCCGACGAGGCGTTCCGCCGCCCCTACCTCGCGGGCATCGCCGACCCGGTCGGCCTCGGCGGGTTCTGGAGCTGGTACGAGGCGATGAGCGAGGCCAGCCGCTCCCAGGTGATCGGCCCGGTCATGAACAAGCTCCGGGCGTTCCTGCTGCGCGACTTCGCCCGAAACCTCGTCGGGGTTGCCGCCTCCAGCTTCGACATGGGCGCCGTCCTCGACGGCGGGGTGTGCCTGGTCCGGGTGCCCAAAGGCATCCTCGGCGACGACGCCGCCCGGCTCATCGGCAGCTTCGTGGTCGCCAAGGTGTGGCAGGCCGCCACCGCCCGCGCCCGCTCCGGGCGGGCCACCCGCGTCGACGCCGCGCTCTACATCGACGAGGCACAGAACTTCTTGACCCTGCCCCGCTCCTACGACGAGATGCTCGCCGAGGCCCGCGGCTACCACCTCTGCCTCACCCTCGCCCACCAGCACCTCGCCCAGCTGCCCCGCGACCTGCGCGAGGCGGTCTCGGCGAATGCCCGCAACAAGGTGTTCTTCTCCTGTTCCCCCGAGGACGCCCACGTCCTCGCCCGCCACACCGCCCCCGAGCTGTCCGAGCACGACCTCGCGCATCTCGGCGCCTATGTCGCCGCGGCCCGCCTCGTCGTCGCCGGCGCGGAGACCCCCGCCTTCACGCTGCGCACCCGCCCGGCCCCACCGCCGGTCCCCGGCCGGGCCGAGGAGGCCCGCCGTGGCGCCCGGGCCGCCTACGGGCGCAGCGCCGAGCAACGGCGCGCCGAGGTCGTCGGTCGGCGCACGGGTCACGGCGATCCCCGCCGCCGCCCCGACCGGGAAGACACCCGGCGCCGGTCGGCCTGCCAGTCCCCCTCCCAGTCGGCTTACCAGTCCCCCTACCGCCTGAGAGCGGTAGGGCCAGGGGGCCGTGAACACGCCGGTGGCGGCGCCGGAGGCCCTACCGGTGCCTCCCCCGACTCCAGGGGGGATAGGTGACTTCTTCCGCTTCGCTGTTGGCCGGGTCTGCGCCTCGGGTGCGGGCATCGGCCGATCTGCTCGGGATGCTCTCCTCACGGTTGACCGACAGGGACCGGCGGATAGCCGCTCTGCTGTTCGACCACCAGGTGCTCACCACCGCCCAGATAGCCCAGCTCGGCTTCGACTCCGAGGGAGCTGCACGCCATCGCCTGGTGATCCTGCACCGGCTGCGAGTGCTCGACCGCTTCCGCCCGCAGCGCCCGGCCGGGTCGGCACCGTTCCACTACGTGCTCGATGAGATGGGCGCCGCGGTCGTCGCCGCCGCCCGCGGCGTCGAACCCTCCGAGCTCGGCTTCCGCCGCGAGCGGGCCCTCGCCCTGGCGCACAGCCCCCTCCTGGCGCATCTCGTCGGGGTGAACGGCTTCTTCGCCGCCCTGGCGGGCGCCGCCCGGCGCATCCCCGGCGCGGCGCTGGTCGAGTGGTGGGCGGAGCGGCGCTGCGCCGCCCAATGGGGTGGCGTGGTCCGCCCCGACGGCTACGGCCGCTGGGCCGAAGGCGACAGCGAGGTCGACTTCTTCTTGGAGTACGACCGGGGGACCGAGACCACCACCCGGGTCGAGGCCAAGCTCGCCGGCTACGCCGAGCTCGCCGCGGCCACCAGGATCGCCACCCCGATGCTGATCTGGGCGCCCACCCCGGCACGAGAGACGAGCCTGCGCCGAGCGCTCGGCCGGCCGCCGGTGCCCGTCGCCACCGCCGCCCCCACCGGCGCCGCATCGCCGGCGGGCCCGGTGTGGCTGCCCGCGGAGAGCCGAGGGCCGCGGCTGCGCCTCGCCCAGCTCGCCATTCCCCGCGACCGGCCGCCTGGGTTCTTGCCAGGGCCGGGACTGCCCTCCGATGGGCGGCCGTGACCGAACGGCCTGGTGTCGCCACCCTCGCCGCGGCCGCCGTGGCCGGCTTGGTCCTTGTCGTCGGGCTGCTCGCCGGCGCCTCCGCCGCCGCCCTCGGCGCCCTGACCGGTGGGGGCGGGATCGGCGGTGGCACCTCGCCGGCGCCCAGCGCCTCGCCGCCGCCCAGCGCCTCTGCGGTCGCGGCGATCCCCGCCAGCTACCTCGCCCTCTACCAACAAGCCGCCACCACCTGCCCCGGGCTGCCGTGGTCGGTGCTCGCCGCGATCGGCACCGTCGAGTCCGGTAACGGCCGGAACGAGGGGCCGTCGGTCGCCGGGGCGCTCGGGCCGATGCAGTTCATGCCCTCGACCTTCGCCCAATATGACGAGCCTGTCCCCCCCGGTGGGGCCAACCCGCCCAACCCGTACGACCCGGCCGACGCCATCTACGCCGCGGCGCGGGACCTCTGCGCCAACGGCGCCCGGGGAGGCGCGGACATACCCCGGGCGGTGTGGGGCTACAACCATGCCGGCTGGTATGTCCGCAAGGTGATGGCCCTCGCTGCCAGCTACGCCCAGGCGGCCCCGTCGGCCGGACCTGTGGCGGCGCCGCTGCCCCTGCCGGCCCGCTACCTGGTGCACCCCAGCGTCGACCAGGGCGTCGACTACGCCGCCCCCGCAGGTACCCCCCTGTACGCGATCGGCCCGGGGGTGATCGTCGCCGAGGGCGTCGCCGGCTTCGGGCCGAACACCCCGGTCCTAGCCGTCACCGCCGGGCCTCTCGCCGGGCGGGCCGTCTACTACGGCCACGCCGGGCCCGACCTGGTCGGCGTCGGCGCCCATGTCGCCGCCGGCGAGGCGATCAGCGAGGTCGGCGCCGGGATCGTGGGGATCTCCACCGGCCCGCACCTCGAGATCGGCTTCTACCCGCCCGGAGCCTCCGGTGCGGGGGCGGCCATGCTCGCCTACCTCGACGCCGCCATGCACGGCTGAGCAGACCTCCGGCTCCCCGGCTGGCCGGCGGACCTGCCCGACCGGACGTGGGGTGCGCGAGGGGCCACGCCGCTGGGTCAAGTCGCCGCCCGAGCCGCCGATACCGATAGAGGCGAAGCCTCTCCACAGTCGCCCCTGACCCGAAGGACGTGAAGGTGGCTTGCCCTCGACCAGCCGACTTGCCGATGGGCGCACCCCAGACCCCGGCTAACAGCCGGGCCGCCGCCAGCTGCGACCACCGGTCGCGCCTGGGGGCTTGTCAGCGGTGAGCACCGCCGGCACGGACGGGCTTGGCGCCGACGACGAGTTCGACCTGGCGCTCGACGCGGCACTCCAAGCAAGCGAGCTGGCGACGCTGCCCGCTGCGGTGATGGCTCGCCTGAGGTTGGACGCAGTGCGCGCCGAGGTGCCCGCCGGGCGGGTCCTCTACCGCGCCGGCGACCAGCCGAGACCGGCTTTGGTGGTCTCGGGGATGGTGCGGCTGTTCATCACCACCCCCGAGGGCCGGGAGGTCAACCTCGCCTACGCACGCTCCGGAGAGCTGATCGGCGTTGCCGGGATCATCGACGGGCCGAGCCAGGTGTCGGCCCAGGCGTTCACCGACACGCGTCTGTGGCGCTTCGGGCTGTCGTCGATGCGCGACGTGGCCGCCTCCCAGCCGACCCTGGCCCTGGCGTTGGCCCGTCAGCTGCTCGACCGGCTCTACCGGGTGATCGTCGAGGTGCGCGGCGCCACCTTCGGCGACCTCCGCAGCCGAGTCGCCCGCCACCTGCTCGACCTCGCCGCCGAGCAACAGGCCGACCACGTCGAGGCCGGAGGCCACGCGGGGGAACTGCTCGCCCCCGTCACCCACCAGCAGCTGGCCGACGCCGTCGGCTCGGTCCGCCAGACGATCGGGAAGGTCCTGGCAAAGCTGCACACCGACGGCCTGGTCGAACAGACCCGCCATGGGGTCGTGCTGGTCGACCCCGAGGCGCTGCGGGCCGAGGGATGGGACGGCAGCTGACCACCAACGGTTCTGGCGCCGAGCGCTGCAGAGGGACGAGGGCTGGGAGGGTTGTGTGATCTGAGTCGCACCTGAGCGCTACTGCGGTTGCCCCTTGCTGCAACCTGGGTGGTTGGCAAGCCTGGGCGCATGGCTCACGCTGTGTTCACCGTGTTGATCGACAAGGCCCGGACCGCAGTCAAGCGGGCGGAGCGCCCCGGCGAGCGCAGGCGGTGTCGGCCGGCCCCAGGTCGGAGCGGGCCGGCTTGTGGCGGGGCGACACCCACAAGAACGGCCGTGACGGTAGCGGGCGTCGGGGCGCTCGCCGTCGCGCTAGCCGGCTGCGGCGGCGGCAGCCACCCGAGCACCGCCACGTCGCCGTCTACGGCGCCCTCGACGACGACGGCGGCGACGACGGCGACGCCCGCCACCACCATCAGCGCCCAGGCCGCGGGCGTGCTCGCCGCCTACCGGGCGGAACAGGCCGCGTTCGAGACCGCCGAGCACACCGCAGATGCCGCCCTGCCCGCGCTGGCGGCGACCATGACCGGCGCGCAGCTGCAGTCGGTGCGCCGCTTCCTCCTCGCCGACCAAGCACAGGGCATCGTGGGGCGCGGCCCGGTCACCCTGCACCCCCACGTCGCCTCCATCAACGGCAACCAGGCCGTCGTGTTGGACTGCGCCTATGACGCCTCGGAGCTGATCTACGCCAAGACCGGTAAGCCCGTCCCCCCGGTCACCCCACCGGAGCACGTCGGGATCCGCTCGACGCTTGCACAGGTATCGCCGGGGATCTGGAAGGTCGCCCAGCAGCACGTGACGGAGGGATCATGCCCACCGGGATACTGAAAGCGGTCCTTGCTCTGCTCGCCGCAGCCCTTTGCATCCTCGGATGGGCCGGTCCTGCCTGGGCGTCGGGGACCGAGGGACAGAACACCACCACCTCGGCTACCACCGGTTCGGGTGGTGTGACCGTCAGCGCCGGCTACCAGGCGTGGCTGCCGCCCTCCTCCCCGCTGGCCGGGCAGGCCGCCACGGTGATGGACCACACCAGCGGAGGTGGTGGCAGCGGTGGTGGCCCGGTGAACCCGAACGCCCCCTACGGCTGCCGCTACCAGCTGGCTCCGCCGGTCACGTTGAGCTTGCTCGGCCCGGGCGGCCCCGGCGGCGGCCAGTGGGTGTTCCCGATCTGCGCCGGGCCGGGGGTGATCAACCCGATGCCGCCGATCTGGGTGCCGACGCCGGCTGCCGGAAAGCCCGCCGCCCCGGCCGCGCCGGCGGTGAACCCGGTGGTGTTGGCCCGCCAGGCCGTGTCGCATCTCGGGCTGGGGGCGCTGTCGATCCACATGGCCCCCCCGACCAGCGCCGACCAGCTGGTCGGCCTGGCGAGCTGGCTGTGGGTGACCGGCTGGCAGCCCCGCTCGGCCAGCGCGAGCGCCGGCCCGGTGTCGGCGACGGTGAGGGCGGCGCCGACCGAGGTGGTCTGGGACCTGGCCGGCCACCAGGTGACCTGTACCGGGGCGGGCACCGCCTACCAGCCGGGCACGCCCGCAGCCGCCCAGCGCACCTCGTGCTCCTACACCTGGACCCGAAGCTCGGCCGGGGCGCCCGGGGGGACCTTCCCGGTCAGCGCCACTGTGTACTGGCAGGTCACCTGGTCCGCGCATGGCGCGCCGGGGGGCGGAAGCCTCGGGCGCATCGCGGGGCCGCCGGCGGCGGTGTCGGTGGCGGTGGCCGAGGCGCAGGCGATCAACACCACCCCCGGCCAGGCCGGCTGAGCCGATCCGGCCGAGTGCATCGAAAGGAGCCCCAGCGTTGCCCACCTTTTCGCCACCCACCTCCACCAACGGCACCAAGGAGGCGCCGGCCGCCACCACTACGGGAGGGCCGGATGGGGCGTTGCGCCTGGGAGGGGCGAGACGGCGCCGCCAGTGGCCCCGGGTGGGGATCGGGATCGTGGTGGTGGTCGGCTGCGCCTTGGGTTTCGCCGCCACCTCGATACAAGTCGGTGGGCGCGCCGGGGTGCTCGAGCTGCGCTCCTCGTTGCCCGCCGGCGGGGTGATCACCGTCGCCGACCTGGGCGTGGTCCAGGTCTCCGCGCCGGGGGTCGCGACGCTGCCCGCAGGCGAGAAGGCCAGCGTGGTCGGGCGCGCCGCAGCGGTGCCGCTTGTCGCCGGCAGCCTGCTCAGCCCAGCGGATCTCGGGCCGCCGGTGGCTCTGCCGGCCGGGCAGGCCGAGGTGGCGGTGGCGCTCAAACCGGGTGGCTTCCCGCCCGATGTTGCCGCCGGCGACCACGTCCTGGTCGTCACCGCGCCCGCCACCGCCACAGGTGCCGGTTCGGGTGCCGGGACCGGCTCGACGGGTGGGATCGTTCCGCTCGGGCCGACCCCGGCGGTGGTGGTCGGCGTGCAGGCGCCTGGGGCCAACGGGGGCACCGACACCGTGGTCAGCCTCCAGGTGCGCCTCGCCGACGCCCCCGCCCTGGCCGACGCCGCGGGCGGCGGCCAGGCCAGCCTGGTCGTCGTCCCCATGTCGGGGACAGCGTCGTCAGGGGCAGTGTCGTCGGGGGCAGGGTCGTCGGGGGCAGGGTCGTGAGCGCGGTGGCGCTGGCCTCGGTGAAGGCCTCGCCGGGGGTGACCACCACCGCGGTGGCGCTCGGCGCGGCGTGGCCGGCGGGCCGCCAGGTGACCTTGGTGGAGGCCGACCCGGCCGGCGGGGACCTCGCCGCCCGCTACGGGCTGGCCGCCGAGCCGAGCCTGCTCACCCTGGCCGCCGCCGCCCGCAACCAGCCCACCCGCGCCCTCGCCGCCCGCCACGTCCAGCACCTGCCCGGCGGGCTGGCCGTGCTGGTCGCCCCGGCGTCGGCTGAGCAGACCCAGGCTGCGCTCGGCATGCTCGGACCCACCGGCGCCGTGCTCTGCGACGTCGACGGTGACGTGCTCGTCGACGCCGGCCGCCTCGACCCGCGCTCGGCCACCCTGGGCCTGGTTGCCAGCTGCGAGCTGCTGGTCGTGTGCGCCCGTCCGGTGCTCGCCGAGTTGCACCACCTCGCCGCCCGGGTCGAGGCCCTGCGCCCAGCAGCCGCCCAGCTCGGCGTGGTGCTGGTCGGCGCCGGGGCCTACCCGCGCGCCGAGGTCGCCGAGGCGTTGGAGGTCGAGGTGCTCGGCGTGCTGGCCGACGACCCCGGCGGCGCCGCCCTCCTCGCCGGCGGGGCAGCCAACCCCCGGGCGCTCGGGCGTCTGGCGTTGCTGCGCGGAGCGCGCAGCCTCGCCGAAGCGATCTGCGCCCGGCTCAGCGCTGGTGCCCCGCCGAGCACGGGAGAGCCGTCGAGCTGGCCGGGCGAGGATGCCGGCGACGCTGATGCCACCAGGAGACACGCCACCGAGGCTGCTTCGGCGCCGGCCCGGGCAGGTAGGCGATGACACCGGCCGAGCGGGCGCTGGTGGCCCGCTGCCGGGCCGAGGTGACCGAGGCGATCACCGTCAGAGCCCGCGCCGATGAGGACGCCGGAAGGCCGCGCCTCGGCGACGAGGACCAGCGTGCGTACGGTCGGGCGCTGATCGCAGAGGTGCTCGACCGGGCCGCCACCGACGCCCTCGCCCGAGGCGACCAGGTCCTCTCCCCGGCACAGGAGCAGGCGGTGGCCAAGGCGGCGATGGACGCGGTGTTCGCCCTGGCCGGCCTCCAGCCGCTGCTGGACGACGACTCGATCGAGAACATCAACGTCAACGGCGCGGACCGGGTCTTCGTCCGCTACGCGGACGGCCAGCGCGAGCGCGTCGGCGCGGTGGCGGAGTCCGACACCGAGCTGGTCGACCTGGTCCGCACCCTCGCCGCCCGCGCCGGGTTGGGGGAGCGGCGCTTCGACCTGGGCTGCCCGCGGCTGTCCCTGCAACTGCCGGACGGGTCCCGGCTGTTCGCGGTGATGGCCGTCACCGGCCGCCCCGCGGTGTCGATCCGCCGGCACCGGTTCGCCAAGCTCACCTGCGACGACCTGGTCGGCCTCGGCACCCTCGACCTGGTACTGCGCGAGATGCTCGGCGCCGCGGTACGAGCCCGCAAGAACATCCTGGTCGTCGGGGGCACCGGGTCGGGCAAGACCACCACGCTTCGCGCCCTGTGCGCCGAGATAGCGCCGGCAGAGCGGCTGGTGACCATCGAGGACTCCCTCGAGCTCGCCTTGGACGCCGATGTCGACGCCCACCCCGACGTGGTCGCCTTGGAGGCCCGGGAGCCGAACGTGGAGGGCGAGGGGGAGATCACCCAGGCCGAGCTGGTCCGCTGGGCGCTGCGCATGTCGCCTGACCGGGTGCTCGTCGGCGAGATCCGCGGCGCCGAGGTGGTGCCGATGTGCAACGCCATGAGCCAGGGCAACGACGGGTCGATGGCCACCTTGCACGCCTCCTCGTCGGGGGCGGCGTTTCCCAAGCTCGCCGCGTACGCCATCCAGGCCCCCGAGCACCTGTCCATGGAGGCCACCGCCCTGCTGGTCGCCACCGCCGTCGACCTCGTCGTCCACCTGGGCGCGGATGCGACCGGGCGCCGGGTGGTGACCTCGGTGCGAGAGGTCGTCGACGCCGAGGGGCCGATGGTCGTCTCCAACGAGGTGTTCCGCCCCGGCCCCGACAACCGGGCGGTCCCCGGCGCCCCGCTGCGGGCGGAGACCACCGAGGCGCTCGTCGCCGCCGGGTTCGACCCGGGCCTGCTGGAACGCCCCGGCGGGTGGTGGGATCGGTGACCGCCCTCGCCGCCGTGCTCGGCGCCGGAGTCGGCCTCGGCCTGATGGTCGTGGCGGCCGGCCTGCGCGGCGCAGACGCCGACACAGCGGCCACCGTGGCCGCCCCGAGGCGTTGGCGGCCGCGGGTGGAGCACCTCGGTGCGCGCCTCGCCGGTGCGCTGAGCGCGGCTGTGGTCGTCGGGGCGGTGACCCGCTGGCCCGTCGGCGCCATCCTGGGCGGCCTGGCCGGCTGGGCCACCCCGGCGCTGTGGGCCGGCCGGGGTGCCGAGGCGGCCTCGACGGCGCGCATCGAGGCGGTCGCCACCTGGACCGAGATGCTGCGCGACACCCTCGCCGGCGCGGCCGGACTGGAGCAGGCGATCTCCGCCACCGCCCCGGTCGCCCCGCTTGCGATCCGCGCCGAGGTCGCCCACCTGGCCGCCCGGGCCGAGCACGACCGTCTGGCCCCCGCCTTACGGGCCTTCGCCGACGAGCTGGCCGACCCCACCGCCGATCTGGTCGTCGCCGCTCTGCTCCTCGCCGTGGAGCACCGGGCGCGGCGCCTCGGCGAGCTGCTCGGCTCGCTGGCTGCCGCGGCCAGGGAGCATGCCGGGATGCGCCTCCGGGTCCAAGCCGGCCGGGCCCGCACCCGCACCAGCGTCCGGGTCGTGATCGGCGCCACCCTGGCCATGGCCGCCGGGCTCGCCCTACTCGACAGCGGCTACCTCGCCCCGTATGACTCGGCGCTCGGCCAGCTGGTCCTCGCCGGCGTCGGCGCCATCTTCACCGCAGCGTTCGGGTGGCTGGCCCGCATGGCCAGGCCCGAACCGACCGCAAGGCTGCTTGC
This sequence comes from Actinomycetes bacterium, assembly GCA_021791675.1. GTDB lineage: Bacteria > Actinomycetota > Acidimicrobiia > Acidimicrobiales > JAKAOS01 > JAJYWE01. The sequence continues at coordinate 31,412 of JAJYWE010000004.1, read as the reverse complement.
CGTCCCTGTCGACTCGCCTGGCGCAGGGGACGCGCCGTGATCGTGGCCCTGGTCTGGGGGGCCGGCTTCGGAGCCGGGCTGCTGGCGGTGGCCACCGGGCTGCGCCCGCCCCGGCCGTCCCTGGCCGACTCGCTCGCCGCGCTCCGCCGGGTCGCCCCGCCGCAGCCTCTGGTCGTCCCCACCGGCACCGACAGCGCGCTGGTCCGCCTCGGCCGACCCCTCGCCGCCCCGCTCGGCGGCCGGCGCCTCCTGCCTGGGGGTGTGCGCGCCGACCTGGCGGTGATCGGCCGCGACCCCCAAGCCCACCTGGCCGAGAAGACGGCGCTGGCGGTGATCGGCCTGGTCCTCGGGCCCGCCACCGCCGGGCTGCTCGCCCTCGACGGCGCGCAGGTTGGCTGGGCGGTCCCCGCCTGGGCGGCCATTCTGCTCGCCGTCGGCGGGTTCTTCGCCCCCGACCTCGCCCTGCACTCCCAGGCCACCCGCCGCCGAGCCGACTTCCGCCACGCCCTGTCCGCCTTCTTGGACCTGGTCGTCATCGCCCTCGCCGCGGGCGGCGGGGTCGACTCCGCCCTGTCCGACGCTGCCGCGGTCGGCGCCGGGGAGTCCTTCGCCGCCCTCCGACGAGCCCTCGACGCCGCCCGCCTGGGCCGGGTTGCCCCCTGGGGGCCGCTCGGCCGTCTCGGCGACGAGCTCGGCATCACCGAGCTTTCCGAGCTGGCCGCGTCGGTGTCCCTCGCCGGCAGCGAAGGCGCCAAGGTCCGCGAGTCCCTCGCCGCCAAAGCCGCCAGCCTGCGCGCCCACGCCCTCACCGACGCCGAAGGCGAAGCCCAGGCCGCCACCGAGGCCATGAGCCTGCCGGTGGTGCTGCTCTTCGCCGGCTTCTTGGTCTTCCTTGCCTTCCCGGCCCTCGCCCACGTCTTCGGAACCCTGTGACCCACAAAAACCCTATGACCCACAAGGGAGGAACACCATGCCCACCGCAGCATTCGCCGTGATCCGCCACCTGCTCGGCGTGATCCGTGGCCGTCTCGCCGAGGCCCGCCACGACGAGGCCGGTTACACCACCGAGACCATCCTGGTCACCGCGCTGCTCGCCGCCGCCGCCCTGGCAGCCGTCGGCTACCTCGTCACCCTGATCATCGCCAAGGCCCACTCCATCACCCTCTGACACCGTGCCGCCCTTTGACACCGTGCCGCCCTGTGACGCCGTGCCGCCCTGTGACGCCGCTGTGCGCATCGATCGCCGGCACTCCCGGGACCGGGGGACGACCGCCCGCCATGGGCGGCGTGAGAGCGAGCGGGGGGCGGCGACCGCCGAGCTGGTCATCGCCGCCCCGCTGCTGTTGCTGCTCATAGTCCTAGTGATCCAGTTCGCCCTCTACCTGCACGCCGCCCATGTCGCCCAAGCCGTCGCCACCCAGGCCATGACCGCAGCCCGCCTGCAAGGCGGAAGCGTGGCGTCCGGCCAGGCAGAGGCGGCCAGCGTGCTCACCCAGCTCGGCCACGGCCTGCTCGTCCACCCCCAAGTAGCCGTCACCCGCAACGCCACGGTCGCCCAGGCGAATGTGACCGCGCAGGTCGAAGCGGTGATCCCGTTCTGGCATCTCGGGGTGCACGCCACGGTGGCCGGCCCCGTCGAAGCGTTCCGAACTGCCAGCCAGACGCCATGACATCCTCCGACGAGCGTCATCGACGCGCCTGGCCCTGGCGTGCCGACGAGCGGGGCGGGGCGACCGTCGAGCTGGTCCTGCTCACCCCGCTGCTCATCTTGGTTCTTGTCTTCGTGGTCGCTCTCGGCCGGCTCGCCAGCGCCCGCCTGGAGGTCGACTCCGCCGCCGCCCAAGCAGCCCGGGCCGCCTCGATGGCCCGCGACCCGACCACCGCCGCCGCCCTCGCACGCTCACTCGCCACCGCCACCCTCGCCGGCCACCACCTGAGCTGTGCCCCGCTGTCGGTGAGCACCGACACCGCCGCGTTCGCCCCCGGCGGGTGGGTCGCCGTGCGCGTCTCGTGCACCGCCAGCCTCGCCGGACTGTCCCTGCTGGCCCTACCGGGAACCCAGACCATCACCAGCCGCTTCGTCGAACCCCTCGACGTCTACCGGGCCGCCCAGTGAGACCCTCCCCCTGCTCCGAGCGCGAGCCCGAAAATCGGGTGCGACGCGGCGACGACGAGGCCGGGCAGGTCACCGCGTTCGTGGTCATCTTCCTGGCCGCCCTGTTCGCCTTCGCCGGCTTGGTCCTCGACGGCGGCCTCACCCTCGCCGCCCAGGTCCAAGCCATCGACGAAGCCCAAGCCGCGGCCCGCGCCGGCGCTCAAGCCCTCGACACCACCACCTACCGAGCCACCGGCACCGTCGTCGTCGACCCCGCCGCCGCAATAGCCGCCGCCGATGCCTACCTGGCCGCCGCCGGGAGCAGCGGCCAGGTCAGCGTCGCCGGCAACCAGGTGACCGTCACCGTGCAGGTGACCCAGCGCATGCAGCTGCTCGACCTGGTCGGGATCAACCAGCTGACCGTGACCGGAACCGGGGTAGCCCGACTGGAGCGCGGCGTTCTGGTCGCAGGGCCGTGACCCGCCTCCGCCGCCTCGCCGCCGGCGCCGGCGCCCTCGTCGTGCTTGCCGTCCTCGTCGTCGGGGTCCCCGCCGGCCTCGTCGCCGGGATCGGCTGGCCGCTCCCGCATGCCATGCCCGGCTGGGCGCAGCTGCAAGCCGATCTCACCTCGCCCATCTCCGACACCGTGCTGCTCAAGGCGCTGGCGTGCGTGGTGTGGGTCGGTTGGGCGATCCTCGCTGCCGCGGTGGCCATCGAGGCGGCCGCGGCGGTCCGTGGCCACGCCTCCCCGCGCCTACCAGTCGCCGGAGCGCTGCAGCCCTTCGCCGGCCACCTCGTCGCCGCCGTTGCCCTCACCGCGGTCTCGTTCAGCCTGCGACCCGGGCCGCCCGGCCCGTCGGCGCCGCTATCCGCGGTCCTGCTCAGCGCCGCCCACCCGCCGGTCAGCGCCACGGCGACCGCTGGTCCACCGGCCGCGCAGACATCCTCGCCCTCAGTCAACGGTGTCCCCGCTGCGCTGACCACGGCATCGGCCGCGACGACCAGCAACGGGCGTCTCTACGTCGTGCGCCGGGGCGACACCCTGTGGGGGATCGCCGCCACCAAACTCGGCGACCCGCTGCGCTGGCGGGAGATCTACGCCCTCAACGACGGCCGCCCCCAACCCGACGGCGCAGCGCTCACCGACCCCAACGACATCTGGCCGGGCTGGACGCTCGTCCTCCCCACCGACGGCCCGGCACCGACACCCACCGCCGCACCGCCCACCGCCGCACCGCCCAACGGGGCGATGGCCCACCCACAGGCCTCACCACCGCCCGCGCCCAACCGCCCGAGCGCGCCAGCAGTCGGCGCCCCGCACGTGGCGCCCCGCAGGCTGCCAGCTGCCACACCCGCCGGAGCGCCACGGCCGCCGTCACGGTCTGCGCCAGTCGAAGCCCGCCCATCTTCACCCGCACACCACAAGCCCGAGACCGAACCGGCCCGTGCGGCCCCGGCGCCGATGGTCGAGCTGCCATCGGGCTCCGCGGTAGCCCTGGGCCTGGCCGCAGCCGTCGGCGCTGCCCTTGCCGTGGCACGGCTGCAGTATCGCCGCCGGTACCGTCCGGGCAAGCCCCGCCCGGGCCTGACCGCCACCGAGCCCCTCGCCGGGCCGACCGTTCGCCGGCTGCGCCGCGCGCACCTCGACCTGCTCGACGCCCAACAAAGGAGCACCGTCGGCCCGCCAGCCGGTGCCCCTGAGCCCCAGACACGATCCCAGCTCGGCCCCGGCCGCGTCCACGCCGGCGTGCTGGCCGGCGCGGAGTTGGTCCTCGACCTGCTCGCCCAGCCCGGGGTCGGCTTGGTCGGGCCCGGAGCCGACGGCGCCGCCCGGGCGCTCGCCGTCGCACTCATATCCGACGCCGGCGCCCGAGCCGAGCTGATCGCCACCGGCACAGCCGCCTCGCTGCTGCCCCGGGGCACCCCCGGAGTCGACGTCGCGGAGGAGCTCACCGACGCGCTGGCACGCCTCGAGGTGGAGCTCGTCCATCGCAGCCGCCTTCTCGACGCCCACGACACCGACGACCTCGCCGCGCTGGCCGCCTCCCACCCCGAAGAACCACTCGGGCCGCTTGTCGTGGTCGCCCCCGCCCCGGCACCGGCCAGCGCCCAGCGCTTGGCAGCCGTATTGACCCTCGGCGAGCGTCTCGGCATCAGCGCGATTCTCCTCGGCGACTGGGCGAGCGGGCTCACCCTCGCCGTCGCCGCCGACGGGACCGTCGAGAAGGCATCCGGGCAAGGCGCGGCCGAGCTCGCCGGCGCTCGCTTGAGCACCCTCACCGGCGCCGAGGCCGCCGAGGTCGCCGGCGTGCTCGCCGCCGCCCGAAGCACCCAGGGGCCCGACCCGGCCGCCGACACCCAGCCCGGTCAGGACTCCTCACCGGAACACCCAGTCGAACTGCCGCCCGAGCAGGCCAACCTCGCCCGGCCCGTCGAGGTCCGCGTGCTCGGCCCGCTGCGCATCCTCGTCCGCGGCGCAGAGGTCGACACCGGGCTACGGACCAAGGCCCGCGAGCTGATCGCCTACCTCGCCACCCGACCCCAAGGTGCGACCGACGAAGCCGCCGTCGACGCCGTGTGGCCCGACGCCGCAGCCGGTCGCGGCGTCGAGCAGTTCCACACCGCGGTCGGCAACCTACGCAAGGTGCTGCGCGAGGCGACCGGGCTCGGCGAGGCGATGTTCGTCGAGCACACCGTCGGGCACTACCGCATCGACCCCGACCTAGTCGAAGTCGACCTGTGGTCCTTCCAGACCCATCTGCGCGAAGCCGAACGCTGCGCCGATGACGACCCCGCGCGCGCCACGGCCCTGACCGCAGCCGTCGGCGCCTACCGCGGGGAGCTGGCCGAAGACGCCCGCTACGAATGGGCCGAGGCGCTGCGAGAGCAGCTGCGCCGCCAGGTCGTCGACGCGCTCACCGACCTGGCCGAGCTGCGCGAGACCAGCGGGGATGTGCCCCGCGCCCTTGCAGTCGCCGAGCGGGCCGTGACCGTGGACCCCTACGCCGAGGCGGTCTACCGCCAGGTGATGCGCCTGCAGGCCAGCGCTGGTCGGCCCGACGCGGTGGCCCGCACCTACCGGCTGCTCGAGTTGCGTCTGACCGACATCGACGCCGAGCCCGAACCGCTCACCCGCCAGCTGCTCACTGACCTCGCCCCACGTAGAGGCGGACCAGCGATGCATGCAGCAGGTGGCCACCGAGGCAGCGCACCGTCGCCGCAATCGTCACCCACCTCGGCCAGGAGAGCGGACGTCGTCCACTCCAATGGCGGGCCTGGTCAACGCTCCTCGAAGCCGTAGGAGGGCAGTCGCAGGGCGCGGGCGTTCTCGTTGACCGTGCGCACGACGTCCTCGGTGAAGCCGTCAGAGCTGGTGGCATGGATCTCCAAGGTGATCTCCACCTGGGCATCGACCAGGGCGGTGAGGTGCCCGACGATCTCCTGGGCGAGTGCGGCCACGTCCCGGTTGACTCGCTGGGGATCGACCCGGGCAGTCCCGTGGAACCGGCGGGGCCGGCGATCAGGGGCGCCCCCGCCCGGCGGCGACGCGCCTTCGGATGTCGGGGTCACGAGGCCAGCACCCGAAGCCGCTGGTGAGGAGGTAGGGCCGGCCGGCCGTTCCGTCGCAGGGGCGTCGGCTTGCCGTTGGGAAAGGGCAGCGGCCGGCTTGACCACCAGGGTGGCTGGGGTGACTGCCGGTGCGGTCCCGCCGGCCGGGCCGCCGAGAGCGAGGCCCACGTACCGCCCGCTGTCCTCGACGTAGCTCTCGGCCAGGGCGAACCCCTCGGTCTCCCACAGCAGCTGGTCCGGGCCGGCTGCCACCGCTCGGACGAGCACGTCCCGGTCACGCAACCGGGGCAGGTAGACGTAGCGGGCGAGGTGCTCCCAGATCTGCGCAACGCTCACATGATCGCCCTGCCACAGCGGCACCCGGTCGAGCTCCAGGCGCAGCAGCACCGGTGAGTAGCTGACGTGCAGGTGCCCGTCGCCGACGAGCTTGGTCGAGGCCCGGGTGGCGAGGCTGCCGGTGCCACCCACCCGGATGGCGTCGAAGGCGATCCCGCCGGTGGGGTCGGGCTGGGTTGGGGCGAGCAACCAGTGGTAGGTCTCCCCCATGCGCAGGCCCACCGCCTCGTCGGCTGCCCTGGTCTTGGTCTCGACCTGGCTCTCCTGGTAGGGGTCGAGGTTGAGCTGGGTCTTCTCCGCCTTGATCGAGCTCCACGCCAGGTACTCGGCGACGGCGCCGACCAGCTCGTCCGCCCGGCGCTGGTCCGCGGCGAGAAAGGCCACCATGTTCTTGTACAGCCGAGGCGCAGAGCCCCGCCGGTCGAGGATCTCGGCGGCCGCAGCCAGGGCCGCGGAGTCAGCGGAGCGGGCCACGTGGGTGGCCTCGGGGGGAAGGATCACCAGGCGCACCGCGTCCTCGTCGGGGACCTCACTGCTGGCCGGCGGCGCGACGTGCACGCCGGCGAACTCGCCCCGGTTGGCTCGTCCGGTCGAGTCCTCGCGCAGCCGGCGCAGGATCTCCAGGCTCACCTCGTCGGCTTGGGCCTCGGTGTAGCGGGCGGCGCGGTCCCGGGCGATGCGGGCCACCGACGGGGCGGTGTCATACCAGTAGCGCGGCCCGTCCACGTAGAGGTAGGTGGCCCGGTCCGACAGGCGGCGTAGCGCGTCGGCGAACGTGCCGATCGCCTCCCCGGGATAGACGGCGCCCAGGCGGACCCGGCTGTCCTCCAGCCCCCGGTTGGCGCTGCGCAGTGTTGGCGCCGAGCCCAGGAAGACCGTTCGGGCCACCCGGCGCGCCGCGAAGTACCGCCCGAGGGATTGCGTCTCCTGGTCGAGCTGGGCGGGCAGGGAGGCGTCCCCGTCGATGTCGGCGTCCACGATCGGCTTCCAGTTGTCCTCTAGGTGCCGGGTGAGCTCGGTGAGCACCACCGAGTCGTCCAGCGGCAGGCTGGCGGGCAGGATGAGGGCGGAACGGTCCCCGCGGTGCCACAGCGTGTGGATCACCGCCGCCATCAGCCGCAGTACCCCCCGGGTGCGCTGGAAGCGCTCCAGGGCTGACCAGTCCTCATACAGCCGGGCGAACAGCTCAGGGTGGATCGGGTAGGCCGCCTTCATCCGCTCGACGTAGCTGCTCTCCCGGCACTCGGTGGGGAACTGGCTCGCCTCGGCCCGGTACAGCTCGCCGAAAGCCCGGGCGGTGGCGTCTCGGGCCGCGAAGCGTGCCGGGTCGGTGATCGGCTCGAACAGCCGGCGCCGAACGATCTCAAAGCTTTCCGCGGCGTTCGCCGGCCGCCAGGCCGACTCCATCCGGCCCACCACGTTGCGCAGCCTCGCGAGCGCTTCCCGGCCGCCTACCCCACCCACCTCGATACCGGCCCCGGCCTCCCCGCGGGAGGGATCGGAGGCCGGGATCGCCACCACCACCAGCGTGCCAGGCGTTGCCCGGGCCGCCTCGGTGAGGGCTTGGGCGAAGGAGAAGTGGGCGTCGAAGCTGCCCGCCGGAAGGTCGTCACGGTCATAGAGCTGGCGGGCGTAGGCCACCCACTCATCGATCAGCACCAGCGCCGGGCCGAATGCGGCGAACACCTCGCCCAGCGCCGCGCCGGGGCTGGTCCCGGTGGCATCCGCCTCGGCCACCAGCGCGTAGCCGGCCGCACCACCGAGCTGCCAGGCGAGCTCTCCCCACAGGGTGCGCACCAGAGTCCCGTCGGGCTTGGTCACCGGCTGCCCAGGGGGGATCGCGGTGCCCACCAGAACCGCGCGGCGCACCGCTGGCAGCTCGGTGAGCCCAGCTGCGTGGACCAGGTCTTGGACTTCCTGCGGGAACCGGGACACCGGGGTGCCGGAGAACAGGTGGTAGAGGGCAAGCAGGGAGTGGGTCTTGCCGCCACCGAAGTTGGTCTGCAGGTCCACCACCGGCACCCCGCCCTTGTCCGCGAGGCGGTCAACAGCTTGGGTGAGTAGCTGGCGCAGCCCCTCGGTCAGGTAGGTGCGCCGGAAGAACTCGACCGGGTCGGAGTACTCCGCCACCCCGCCGCCCCGGTGCACCTGATCCAGGTCGGCGGCGAACTCCGCCTGGGCGAAGCTGCCCGCCGCCACGTCCGCGTGCGGGGTCACCACCTCCCGCCACGGGGTGAGCCCCCCGCTGGGAGAACCCACCGGAGCTGGCGTGCGGGCCGCCTTGCGGGCGGCCTCCTCGTAGCGGGCCCGCTGCAGCTCCTCCTTGGCTCGGACTACCTCGTCGGCCTGCGGCGCGGCAGAGACCGCCTGCAACAGGACCTGCGCCGCGTCGAGGGCCCGGTAGGCCTCGTCGGCGCTGAAGGACTCGTTGTGCGCCCAGCGGTCCCGGGCGTCGCGCAGCAGGCTCACCATGGTCCGCTCGGTACGCCCGAGCACCTTGGAGAACACCGGGTTCCAGTAGTCCCAGAGCACCTTGAGCTGGAACTGCGGATCGGTGATCGACACCTTGCGCGCCGGTCCCGGCCCGGAGGCGGCCACCGCGGCCGCCCATTCGGCGCCGGCGGAACTGTGTGCGCGCATCTCGCCGTCGACGAAGGGCGCGAGCCCCGCTCCGAGCAGCTCGACCGCCTTGCCGACCCGGTCCCGGTTGCTCAACGCCATGGGTTCCACCCGTTCACAGCAGCGTCTCCTGTACGGTTTGGTGCTCTCGGGATGCGGCCAGGCGGGTGAGCTCCGGCCAGGAGGTGACCAGAGCGTTGAACGCCAGCGCGTCGGCGGCCCAGCCCTTGCGCTCGCAGGTCACATACAGCCGGTAGGCGAGGTCGCGGGCGGCCTCGGCGAGACCGGCGGCCCCGGCCAGTACCCGGGCAGCCGCCTGTTCGCCGTCGGTCTCCAACGTGGCGATCAGCCGCTGGGTCAGCGCCCACACGTTCTCCACCCCTAGCTTGCGACCACCGTCGGCCTTCCCGTCCAGCATCTCGCGGCGGACCAGGCGCACCTCGCCGGCCCGGGAATGCACGATGCCGGTGTCTGCCAGGTGAGCGACCGAAGTTACCTTCGCCTTCGACAGTGTCTCGGCCTGGCCGTAACGGCCAGGCTCGAATCCGTACTGCTCGAACCACGCCACCGCCCAACGGGTCTCGGCGTCGAACTCGCCCTCCTGCTCGGCCAGCACCACGTCCAACGCCTCGTTGATCAGCCCGAGGGCAGTACGGACCCGCATCGGCGAGCCGTCGGACTCCACCACCTTGGCGTAGCGGGAGAACACCGCCATGCCCGGCCCGATCGCCGCCTGCGCTAGGTCCACCGGAGCGACGTTGCCTTCCTGAAGCTCGCGCAGGGCGCGAGGGAGGCTCGCCTTGAGAGCAGCCAGGAAGCCCTTGCGATCGGTGATCCCCGCGTCGACCGCCCGGGGCCGGCAGACCAGCACGATCGAAGAGGCCAGCGCGTTGCTGGCCAGACCTCGCATCCGGTTACCCAGCTCGGTCCGCACCGGCCAGGTCCCTGTAATCGCGAAACCCGAGCGGAGCAGCCCCTCCAGCATGGTCTCCCAGCCGGTCGAGGCCACACCGTGCTCGGCGGAGTCCTCCGATTGCCTGAAGGCATAGAAGACGGTCATTGGCACGTCCCGGTGCACCTTGGCGGCAAGGAGAGCAAAGGCGCGCTCGAAACCCTCCTCGAACGTCTTCTCCGCGGCCTTAGCGTCGCCGCCTGAGCGGAAGGGATCGGCCACGAGCTCGGCGGCCTTGGGTGTGAGGACGGTGGAGAACAACGATGGGTACAACGGCCCGATAGAGCGACGAAGCCAGACGTAGAAGAAGTCAGACAAGTCGGCGTAGCCGACGTTGTCGTAGTAGGGCGGGTCGGTGGAGATCACCATCCTTGGCTGGCCGCGGTCGGATGCAGTTGCATCCATCTGGCGCACGGATGGTTCGGGAAAGGCCGGGAGGTGCTGGAGGACCTCGACTACCCACGCGAGCGCGCCGCCGATGTTGCCGGCCGAATCGCTGAACAGATTCACTTCTGCGTAGTCCCATACCATCGGCAATGCCTGGCGGGAGAAGGTATTGCGGATTAGTTCTCGGCTCGAGTGCCATGAGCAAAGTAGCGATGAGTAGTCCGTCGCACGACTGACCATGAATGCCAGATACGTTGCCACCGCGTCGGCGTACGCCTCGTCGGCTCCGTCGGCGACGACCCGCGCGCGGGCTTCCATGACGAGGTCGGAGAAGGTGGTGAGGGCGGTGAGCTGGCGGTTGGTGAACAGGTCAGCGTGGTGGGTCATGCCGTAGCCCTGGACCCGGAATCCGAGGGCTTGCTCGGGCAGGGCCGTGGTGGGCACGTCCTCCGGGCGGGGCACGTCGGCGGCCTTCACGTGCGCCTCATCCGCCGGCAGGTAGACGCGGGCTCGCTGGCCTTCGGCGACGATCGCCATCAACTGGGCGCTCAGTCGGCCGGCCTTGCCTTCGGCGCGGACATGCGCCAGTGGCACCGGGGAGTGGCAGACCAGGCAGGTGGCGCCGGTTCGGGAAACGGTGCCGTCGGGGGGACCGCCGGGGGCGTGGCTGATCTCGAACCGCACCGCCCCGCCTTCGACGACGGGTCGTGCCCAGGCCTCCTTGCCCTTCTTCTTCGCGAGCCAGAAAGAGCGCACCAGCGGCATTGCCGCCCCGCAGGCCGGGTTCGGGCAGGTGACGGTGCGCGTCCACAGCCAGGCGATCACGCTCACCGCGGCACCGCCCGGCACGGTCGCCAATGGGTACAGATGCCCGATGCGTCGGGCGGCATCCTCGCGCATCCAGGTCCCGTAGTAGCGGACGTCCTCGGCGAGGCCCTGGGCGCCGCGCCACCGATGCATGTCGAGCATCCCCTCGCCCACACCGGGGTGGACGGGTGGGCGGTCGGCGAAGCGGGCGGGCAGTTCGATGAGCGCTTTGTTGATCAGCACGGCTACCGGGTTGAGGTCACTGGCGTGGGCTTCCAGGCCGAGTCGCTGCGCTTCCAGCGGGATCGACCCGCCGCCAGCGAACGGGTCGAGCACCGGAGGAAGGTCGTCGCCGAGGGAGCGGCGGATCTCGGCGCGCGCCTCGGCCAGCACCGCCTCGTTGGCGGAGTTCTCCCAGCGCACCAGCTGCTCGATGAGTCGGAAGAGGCGCTGGCGCTCGGCGGCCTGGGCCCCGGCGGTTGGGAAGCGCTCCGGGTGGGCGGACGGGTCATCGACGAGCTGGGCGAACAGCACCGCCCGACAGGCGGCCAGTGGCCGCCGGGCCCACCACAGGTGCAGGGTGGAGGGGTGGCCGTGGCGGATCGACTTCTCCCGGGCTGCCTCGACGTTGATCGCCTCCAGCGGGATGGCCACCTCGATCAGCTTGCGGGTCACCGGCCCGGCCATCCACGGTAGAGTTGCACCACTGTAGTTTGCCCGGTCGCTCGGTGAAGGGAGGTGACTCCGAAATGAAGGATGAGCACATCGTGTTGGGACTCATCGGCTTGGCGGTTGCGTTCGCCGGTTACCAGCGCCATCCGTCGGGGCGGCGCTATTTCGAGGTGTGGCTGGCCGCCTTGGGCCTCTTGTAGTACCCGCAACCTCGTCACGTCGGTTCCCCTGCCATAGCCCACAGCTTGGCCCAGTTGAACGTCGTGCTCGTCTCGGCGAAGTGCAGCCGGTCGGACTTGCCGGCAAACGGGTCCCGCAGGTAGCGGACCTGCTCGCCGCCTTTGGGACGGACTTCGACGAGGGCGAGCACGTAGTGCTCTGCGGCGTTGAGGCCGGTGAGGATCTCGGTGCGGGTGACGCTCACGGTGTCGGCCCCGGCGAGGCGTCCCTTGACCTCGATGAAGTGCAGGTGGCGCTCGGCGTCGACCGAGCGGACGTCGAAGCCGGGGTTGGCATACGGCATCTCCTCGGGCTCCCGCCCGAGCCCTCGCTCGGCCGCGAGCACCGCGTCCACCGCGCGGCGTTCCACCTCGGCGGTCGCTCGGGCGCGCTCGGGCATCGCGATCGGTTCCCCGCGCAGCCGGGCGAGCAGGCCGGCCGGGACGACGAGAGCGGCGCCGACCACCAGCGGCGGGAGCGCCTGCAGGCCGCGCTCGGCGTCGAGCTCTGTCAGCCGGCGCTCTAGCCGGTCGGTCAGCTCATCGGCGCGGGCACGGGCCCGCTCGGGGTTGATCCGCGGCTGGCGTCCGCGCTGGGCTTGGTCGGCGAGCTCGACCGCTCGGGCGTCCCAGTAGTTGATCTCCGCGGTGAGTCGGGCCTTCACCGCGGCCGAGACCTTCTCCACCCGGGTCAGGGTGCGGGTACGCACCTCGGCGAGGTGGGCGGGCACGACCGCCTCGATGGCGTAGTCCAGCCCGGCGGCCTCTACCCCGCCGGCCAGCGACGCCTCACCGAGTGTCGGGGCGAGGAGGTGGCGTTCGTCGTCGCTGGCCGCCCGGTAGTCCAGGTACGGGGCGGGGCCCGCCGGGGCCCGGCGACCGGCTGCGTCGAGCGTGACGAATTCGAAGCGCCGGGACACCACGCGACCGGCGCCGTCTCCGCCGGAGCGGGCGTCCGTGATCGTGTGCTCCAAGAACAGCAGGACCCGGGTGGCGTCGCCGGGGTCGGAGTCGTCGACGAGGACAGCCCCTTGGGTCAGGCTGGCGCCGTCCCGCCCCAGAGTGAGGTCGGTGACCGCGTCGAGCAGCGGATGTCCGGGGCAGACGAACTCGGCGAGCGGCCGGTCGGGCAGGGTGATGAGCTCCTTGTCGAAGGTGACCCGCTCGTAGCGGCGCAGCAGTGGAGCCCGGGCCGGCCGGTTGCGGACCTCGGCGGGAACGAAGGTCAGCTCGAAGCGGCCGGGCTCGCGCTCCACGGCGCGTCCGCCGAGGCGCTCGAGGGCGGCGAGGAAGAACGCCCGCACGTAGTGCGGCTGCAAACGCCGAGCCGCGGCGGCCTCCATCTCCGCCCGGATCGCTTCTACGTCCGCGACGCCCATCACGTCGGCGGCCAGCGCCTGGGCGGCGACCAGCTCGGCCAGCCCGGACCCGACGCTGGCGTCGATCACCTCGTCGAGTCGGGCGCGGACCTCGGGGCGCTCGCCGTAGCGGATCGCGTCGACCAGCAGTCCCCGTAGGGCTTGGCCGGACAGCGCCTGCCCGAGCACGTCGAAGACCTGCCCGCCCAGCGCTTCGCGCTGTTCTTCCAGCTTGGCCAGCAGCAGCCGGTAGACATCCCCCTCCCTGGTGCCTTCGGCGACCAGGTTCCACATGTGGCACACCTCAGCTTGACCGATGCGGTGGATCCGCCCGAAGCGCTGCTCGATGCGGTTGGGGTTCCAGGGCAGGTCGTAGTTGACCAGCAGGTGCGCCCGCTGCAGGTTCACCCCCTCTCCGGCAGCGTCAGTGGCCACCATCACCACCACATCGGGGTCTTGGGTGAAGGCCGCCTGCAGCCGGCGGCGCTCCTCCCGGTGCACCCCGCCGTGGATCGCGACCACGGCCTCGGCCCGCCCGAGGTAGGCGGTCAGCCGGGCGACGAGGTAGTTCAGGGTGTCGCGGTGCTCGGTGAAGACGATGAGCTTGCGGCGCTGGCCGGCGGCGTCGAACATCTCGCCCTGTCCGTCGAGCAGGCCGGTGAGCTGGACCCATTTGGTGTCGGCGGCGGCTTGGCGGACCCGGCGAGCCAGCTCCTCCAGCTCGGCCAGGATCGTGATCTCGGCGGCCAGCTCCGCCCGGGTGCGCGCGGCCGAGGCTTCGTCGACGACCTCTTCCTCGATCGCCTCCGCTTCCGCCCCGTCGAGGTCCGACAGGTCGTCGGGGCCGTCATCGTCGAACAGTTCGGCGAGCCGGGTCAGCGACTCACTCCCGGTCGCCGTGCTGGTCTTTCCGTCGAGCTCGGCGAGGCGCTTGTCCAGCCGGCCCCGGCGGCGCACCAGCGACTGGTAGATCGCTTCGGGTGAGGATGCCAGTCGGCGCTGCAGGACGGTGAGGGCGAAGCCGACCACCGCCCGCTGGCTGCCGGCCAGGCGGTCGGCGCGGTTCATCTCCTGGCGCACGTAGTTGGTGACCTGCTCGTACAGCTCCGCCTCGGCCGGCGACAGCGGGTAGCCCACCGTGTAGGCGCGCCGTTCGGGAAACAGCGGCCGGCCGTCGAAGCGCAGCAGCTTCTCTTTGACCATGCGGCGCATGAGGTCCGAGACGTCCCCGGCGCTGGTCTTGCGCCGGCCTTGGAAGCGGTCGCCGTCGAGCAGGGAGAGGAATAGCCCGAAGTCCTCGTCCTTGCCGGCGTGTGGGGTGGCGGTGAGCAGCAGCAGGTGGCGGGTGATCCCTCCCAGGAGACGGCCGAGACGGAAGCGCTTGGTCTCGCGCACCTCGTCGCCGTCGAAATGGGCGCTCATCCGGTGCGCTTCGTCGACTACCACCAAGTCCCACTCGGTGGCGGCCAGCAGGGTCTGCAGCTCCTGGGAGCGCGACAGCTGGTCCATCCGGGCGATCAACAGCGGGTCGTCCTCGAAGGGGTTCGCCGCGTAGTTCGCCTCCACCGCCTCGCGGGTGAGGATCGAAAAGCGCAGGCCGAACTTGTCGGCCAGCTCGTCCTGCCACTGCGCCACCAGGCCCCCCGGTGCCACGACCAGGCAGCGGGCCAGGTCGCCGCGCAGCCCCAGCTCCTTGATCAACAGGCCCGACATGATTGTCTTGCCGGCTCCGGGATCGTCGGCGAGCAGGAAGCGCAGCGGCTGGCGGGGCAGCATGTCGGCGTAGACGGCCTGGATCTGGTGCGGCAGCGGGTCGAGCAGGGAGAGGTGCACCGCCAGCATCGGGTCGAACAGGTAGGCCAGGCGGATCCGGCGTGCCTCGGCCGCCAGGCGGAACGCCGCGCCGTCGGCGTCGAAGCTCCACCCGGCCCGGCCGCCTCGGACCTCCAGGGCCGCCTCGTCGTCTCGGTAGAGCAGCCGTTCGGCCACCCGGCCGGACGGCTCGCGGTAGGTGAGGGTGACCGCTGCTTGGCCGTGCCAGGATACGGCCACGACTGTGACGTCGGAACCGGGCACGATGCCGGAGATGGTGACCGCCGGGGTGAGATCCTCGAGGCGCGTCATGGCCTTCCGCTCCCGCTGCGGGCTGAACGCAGAGCCAACGAGCTCATCTATCCGACCACGACTCGCGGCCGTTCACCGTCGTGCACGCCCACATCGGCCAGCAGTGATTCCACCACATCCTCTGGCAGCCGCGCGATCGACGCCATGGAGCCCTTGGCGACCTGCAGGTCCTGTTGCACGAGCTCCAGTGCTCGGCGCAGCAGGGTTGGTTGCTCGGGCGCTCCGATGTCGATCGGCTCGTGCTCTCGCCAGCCATGGCTGGAGAGGTAGATCTGGGCGCGCTGGTACGCGTCCGGGCTCAAGGTGCCTAGGGTGCGAGCCCGATACAGCAGGGACTGGAGCGACACCCGCCAGCGCTGCTTGAGCCGGAAGAAGGCCGGCCAGCTCATCCGGGTCGGGAACTCAGCCCGGATGGTCTCGGCGGGCATGAGGAACGCGCCCGCGAAGCGGTGCGCCTGCCGCTCGATGAGGTGCCGGCCGGGGTCGGCGTCTTGATGCATGACCAGGTGTCCAAGCTCATGCGCGGCGTCGAAGCGCGACCGCGCCGCGTCGGCCTTGTCGCTCCCCAAGACGACGATCGGCCGGCCGGTCGCGGCGGTGGAGAAGGCGTCCACACCCTGGTTGTTGACATGCGGCCGGACGACGATGACCCCCTTGGCCTCCAAGAGGCGCACGACGTGGTCGAGTGGGCCGGGTCCGAGTCCCCACACTCGCCGGGCCTCGGCGGCGGCGGCCTCGGGGGCTACCTCGTCCGCGTCGTCCATCACAGGCAGGTCGGGGATGGTGACGACCGGTAGCTCGACGTGGCGTTCGAGGTCCTCCACCAGTTCGGTCAGGAACTCCAGCCGTACCAGCAGCCGGTCGCGCTCGGCCTTGCTTGTCGAGCGCAGCTTGCGGAAGTGTGCCTCGCTCTCTTCGATGCGTCGTACGACGGTGCGTCGCTCGAAGAACTCGGGCGGGAAGCTCAGGCTTAGCGCAAGTGAAGCGAGCACGTGGACGCTCGGGCGGGTTCGCTCGCTTTCATACTGTCCCACCGCGGCCGGCGTGACGCCGATCGCTGCGGCCAGTTCCGCCTTGCGCAAGCCCCGGAACGTGCGAGCCTGCCGGAGTCGCCCTCCGTCGAACAGCGCCGGCACCAGCCTTCGTTCCGCTGTGGTCATGCCGGGGCGTCGGTGATGTCACGGAGATCACTCCGGCGTGGGGTGACCTTCGGTTCGGGGACGACGACCACCCCAGAGTCCACCTCCCGAACCTGGTTCATGGACACCCCGGGCACACCCACGTCGAACAGCGTCTCGATCGCCTCCCACTGCGCGATGGTCCCGTCGAGGGAGCGCTCGCTCCCCACGGCCTGCAGTCGTATCGCCCGCAGGCCCTCGTCAGGCGAACCGTAGTGGCCGATCACCCAGTCCAGGTACTCCTCTTGCGGCAAGTCGAACTCCAGGCGCAGTTGCTGGACCCGCCCGAGGCGCGCCGCTGGGCCCACGTGACGGGGGAAGCTCCTCTCCGGGTCGTCGGACTCGGCGTCCCCGAGCTTGTGCAGGCGGAGCCGACATCGACCAACCCGCACCTCGAGCGACTGGTTAACGACCGCCGTGGTCACGCCAGGCAGGCCTGCCAGCTCCTGGGCGAGGAACCAGGCCCCAGACTTCCACAGGTGGATGCCGAAGGTGAGCGCATCGTCGCCCACCTCGGGATCATGGCGGTCCTGGTTCTCCTCGTAGGCCTGCTGGAGCGCCCGCAAGATGCCAGCCCGGACGTCAGGGCGACCCAGCTCCGACGGCAGACGGCGACCCACAGGTAGCACGATAGCAGAGACGCGCTTTTGGTGCGGCGAGCTAAAGTGAACGCGCTATGCTATGGCACGAATGTCAACCTGTCTCACGGAGAGGAGGAGCGCTGTGCGCCGGTCACCCCTGTCTGGCAGTCATCTGACCGTGCTGCCTGCGCTGGGTCAGACGGGGCGAGACGCCACGACTTCGACAGGCTGTCGATCCGAGGTCGCCTGTCTGCCTGCTCGCTCCCCAGGCACGCGATGACGCAGCCCAGACAGCCGCCCGGCGTCAACCCCCTTGGGCCGGTGTTCGTGAGCTACCGGGTGTCGGACGGGGCCCCGCATGCGCTCACGCTGGCCTGGGCGCTCCGGGCCACCGGGGTGCCGGTGTGGCACGACGAGACCGACCTCCCGCCAGGGGACACGACCCGACGGCTGGACGAGGCGCTCGCTGCAGGGTTGTCGGGGGCTGTGCTGGTCGTGACGCCGGAGATCGACAGGTCGACCGTAGTCCGGGACGTGGAGCTGCCCGCGCTGTTGGAGTTGGAACGCACCAGCGACTTCACGCTGGCCATCGCGAGCGTGATCGAGAGCCCCGACCGGCCATCGGACCTGGACTTCGAGGCTCCCGACCGACTCCTCGAACAACCGGCCGGGACACTCAAGCGCCTGAAGCAGTACCACTTGTCCAGCGACGCCGACACCGCCGTGCTGACCCATCAAATGGCGCTCCAGCGCATGGTGATGCACGCCCGCCTCCGACGAGACCCCCTCGTCATCGACCTGCAGACCCGCGCGGCACCACGAGCAGCCGTCGCTGAGGCAGGCTTGGTGGTGCGAACCAGGCCGCCCGAAGCCGGCCACCGGGCCCCGCCGAGCGAGATCTGGGCCCCAGTGGCAACGTTCCTGGCCGAGCTGCCGAAGCTGGTCGCCGAGTCAGGCGCCTCCCGGGTCGTCGTCCGCGGCGGCGCGCACCTGTGCGTGGCGTTCGCTCTCGGCGCCGCGCTCCCGGTCACGAGCGGATGGCCCCTCACGGTCACCGACCGCTCCGGAGACTGGCGATCTGAGCAGGACGGCCCGGCGGTCGCTCTGGTGGAGGAAGCGCGCACCCTCGATCCGCAAGGACGCGCCCTTGCCGTGGCAATCGACCTGGTCCCCGGACCGGCGCCCATCGACACCTTCGAATCCCACCTCGCCGCGACGACCTACGGCGCCAGTCTCCGGATCACCCTCCGCGGCCACGAGATGATCCCGCCGGCCTCGGCGGCTGCCACGGTGGCCGAGCTGAGCCGCCGGATCCGAGACGCCGCTTCGAATTGCCAGACCAACCGGGTGGCCCTGTTCCTTCGGGTCCCGTTTCCCGTCGCGCTCCACCTCGGCCGGACGCTGAACACCCTCACCGTCGACCTCTTCGAGTGGGACGACGGCACAGAGCCCCCCGTCTACGCGCTCACGGTGACCGTGGCCTCCGGCCGCGGCGCCAGCCCCATCATCGAGATCGCCACGACCACATAGGAGCTCCCCGTGGAAACCCTGCCCGACCAGTTCACCGATGCGCTTACGAGGGTCGAGGTGAACGGAACCAAGCGCGCTCGGGCCATCGCAGCCCACCTCGAGGTGCGGGCCCTGCTGGAAACCTCAAGTCGGCTCTGCGAATGGGGAGTGGACACTGCGCTGATCGGCTCCTACGCGCGCAACACCGGCGTCTATCCCGGCAACGACGTGGACGTGTTCACGAAGTTGACCAAGCTGGACACGGAGGCATCGCCAGCCAGGGTGTTCGGGCTGGTTTGCGACCTCCTCACCAGCCACTACGGTGACCGAGCCGAACCCCGGGCCCGCTCGGTGAAGATCGCCTTCTCGGACGACGGCTTCAGCATCGATGTCGTGCCGGCAGTCCACGCTGGCGAGCAGTGGGCGATCCCGGCGCATGAACGCGAGGCCTGGGGTGGCAGCGACGGCCGCTGGGTCGTCACCGACCCCGAGCGGCTAGCTGAACTCACCACGGAGGCCAACAAGCAACTGCAGGTGAATGGCCGGGGTGCCTACGTCCCGGTAGTGAAACTGATGCGTCAGGCCCGGAAGCACCACCGGGGCGATGCCAAGCCAGGCGGGCTCTACATCGAGCTCGCCACCTACGACGCGTTCAGCAACGGTGTGGCAGGCGACAGCTTCGCCGAACTCTTCGCTGCCGCACTGAGCGCCGTAGCGGGGCGCCTGCAGACCGCTGGCGCTGTGCCCCTGATCGACCCGGCCCTCGGTACCGCCTACCAGCCCGCTCCGGATCCTGCCGATCTCGCCAGCACCGCCAGCCTCTTCTCAAGGCTCGCCGACCTCGCGGCCCAAGCTCTCCGTGCCGACCGCTGCCAGGCGGCGGTCCTGTGGCGGCAGATCCTGGGGAGCAACGACCGTGGCGCGGTCTTCCCGCTTCCACCAGGCTGCGACGAGACCGGCAACGTGATACCAGCAGTGACGGCCAATCGCGGTCGGGGTTCGAACGAGGCCCGGGGCTTTGGCTGAACTGGTCACCCTCGACCAGGCAGCGCTGGAGCGGTTCACAACCGAGTTGCTGGGCGCCGGCTTCGAGCCCGTCGACGACACAGATCGCTGCAGGTGGCAGGGTCCGATCTCGCCTGCCTTCGCCGGCCTCACGACCGCCACCACGATGCGGCTCTGGCTGCGTGACGGCTGGCCGTTCCGCCACCCGCATCTGGAGGTGAACGGCCTGGCTGTCGAGCACGTCAACGACCAAGGCGTGGTCTGTCTCTGGCGCGAGGACGACAACTCCCGAACGTGGCTCACCCTGCAGGGGATCATGAGCCGGATCGAGAGCTGGTGTGAGCGCGCCAAGACGGGGTTCCGTCCAGCCGACCATGCCCTCGACGCCTACCTGGGCTTCACGACACCGATCGCGATGTTGGCCACGTTCGACCTTGAGGTCTTGAAACCCGGCGGGACTCGGGAAGGCCAGTCGGGACGGCTCCACGGCGTCGAGCGCCACCCCTCGCTCATCGAGCTTCGCCCCGGAGCGGGACCCACCGGGTCGATTCGGGGCCAGTGGCTCCACGCACGCAACTTCGAGCCGCCACCACGCAACCTCGACGAGCTCCGCAGCTCCTTGACGCACGCGCAACGGCGTGAGCTGGATAAGAGCATCGGGCGCGTTGCCGACGGCAGCGAGAGCGAGATAGCTCTCGTCGTCGGACGGCGCCGCGGACAGCACGACACTCTCGTTCTGCGGCTGTGCCCGGACGGGTCAGGCGGCGCGAGGGCCGAGTCCCTGGAGCCGGCGCCGACCGACCGCGCCACACTCCTGCTTCGCGCAGGTCCGGGCGCGACACAACTCCAAGCCAAGCGCGTGGTGTGCTTCGGC
This sequence comes from Actinomycetes bacterium, assembly GCA_021791675.1. Classification (GTDB taxonomy): domain Bacteria; phylum Actinomycetota; class Acidimicrobiia; order Acidimicrobiales; family JAKAOS01; genus JAJYWE01. The sequence goes on along the minus strand of JAJYWE010000004.1, from coordinate 11,127 downwards.
CTCGGCGCTGTCGGCTCACAGACTGCGCTGCTCCTGGCCGAAAGTGGCGTAGGCCATCTGCACCTGGCCGACGGCGAGCTACTCCGACCCGGCAACGTCGTGCGGCACGCGGCGGGACACGAGGCCCTTGGCCTCCCCAAGGTGTCCGCTGTCGAGGCCGTCGTCCGCGCGCATGCGCCGTGGACATCCGTCGAGGTGACCCAGGAAGCGGTCTGGGGCGCATCCACCGTCTCCCAGCTGATGTCCGGGGCGGACCTCGTCGTCGACACCACGGGAGCGGCACCCGTCGTGGAGATGTTGAGCCGGATCGCCGAGCGAACGCGAGTCGCGCTGGTCTCGGCTGCTCTCTACCGGGGTGGCGCCATCGGACGGGTTCGGCGGCAGCTTCCGGGCAGCGACACGAGCATCTACCACCGGGGCGAGGACACGCGCTATCCCATCATCCCGTCCGGAGCTGACGAGGGGGACGAAGATGGCAGGCTTCTCGAACCGGGGTGCTCGGCACCGGTCAACAACGCCCCGCCCTCGGCTGTCGCAGCAATCTCGGCCCTTGCTGTCCAGGTGACCGTCGACGCCCTGACCGGCCGGCTGCGACACCCTGACGAGGTGATCGACGTCTACCAGCCGATCGAAGAGGCACCGTTCCACCGCGTCGGCCATGTCGGCCACCACTGAGCTGCTGCTCGCTGAGAGCGCTGAGGCTGTGCTGGTGCGGGCAGCAGCCGCCGCACACCCGAGCGAAACGGGCGGCCTGCTCCTCGGCGCGCGGAGCGGACAACGCCCGTGGGTCACTCACGTGCTCGAAGTTCCATCGGCTCGACCGAGCCCGGCGCACTACGTCCTGCCCGCAGGGTTCACCCACCCCTTGATCGCCTGCGCTCGCCGCGTCAACCGCCGCCTGGGCTACCTCGGAGAATGGCACGTCCACCCCGTCGACGCAGGCCCCAGCCGGACCGACAGCCGGACCATGCGCCGACTGTCGTCGCACGCCGCCAAGCCGCCCATCCTGCTTCTGGCGCGACTCACTCCCGGCGGCTATGACCTCGAAGGCCACGTGTGGTCCGGCGTCCGCCACCGCCGGCTCACCATCATACGGACCGGGGACCTGCCAGCGGATCCACGAAGTTGCGGCTAACGACGTGCGGATGTGCTCTACCTTCGATGCCGCCTCCAAGGCTGCCTACGCTCACCGCCCCCAGGCACGGACCGCTCACCGGGCGAGGTGAGGGCGCACTTGACAGAGCGGCGTTAGCCTGGCTCGGTCACCGAGGACTATGCTGGCGAAAAGAAGCCTCAACAGCCTCGCACGAAAGCGGCTGAATCCGAGCCAGCGGGCTGTGAAAACGCTCGATGCCCTGCGTGGCGCGGACCACGCGCAGGGGCCCGGTCGACGCGGCGGGGTCTTCAGGAGCGGGTGCGCAGGGTGAGGTAGCCACAGGCGAGTGCGGCGAGGGTCCAGGCGGCCATGATTGCCAGCCCTGCCCAGGGGCCGATGGACGAGGCGGGCCCGAGCATCGAACTGTGCGGCAGGCCCACCTTGATGATCTGGGACCCGGCCTGGTCGGGCAGGTACTGGGCTACCGCCTTGGTGGCGCCGGTACGGACGAGGAGGGGAAACACGACGCCGAGGAAGACGAGCAGCACGCCCAGCGCCAGCGCAGAGCTGCGCAGGATGGCCGCCACACCGGCGGACAGCGCGCAGACGAGGGTCAGGTACAGCGCCGAGCCGAGGACCGCCCGTAGCGCCCGAGGGCGGCCTCGTCGGCGAGAAACGCAGAGAGGGACGTAGCTACCGAGACGACGAGGGCCGCGCCGGCTGCTGCGACGGTCTTGGAGGCAAAGAGCAGGCCCCGGCTCGGGATCGTGGCGAGGGACATGGCGATGGTGCCGCTCGAGTACCTCGTATCTTTGGGGGATCGGCTTGTGCGAACCCCGCGACCTGCCGGGAGGCCCGGAGTAACCACCTCGGTCGTACGAGCGCTCTCGCCGGGCCGCAAGCCGGGGCCAGCGGGCACTTGAGATGCGCTGCTATCCGGACACCAGGCTGCGCCCGATGCCGTTCTCCCAGCGAGCGGCGAGCTCGGTCCGGGCGAGGACGTCGGTGAGCCAGATGGTCTCGTCGGGGTCCCACCCGGCGATACAGGTGCACGCCCCGCCCGCCACGGGCAGCGCCCGGTACGACGCTTGGAGGTGGCCGACGACGCTGAGATGTACCGCGTCGTAGGAGTCCGCGACCGCGGCCCAGTCGGGGATCAGCCAGCGTCCCTCCCACCCGGTCCAGCGCCACCAGTCGTGGCGGCGAGACAGCGTCACCTCACGCGGGAAGGCTTCGGTCAGCGCGCACCACGCGTCGGGACCGTCGACCTCGTACGCCCGGGCCGACGAGTCGATGCCGACGTCCCACACCTCGACCGGCCCGTTCCCGGGGGAGTCCTCGCAGATGGCCAGCTGCACTGCCGGCAGGCCGGGCAACTCTCTCGTGGTGCCAGCCAGCCCGGCCCCACGAGGTGCCGACCACCACATACCGCTATAGCGACGGCCCTGCGGGTCGGGCGGGAAGGGCACCATGTCCGCCGAGCGGGCCTCGTTGGCCGCCTCGGCTTGGGAGTACTCCCGTAAGGCGTCGGCGGCGCCGTCCAGCGGCGGTGGACCACTCTGGGCGGCCCAGGCAATCCAACGTTGCGCGCCGAGGGCCGCAGGGCTCCACCACCACGCTGCTCCCGGCGCCCCGGCGAGCGCTGCGGCTACGGGAGCCAACGCTTCGGGCGCCTCCCCGAAAGCGACGGCAGCGGCGATGTCGTCGTCGCTGAACGTCCAGTCGTTGACCGCCTCGGCCAACACCGCCAGCAGCATCCTGGGATCCTCGGTCGAGCCGAGCGCGTCGAGGTCGACGTCCGCGACGTGGACGGCGACCACCTCTGCGACCGTGGGCGCCGTCCCGGCGTCCCCGGCGGACAGCTCCGCCCAGGCCGCCGGTGGCCAGCCCGGCCGACCAGTGTTGGCTTCCTCGATCGAGCGAAGCGTGACCGCCGAGACCGGGCGGGCGAGAGCGTTCAGCAGGCGATGAGCGTCCAAGCCGGCCGCCGCCGCGCACAGCGCCCGCCCACGCGGGCCGGAAAGCAGCGCATCTGCCCTGGCATCGATACCGGAAGCCACACCAACAACGCTACGTCGCAAACAGCGAGCCGAGCGCGCCAGATACCGGAGCCCTACGACGAGCGGGCCCTGGAAGGAACCACTTGCCGCCCAAGCGCTGCTCCGTCCGTTCCCGCAGCACGATGGTCTTGTGCGAATGACCGTCTAGCTTCGGAGCGGAGTCGGGATGCGTCGGGCGAGGCGCTGCCAGCGGTCTCGGCTGGCGCAGCCGGCCAGGGCGGCCGACAGCACCACCACGGCAGCCCAGGCGGCCTCGGCGATCCTCCAGGCGCCATGGTCGGCACGCGTTGGGTGGAGCAGGTAGGCGGTGGGGGTCAGGCCGAGTGGCGCCAGGCAGAGGGCGGCGATGAGCCCGAGGCCGAGCGGGCCAGCGAGTGCCCCCCCGAGCTCCCGCCAGCGCCCCCGGCCGACTATGGCGGCGGCGAGGAGGGCGAGCCCGCAGAAGCCCGCCAGTTCGATAGCCAGCCCAGGCCAGGCGAGTGGCCGGTGCCCGAGGCCTTGGAGCGCCTCGTCTGTGGCGAGAGCGTGGCCGGCAAGCGCGAGTTGGGCGGCGCCAGCCGGCACGAGGACGGGGAGTGTGATGAGGAGCCGGGCGGCGCGCAGCGACCGCACCGGGGTGGGCAGCGTTTCGAGGAGGTCGTCTGCGGGGTCGTGCAGGAGGAACGCCATTCCGAGAGCGGTGGCAGCGAAGGCGGTGCGTAGTCCGGCGACGAGGACAGCGGGACGCTGGAACGGCCCGGTGAAAAGGCTCATGGTTGTCACGACCAGCAAGCCCATGGCGGCGGCGCCGATTAGCGGTGCCCAGGGCTGGGTCCTCGCCACGTAGGGGCCCGCCTGGGCGAGCGAGCGCAGCCGGTTGCCCAGGCGGCCATCGGCTGCCCTGTGAGGTCCCCAGGCGTTGCCGGGCGGCCGGCGGCGGGCAGTCGGCGGGCTCAGTGGCATACCGGGCTCGGCGGCGGGCCGGAGACCTGGATGACCTGGCCGGACCCCGCTGCCGCTGGAGGAACAGTGGCGGGGGTCGGCGGTGCTGGCGGCAGGCGCAGTCCGAGCGCCGTGGCGAGGCTCTTGTCGGAGGTGCGCCAGTTGGTCCAGGTCGACCAGTGGGCGGCGAGCACGGCTTCGACGCGTCGCTCCGGCAAGGCGGTCATGGCGGCGGCGAGCAGGGTGGCCCGCCCGGTGGTCTCTAGTGAGCCGACCGTGTCGAGCGTGCTCGAGGCGGCGAAGGTGGCCACAGAGGACCGGCCGTTGCCGTAGGGGACCGAGCCGATCTGGCCGGCGCTGACCTCGGCGCGCAGCGCCGCTCGGGTGGCCGGCGTGGCCGAGGCGGCCAGCCAGACCGCTATCGCCTCGCGCGCCTGGCCGACTGGCAGGCACGACACTTGCTGGGTTCCGCCTTGGGCGTGCACCACCTGGCCGGTGGTCGGCAGATGCACAGCCCAGTAGGCGACGTCGAGTGCCAGGTTGAGCTCGGCCGGCCCGAGGGTGGCGCCCGATCCCCAGTTCAGCCCCACGTAAACCGGCGGGCGGGCCGATCCCGGCACCAGCGCGGCGTCGGTGCTAAGCGCTGCTTGGAAGGCGGTGAGGCGGGAGGCGAGGCGCGCCACTTGTCGTCCTCGGGGCCCGCTCGGTGTGCCCCCCGTGCAAGAAGCGGCCGCCGCGGCACCGAGCGACGGTGAGCACAAGAACGACGAGTCGACGACCTGGCGCACCACGAGACGCCGGGCGGGGCGGCGGGGCAGGCGGGAGAGCACGCCGTCCACGGGGGCCGCCCACAGCCTCACCCAGGGCAGATAGGCCGGGTAGGCGCAGTAGGAGACGCCTGCTCGTGTCTGGCAGCGCTCGTGGGTGGCCGGGTGGATGGCCGCGGCGACGAGGCTGTCGAGGCGGCCCACGGGGATCGGCCGGGTCTCGGACCAGCCCGCCCAGCCGACGGCGCCGGCGGCGAGGCAGGCCGCGGTCGCGGTGGCGAAGAGCCGACGGACGCCCATGGCGCGGGACGCCAGGGCAGCGAGGGAGGTCAGCGCGGCGAGGCCGACCAGTTCCACCAGGTGAGCTGTCGCCGGGGGAAAGCTGGCGATGGGACCGGGAAACTCGCCGGAGACGAACGGCTGGTGCCAGGGCAGGACCCAGTCGAGAGCCCGGCCGAGGCGGACCGGGCCGTCGAAGCTCGGCACCACCACGTCCACCTCGACCAGGGCAATCAGCGTGGCGGCGAACAACCCGGCCCAAGGCCCGGGCGCCCAGCGCCCGAGGGCCACCCCCAGAGCGCCGAGCAAGGCCACCAGGGCCAGCCCGCCAGCGAGCACCGAGACCCGGGGCGAGCCGATCGCGCCCTGCGCGTCGAGCCACCCGACGGCGATGACCACGAACGCCGCCGAGGCGACCACCGGCGCCATGAGCGCCACCAGGTGGGCGCCAATGCGCTTGGTGGCGCTGGTCGGGAAGCTCTCGTAGAGATCCGCCAGCCCGTCGCGGACCGCCCGGGCGGTGGCCAGATACCCGGCATAGAGGACGGCGACCCCGACGAAGAGCAGCGCCGTGCCCAGGTGCACGTCTGCGACCCACCAGCGTGCGACGCTGCCCCTGGTCTGCGCCACGAGCAACACGACCGCGCCGACCACACCGGCGAGCACGATGGGGTGGCGGCCCAAGCGGAACGCCTCCACCCGCCCGAGCGAGCCGAGCACTCTCACCCCACTCGGCGATGGTTCCCGGGGGTCCACCGAGGCGCCCGTTGTCCGCCCAGCGCTCAGCTCAGCCCTCATCGGTCCTGCCTGCCCCGCCGGCTACGCCAGGTGTCACTACCCTCGGCAGAGCCTGCGCTCCCCGCCACGGCTGCCTCGCCGGCCAAGCGCAGGTATCCGTCCTCCACGGTGGGCGACACCAGCTCCGCCCCCGCCGGCGGGCGTTCCCCGACGTGGCGCCAGCGCCCGTCACCGGAGCGCCACACCACCTCGGCGCCGGTTTGGCGCGCCTCGGCGACCCACACCCGGCCCGCCGCCAGCCCGGCCAGCTGCTCGGGGGTGCCGGCGAAGCGCACCCGCCCGGCCAGGAGCACCACCACCTCCGAACAGACGGCCGCCACGTCATCGGCCTGATGCGTGGACAGCACCACCACCGGGTGGTCGGGCAGCTCCGAGAGCAGCTCCCTGAAGCGAAGCCGCTGCTCGGGGTCGAGCCCGGCGGTCGGCTCGTCGAGCACCAGCAACTGGGGTTTCCCGAGCAGCGCCTGGGCGATGCCCACCCGGCGGCGCATCCCGCCCGACAGGGCCCGCATCCTCCGCCCGGCGACCGGTCCCAGGTCGGTGGCCGCCAGCACCCGGGCCACCTCGGCGCGGCGCCGACCCGGGTCGACGATCTCTTTCAGGATCGCCACGTAGTCCAAGAACTCCGCCACCTTGAAATGCCGGTGGTAGCCGAGCTCCTGGGGCAGGTAGCCGAGACGCCGGCGGATCTCGATCCGCTCCGCGGAGTCCTCGGGGTCGAAGCCGAGCACCGAGAGCCGCCCCGCGTCGGGGGAGGCGACCGTGGCCAGGATCGACAGCAGCGTGGTCTTGCCCGCCCCGTTCGGGCCCAGCAGGCCGGTCACCCCCCGCATTAGCGACAGGTCGACCCCGTCGAGGGCCACCGTCGACCCGTAGCGGCGGCGAAGCCCCTCGACGCGGACGCCGGGCCTGTCGCCGGCCACCGTGGCGTCACCGCGAGCCGCCGTCCCGGGAGAGGACCCGGCGCCAGAGCGCTCGGCGCTCACCGGGCCCACCCGAGCTCCAAGCGGCCCCGACGGGCGACCACGACGCCGAACGCGGCCACCAGGACCGCCCCCGAGAGGACCTGTCCGCCCGGCCCGAACGCGACCGCCGGGGAACCCCACGCCACCCCCAGAGCGCCCGAGAGCACCACCCAGGCGGCCCCCACCCCGATCGCCGCGCTCGCCGGGTCGAGCACACTCGACGCGGCCAGAGCGACCGCTGCGACCGCAAGGGCCGGCAGGAGCAGCGCCGCCGGCAGCCACCCCGGCCCGGGAAGCCCCGCCGCCAGCACGAGGGCGGGGACCAGCGAGGCCACCAGCACCGCCGCGGAGCGCACGAAGAACACCTGCACCCCCGACAGCGGGGCCGCCACCGCCAGGTCATGGGTCGGGTCGAACCGGCGAGAGAACGCCGCCGCCACCCCAGCCAGCGGCAGCAGCGGCACCAGCACCAAGAACGGCACCAGGCGCATCGCCGGCCCAGCCGCCAAGCCGAGGGCGACCGGGCCGGGGCGGGCGCCGACCAGCGGTACCGCCAGGTACGAAAACCCGAGCGCGACAGCGAGCACCAAGGTGACACTGGCCAGCCACGAGCGGCGCAGCGACGGCGTCACCACCACCAGCCTCGCCAGATGCGCCGGCACCCCGAGCCGGACCAGGGCCCGCTCCCCGATCCCCGGCGGGCCCACGGCCACCGCGGCGAGCACCGCCCGGCGGTTACGCCCCAGGCGCTCGGCGTCGAGATGGGAACCAATCTCCCTTTGGCAGGTCGCGCAGCGCGGCAGGTGCGCCTCGATCGACCACGCCGCCGGCCCGTGCAGCTCACCCCGCCCGTAGCGGGCGAGCAGGGCAGGATCGGCCTGCCAGGTCCCGCAGCCCCCCGTTCCCGATTGACGATCCGATGCGCTCACAACAACGCCTCCCGTAGTTCGACCCGCGCCCGGTAACAGCGGGACTTGAGGGTGCCCACCGGCACGCCGAGCAGGCGGGCGGCCTCGGCGTAGGACAGCCCGTCGATCACCGTCGCCGCCATCGCCTCGCGCAGCTCCGGCGACAGCTGGTCGAGCGCAGCGCCGAGCCGGCCGTGCTCGACACCGACGAGCACCTCGTCCTCCGCCGAGACAACCAAGCCCTCGTGGGCCGTCCACGACGGCACCCACCATGCCCGCCCCGCCGGCCGGCGCGCCCCGCGACGCACCAGGTCGATCATGCGGCGGATGCCGATCCCCCAGATGAACGCCCCGATCTCGCCGTCCCCGCGGTAACGGCGCGCCTGGCGCCACAGAGCGACGAAGGTGTCCTGGACCGCCTGGTCGACCAGATCCGCCGACGAGCAACGCCGCGAGAGCCGCAACGTGAGCCAGCCGGCATGGCGGTCGTAAAGCTCACCGAGGGCGGCCTCGTCGCCACGCCCGACGGCCCGCAGCAACTCCGGGTCGTCCAGACAGCCCAGCGGCCCTCCCTGGCTCGCGGTCGACCTCACACCCCTACTGTCGCAGCCAGGCCCTCTACCGGTTCGCCGGATGATCGCCTCCGCATCTCGGCATCACCTGCTCAACGGCGCCACCACGGCCTTGCTCCTACCGGTGGTGCCAGGTTGTCCTGGGTGCCTCGGCGCACCTTCCGGGCTCGCTCGGTGCCGGCGCGAGATGAGACCCCTGTCCGCCCGGTCACTGTGGTTGTTGTCCTACCCGGGCGAGAAGGGGTGGGGGCTCCTGTCACGTGGCGTCGTTCGACGCCGAGAGCGCTCAGCGCTGCGCCGGCGAGGAAGGCGCCCCCGGCGATGACCATGCCGGCGTGCAGTCCCGGGATGAAGCTGGCGCGACGGGCGACGAGGCTGCCGAGCAGGGCGACGCCGATCACTCCGCCGACCTGGCGGGCGGCGTTGACGGTCCCCGAGGCGAGCCCGCCCCGCTCGGCCGGGGCGGCTTCCATGACCGCCGCGGTGGCAGCCGGCATCGTCAGGCTCATGCCGAGACCGGTGGCCATGAACGGCGCCACCAGCAGCGCGTAGGCGCTGTGCGCCCCGACGGCGAGCAGGCCAAACAGCCCAGCGGAGCCGAGACAAAGGCCGAGCAACATCGGCAGGCGCGGCCCGGTGCGGGCCACCACCCGCCCCGAGGCGGTCGAGCCGACGACGGCCATCGCAGCCTCGGGGACCAGCGCCACCCCGGCGAGCAGCGGGGACAGCCCGCGCACCGCCTGCAGGTACAGGCTCATCACGAACAACTCGCCGTAGAAGCCGAGGTTGATGAGCAGGCCCACGGTGGTGGCCGCCGAGAAGGTGGCCGAGGAGAACAGCGACAGCGGCAGCATCGGGCCGGTGACCCGGCGCTCGATCGCGACGAAGACGGCCGCGCCGGCGGCGAAGACGGCGAAGCCGGCCAGCACCACCGGCGCCCCCCAGCCGGCGCTGCCCGCCTCGATCAGGGCGAAGGTGAGCCCGCCCAGGGCGGCGATGCCAGCTATCTGCCCGGCGGGATCGGCCCCGTGGGGCCGGCGAACAGGCGAAGGAAGCACCCGGGCAGCCAATGCCAGGCCCGCCACGCCGACCGGCACGTTCAAGAAGAACACCGAGCGCCAGCCGAGCCCCGAGACCAGCGCCCCACCTACCACCGGCCCGGCCCCAGCCGCGATGCCGGCCACCGCTCCCCAGATCCCGAACGCCCGCCGCCGAGAAGCCAGATCCCGATAGGCGGCGGCGAGCAGCGCCAGCGACGCCGGCACCGCCAGGGCCGCGCCGATCCCCTGGGCGGCCCGGGCGGCGATCAGCGCCCCCGTGGAGGGCGCCAATCCGCACGCGAGCGACGCCAGCGCGAACAGGGCGATGCCACCCTGGAAGACCGCCTTGGCGCCGCGGCGGTCCCCGAGGGCGCCGGCCGATAGCAGCAGGGCGGCGAAGACCAAGCTGTAGGCGTCCACTACCCACTGCAGCCCGGTAGTGGTGGTGTGCAGGCTCCGCGACAGCGCTGGCAGGGCGACGTTGACCACCATGGTGTCGAGGATCACCATGAAGTAGCCGACGCTGATGGCCACCAGCGGCCAGGCCGAATTGTGCGGCCCCGATCCCTCGGCCCCGGCGGTGGGCTGCCCGGCCGGGGGAACGTCGCTGCTGATCTCGTCTGCGGCCACGCCGACAGTCTGATGGCCAAACCCTTCGGTGCAGCCCGAAACGTTATCGGTTAGGTTGGTGGGTGTGCGTGGGGACGCTGACATCGCCTCGGTGGCCGCGCTGATGGGCGAGCCGGCCCGGGCCGGCGTGCTGGTCGCCCTCGCCGACGGGCGGGCCCTGGCGGCCTCCACTCTGGCCGCCGAGGCTGGGGTCGCCCCCTCCACCGTGTCTGGGCATCTGGCCCGCCTCGTCGAGGGCGGCTTGGTGCGGGTCGAGCCCTCGGGGCGCAACCGGTACTACCGCCTGGCCGGCCCGCAGGTCGCCGAAGCTGTCGAGGCCCTGGCCCGCCTTGCCCCCACCCGGCCAGTTCGCTCTCTTCGCGCCGGCACCCACGCCCAGGCGATCCGCAAAGCCCGCACCTGCTACGACCACCTCGCCGGACGACTGGGGGTGTCCGTGATGGACGCACTGGTTGCCCAGGACCTGCTCCGGGCCGAACCCGAGCCGCAGGCGGGGCCGGACCCGGTGCTCGGCGCCGGCCGGGCCCGGCGCTACGCGTTCACCGACCGCGGCCGGGAGCGTCTCGAACAGCTCGGAGTAACGCTCGATGGATCTGCCAGGCGCCCCCTCATCCGCTACTGCCAGGATTGGAGCGAGCAACGGCCCCACCTCGGCGGAGCCCTCGGCGCCCGGCTGCTCGAGCGGTTCGTCGACCTCGGCTGGCTGGTGCGCGTCGAGCGACGGGTGGTCCGCGTCACCGATGCAGGGCAGGCGAGCCTCGGTGCCGAGCTCGGCATCGACGTCGGCGCTCTCGGATGACGCCCAGGCGCCTAAAAAAGGCTACTAGCGACCGCCCTGGAACCTCGGTAGTCAGACGCTGGACCTGAGATAGCCATCCCGTCGGACCTTGGCGTGAGCACCCGCCAGAGAGAGCGTCGGACCGTCTACCAGCGGGAGCAGGTTCGTATTGTGTAAGGCTGGGTGCGCGACAGACGTCTTCGCGTTTCACGCGGGGACCGCTTCACCCTTCGAGCCACCACCATCCTGCCAGGAGGGTGCGACTTCGTCCCGTCGGGCGTCGTGACCAGGGGCCGTGGCGCCAGGGGCCAGA
>JAJYWE010000103.1:4408-6950 GCA_021791675.1 Actinomycetes bacterium | reverse complement strand
CCCTGGGCGTTCGACCCGGTCCAGCACCCGAGCTACATCGACTTCTTCGAGCAGGTGCTCGCCGAGACGACCGACCCGGTCGAGATGGCGGCCAAGTTCGAGGAGTCGTTCGCGACCGACCCGTGGTACGTGCACCTGTACCGGACGGGGCACGCCTACCACGGCGTACACCCCTTCTACATGTGGTACTGGATCGCCCACGCGCTCGACCACCTCGGCGGGATCATCGTGGTCGGCGGGGACCGCCGCGCCGTTCGCCGCCTCGGCTTCCGGGCTGCCTCCACCCTCGACGACGCACTCGAGATGGCCACGGAGGTGGTCGGGCGGGACCCGAGCCTCACCTACCTGCACTCGCCCCCGCTCGCCATGGCCGAGGTCGTCTGATGCCCCCCAGTCGAGGTCGTCTGATGCCCACCATCCCCGAGAGCCGATGAGACGCCCGCCCCGGCCCCCCTTCCCCCTGTCCGCGCCCGAATGGCCGGGCGGCATCCCCCAGCCCGTGCCGAAGGAACGTCTCGGCGTGGCCTACGACACGGCCTGGGCGCGTCGCGAGCCGGTCCGAGCGCTCCGCGCGCTCTTCCTCGACGGGGTCACCCGACCCCTCGTCGGAGTCGTCGCGACACCCACCATCTCCGGTGCGGACCGCCTGGACGGCCTCGAGGCGCCGATCGTGTTCGCAGCGAACCACCAGAGCCACGTCGACACGCCGGTCGTGCTCTCCTGCCTCCCCGAGCGGCTGCGACACCGGACGGTCGTGGGTGCGGGAGCGGACTACTTCTTCGACCGCCAGTGGAAGGCCGTGCTCTGGGCGGGGCTCCTCGGTGCCGTGCCGATCGAGCGGAACAAGGTGGGGCGCCGCTCCGCCGAGCTCACTCGCCAGCTCCTCGAGGACGGCTGGAACCTCGTGATCTTCCCGGAAGGTGGTCGCACCCCGGACGGCTGGGGCCAGCCCTTCAAGGGCGGCGCGGCCTACCTCTCGGCTCGGACTGGCGCCCCCGTGGTTCCCGTCCACCTGGACGGCACCCGGGCCGTCCTCGCTCGCCACGAGAAGCGGGTCCATCGCTCCCCAGTGCGGGTCACCTTCGGGACCGCGCTCCGGCCTCACGAGGGGGAGGACCCCCGCCACTTCAACACGCGGCTCCAGGCGGCCGTGGCCGCGCTCGCCGACGAGGCGGCGACGGACTGGTGGAGCGCCCGGCGGCGGGCCGCTGCCGGTGAGACGCCGCCGCTCACAGGACCCGAGCTCCCCGCCTGGCGGCGGGCCTGGGAGGTGTCGCGGCCCGCGACGGGGCGGAGAGAGCCCACCTCCGGCGCCTCGGACACCCCGCGCTGGCCGAAGGGGTTCTGAGGAGCGCTGGCCTGGGGGCTGCGAGGAACGCGGGCCAGCGAGGTCCTGCGAGCCTCGCGCCGACGGCTACTGCGGCGGCCCGGAGGCGAGTACCACCGTTGCCGAGTGCGTGTTGCCCGACGGGCCCGTCCAGGTGATGGTCGCGTGGTCCCCCGGAGCGAGGGTGTCGAGCTCGGCGACGAGACCGCTCGAGGACGTGATGCTCGTGCCGTCGACGCCGGTGAGGGTGTCTCCGGCACCGAGACCGGCGTTGGCCGCCGGTGACCCGGTCAGGACCCCTGCGATCTCGACGCCGCTGCCGGCGGGGGTCGTCGCCCCGGACCCCCCACCGCCTCCGAACCCGCCGAAGCCGCCGGCGCTGCCACCGAAGCCACCGCCGCCGGGCACCGGCGACGCGCTCGCACCCGCTGCCTGTACCTCGACCCCGAGGAACGCGGTCGGGCCGACATGGACGGTGCTCGAGGCCTGGTGCGACTCGATCTCGCGGGCGATGCGCAGCGCGCGGTCGATCGGGATGGCGAAGGCCTGGACTGCGGTCGCAGCGGCGCCCGGGATGGACGTGGAGCCCGTCGAGGCCGCAGTGTCCATCCCGACGACCTTGCCGGAGACGGTCACCAACGGGCCGCCCGAGTCACCCGGCTGGATCGGCGCGTTCGTCTCGATCATCCCCGAGAGCCGCTCCGAGCCACCCGTGCCGGAGTCCTCTGCGGTGAGCGACTGGTCGAGTGCGGTGACCGCACCACCGACTGCGCTCGGCGTGCCGCCCGCACCGCCGGCGTTCCCGACCGACACGATGCTCTCTCCGACGGCGACGCTCGCGGAGTTGCCCAGCCGGACCGTCTGCAGGCCGGTTGCGTCGACCTGGAGGACGGCGACGTCCCGGGTCCGGTCGTAGCCGACGACCGTCGCCGGGTAGGTGGCGCCGGTCGCGACGTCGGTGACCGTGATCTTGGTCGCCCCTTCGACGACGTGGTTGTTGGTCAGGATCTCGCCCGACGAGGTGAGCACCATCCCGGTGCCGGCTGCCTCCTCACCCTGGTAACCGAGGACCGTGTTGATGTCGACGAGACCCGGGTCCACGCCCTTCGCGACCGCTGCGACCTCCGACGGGGCGGGAGAGCCGGCGCCCTCGGTCCCCGACGAGCTGCCGCCCGTGGCACCCGAAGACCCCGATCCAGCCCCGGGGAAGAAGCC
>JAJYWE010000103.1:0-4308 GCA_021791675.1 Actinomycetes bacterium | reverse complement strand
CCGAGCGCGACACCGCGGCGCAGCGCCCGGGAGCGCCGACGCCTCCGGGCGCGGGACGGCTTCGCTGCGTCCCCGGGCTCGGCCCCGCTTGCCACCGCCCAGCCTCCACCGGCGCCTCCGGCCCACTGACCACCGTCCCGGTACGGCGGTACCCAGTCCCTCGCTGCACCGAGAGCGCCGTCGCGGGATGGGGGCCACACTCCGCCACCGCCGGCCGACGGGGTGCGCGGCTGACCGGCGGGCGGGGTGTCCCACGGCCCGACCGGCCGAGCGGCCGGACTGCCGCCGGGCGACCACGCGCCGTCGTCCCGAGGGGGTCTCGCCCACCACGCCGCCGGCGGGGGCACCGGCCCACCCGCCGCGCCACGGCCCGCCACTCCGAGCTCGCCGGTCGGCTCGCCCTCCGGCCACCCTCCCCGTTCCGGCCCTGGCTCGCTCGCCATCGCGATCCCTCCTCAGTCCGCTGTCCGACTTACCGGCTCGCCACCCGGGCGTCGACCCGGGGCGCGCTTCCCCCCATCACTCCACCCGCTCCACCTGGGAGCAACCTGGGCGCGGGATGTGGACCCGATGTGAGATCCTCACCGGTCGCGACCCGGCTCCGGCCCCCGACCGACTGCTTCCCGCCGGTGCATCCTCCTGTTCCCGCTCGTGCATCCTCCAGCTCGTGCATGGCGAGGGTCCTGGGGTAGGGTCCGAAAAGGCGGCGCGCCGCCGGGGACGGGTGGGATGCCGCGTCGGGCTGGGACGTCCGCTCCGGCCCGAGGATCCCGCAGGGGTCAGCCGTCGCGCACGAGCCGGGATGCGGCACGGGTCGCGATTCCGGCGGGTCGCGGCTCCACGAGGGACGACGCGTAGCACTGGCGCAGGGCCAGGGTCCACATCGCAGATCGGGAGGTCGGTATGGAAGCCGGATCGGGAACGCATGGGATGCACGCAGAGGGCAGCGAGGCATCAGGACCACCGCTCGCGATCGTCGGCGCGCGTCTGGTCCCGGTGGACGGCCCACCACGAGCCGACGCCACCCTGGTCGCGCTCGACGGGCGGATCGCGGCGATCGGCGGGCGGGACGTCCCCATCCCCGACGGCGCAACGGTCATCGAGGCGGGGGGTCGATGGCTGCTCCCGGGCTTCATCGACGCGCACACCCACCTCGGCGTCCACGAGGAGGGCGAGGGCTGGGCGGGTCAGGACGTGAACGAGACCACTGCTGCGGTCACTGCGATCGTCCGCGCCCTCGACGCGATCAACCCCGCCGACCAGGGGTTCCGGGACGCGCTCGCCGGCGGGGTGCTCGTCGCGAACGTCAACCCGGGCTCCGCGAACGCGATCGGCGGCCAGACCGTTGCGCTTCGCTGTGCCGGGCGCACGGTCGACGAGATGGTGCTCCGCCACCCGAGTGGGATGAAGTCCGCCCTCGGTGAGAACCCGAAGCGGGTCCACGGCGAGGCCAAGCGCATGCCGGCCACGCGCCTCGGGACCGCGGCGGTGATCCGCAAGGCCCTGAACGACGCCCGGAACTACCTCCGCAAGCAGGCAGAGGCGCCGGAGGGCACGACCCTCGACGTCGACCTGGAGCTCGAGGCCCTCGGGATGGTGCTCCGGCGGGAGATCCCCTGGCGCCAGCACTGCCATCGCGCGGACGACATCGCCACCGCGATGCGCATCGCCGAGGAGTTCGGCTACGACCTCGTCGTGGACCACGGCACCGAGGCCCATCTCCTCGCAGACATCCTTGCCGCACGAGACATCCCGGTCATCATCGGCCCCCTGTTCACGAGCCGGTCGAAGGTCGAGCTGCGCCAGCGCTCCCTCGCGAACCCCGGAATCCTCGCCCGCGCGGGAGTGCGCATCGCCCTCACCACCGACCATCCCGTCGTCCCGATCAACTTCCTCGTGCACCAGGCGACACTCTCGATGAAGGAAGGGCTCGATCCCGAGACGGCGCTGGCCTCGCTCACCGCGAACCCGGCCAGGATCCTCGGCCTGGACCACCGCCTCGGCACGCTCAGTGCTGGCAAGGACGCCACCATGGCGCTCTGGAGCGGGGATCCGCTCGACGTCATGGAGCGGGTGGAGATGGCCTTCATCGACGGGCGGGAGGTCTACCGCCACCCGCACGCCGGGTGACGGGCGACCAGCCCCGACCGGGCGGACCAGAGGCCGCCCGCCCCCCGGCGGGCGAGCCCGACGAGATCAGCGCGCAGGCCGACGACCACCCTCCCGCCGACCCCCCGCCCGGCTGGGTCACCTTCGACTGCTACGGGACCCTCGTCGACTGGCGCCACGGGATCCGCTCGGGAGCGGAGGCGGTGCTCCCGGGGATGGGCGAGAGGCTCCTCGCCGGCTACCACCGCCACGAGGCTGCGGTCGAGGCCGCCGACCCGCCGCTCCGCTACCGGGTGGTGCTCGCCGAGACGCTCCGCCGGGCCGCGGCGGACGAGGGGATCACTCTCGACGACGAGGCGTCGGAGGTGCTCGCCACGACCCTCCCGCTCTCCCCGGTCTTCCCCGACGTCGCCGCCGCCCTCCGTGCGCTCCGGGCGGAGGGGTGGCACCTCGGGGTGCTCACCAACTGCGACCGGGACCTCTTCGCGATCACCGCGAGGCGGCTCCCCGTCCCGATCGACCTCGTCGTGACGGCAGAGGACGCCGGGAGCTACAAGCCGGCACTCGGCCACTTCGCCCGCGCCGCCGAGATCCTCCGCGGCTTCCCCGGTCCATGGGTCCACGTCGCGCAGAGCTACGTCCACGACGTCGAGCCGGCCGAGCGAGCAGGGGTGCCCTGCGTCTGGATCAACCGGCTCGGCGAGGACCACGACCGGAGCCGCGCGGCGACGGTGCGCGCGAACCTGGATGACCTCCCCGCTGCGGTCGCCTACGCGGCGTCGCTCGGGGCGGACTCCTCCCGGTCGCGGGACCTCCCGGCGAGTCGGAGCAGGTCCGGGTGGCGCCAGATGTAGTAGGCCATCACCCCGAAGCCGACGACCAGCCAGGCGATCGAGACGATCACCGCCTTGCCGATCGCCCCGCTCGGGATCGGGTAGACGCTGTAGTAGATGACGACGAGGCCGATCAGGCTCGAGACCGTCGGGATCACGCCGTGCACGAAG
Organism: Actinomycetes bacterium; assembly: GCA_021791675.1. Classification (GTDB taxonomy): domain Bacteria; phylum Actinomycetota; class Acidimicrobiia; order Acidimicrobiales; family JAKAOS01; genus JAJYWE01. The sequence continues at coordinate 1,195 of JAJYWE010000103.1, read as the reverse complement.
GCGTTGAAGCCCCCGTTTCGCACCTTGTAGGCGGTGAGCGCGGTGTTGGCGACCACATGCACCCCGATGATGCAGACACCCGAGATCGTGAGCAGCCAGAGGGCCCCGTTCGCGGGTCCGAGCACGATACCGGCGATGCCGTTGATCACCACCAGCACGATGGCGAAGGCCACCACCGCCTGCGAGGGTGTGCGGAAGTGCGGGTGGACCCCCTGGATGCGACGGTAGAAGATGCCGTCTCGGCCGCCGCTGAACCAGATGCGCGTGACCGCGTTCACCTTGGCCACCATGTAGGAGAGGTAGCTCGTCATCGTGACCGCGATCAGGATCCCCCAGCCGATCGGGCCGAGGTAGTGCCGGTAGACGATGAGGCCGGGGTCGGGCGAGGTCGCGTAGCTGCTCATCTTGGTGATGCCCCAGCCGACGGTGAGCGCGTACGCGGGGATGATGAGCGCGATCCCCGACACCAGCCAGCCGACCCAGAGCGCGTACTGCATCCTGCGCTTGGACTCCTTCGCCTCCTCCGAGAGCGTCGTCGCGGTCCCGAGGCCGGTGAAGTCGAGGATCGAGAAGATCACCGCGAGGAAGAGGGGGTGGAGATCGCCGTGGAGCGGTGAGAGCGTGAAGGCCGACGCGCTGTTGCCCTTGCCGACCTCGGCGATGATGACGAGGGCCGACACGATCAGGAACGCCGCCTCGATCGAGCCTGCGATCAGGGTGAACTTGAGCGACGGTCGCACCCCACGGTAGGAGAGCACCACGCCGAACAGCAGTGTCGCGAGGGCAATGGGCGCCCACGCCCACGAGGTCTTCGCGAGCGTGGCGAACAGCAGGTAGACGAAGGAGCCGAGGCCGAGCACGCCGAAGGCCGGCCCGGTGAGGTTCTCGCCGAGCCAGTAGAAGAGGGCGAGCACCCCGCCACCGCGTAAGCCCTGCGCCGAGTAGGCGTAGTAGCTGCCGGAGTTGGCGATGATCTTCGAGAACTCGATCGGGGTCACCATCCACAGCCCGTAGATGAGCCACGCGATGATGACCGCGAGCGGGGTCGCGCCGAGCGCGTAGAGCGCGGTGCCGAGGAGCAGGATCGAGACGTCCCCCGCCGGCGCGACGTAGGAGAAGGACTGGAAGGCCGCCTCGGCGATGTTGACCGATCCCCGCCGGAGCGGGGTGGCGAGCTCTTCCGGGGGCTCGGTGA
>JAJYWE010000102.1 GCA_021791675.1 Actinomycetes bacterium | reverse complement strand
GACACCCAGGACGTCGTGTGGTGGCGAGAGCTCGGGCTCCCACTCCGGGTGGTGATCGGGCGGGACGGCAGACTCCAACCCGTCCGCTTCGTCGAGGAGGCCGGCGACGCTCCGACGGACCCCGGCGAGGCAACCGGAGCCGACACCGCGAGCTCCGGTTCCGGCGAGCCCGCCACACGCGCGCCCGAGCAGGCAGCCGGGAGCCGAACCGGTGAGCTCGCCACAGGCACCGTGGTGCCGAGCGGCGCACCCACTGCCTCCCAGTCGGCCTACGAACGCCTCGTCGGGCTCCGGGCCGACGCAGCACGCACCGCGATCGTCTCGTTGCTCGAGGAGGCCGGCGAGCTCCTCGAGCCCCCGCGAGCGGTGCGCCACGCCGTGAAGCACTACGAGAAGGGCAGCCGACCCCTCGAGATCGTGACCAGCCGGCAGTGGTTCATCCGCCTCCTCGACCACCGGGAGGCGCTCCTCGCGCGGGGGGCGGAGCTCTCCTGGCACCCGGGTTTCATGGGGGCGCGCTACCAGAGCTGGGTCGAGGGCCTCGCCTCGGACTGGAACTGCTCCCGCCAGCGCCACTTCGGGGTGCCGTTCCCCGTCTGGTACCGGGTCGGGCCGAACGGCGACGTGGACTACGGGTCCCCGCTCCTGCCCGGAGAGGACCAGCTGCCTGTCGACCCGGCCGTGGACGTGCCGGCTGGTTTCGCTGCGGAGGACCGGGACCGACCCGGTGGCTTCAGCGGTGATCCGGACGTCATGGACACCTGGGCGACGAGCTCGCTCAGCCCCCAGATCGTCGGGGGATGGGAGGACGACCCGGACCTCTTCGCCCGCGTCTTCCCCTTCGACCTCCGCCCGCAGGCGCACGACATCATCCGGACGTGGCTCTTCTACTCCGTCGTCCGCTCCGAGCTCGAGCACCACTGCCTGCCCTGGGCGAACACCGCCATCTCGGGCTTCATCGTCGACCCCGATCGCAAGAAGATGTCGAAGTCCAAGGGGAACGTCGTGCTCCCGACCGACGTGCTCGACGAGTTCGGCAGTGACGCCGTGCGGTACTGGGCAGCTGCGGGGAAGCTCGGCCAGGACACGGTCGCCGACCGCAACCAGATGCGAGACGGTCGCCGGCTCGCCATCAAGCTGCTGAACGCGAGCCGGTTCGTGCTCGGGACGGCCGGCGAGGACACCGCGCTCCCGGAGACGGCGGCGCTCGCACCGCTCGATCGAGCGCTCCTCCACCGGCTTCGCACCGTGGTCCGCGAGGCCACCGCCGCCCTGGAGGCCTACGACGCGACCCGGGCCCTCGAGCGCGTCGAGGGGTTCTTCTGGGCCTTCTGCGACGACTACGTCGAGCTCGTGAAGGGCAGGGCGTACGCCGGGGACCGGTCGGCCCAGGCCACGCTCCAGCTCGCGCTGTCGACCCTGCAGCGCCTGCTCGCCCCCTTCCTCCCCTTCGCCACCGAGGAGGCCTGGTCCTGGTGGCGGGAGGGCTCCGTCCACCGCGCACCGTGGCCGGCTCCCGAGGACCTGCCCGGGACGTCCTCCGGGGCTACTGCGATGGACGACCCCGAACGCGTTCCGGCCAGTGCACCCGCCGGGGGAGTCGAGGGCGGTCCGGTTGGTGCTCCTGCCGGGGGAGTCGAGGGCGGTCCGGTTGGTGCTCTCGCCGAGCGAGCCGAGGCGACCGACGTCCTCGCGGCCGCGAGTGGCCTGCTCGTCGAGATCCGCAGGGCCAAGAGCGAGGCGCGCCGTTCGATGCGCGCGCCCGTGGCGCGCGTGTCGGTGACCGCTCCCGCTGCGCACGTCGGCGTCCTCGAGCTCGCTCGCGGCGATCTCGTCGACGCGGGGAACATCGCGGCGCTCCACCTCGAGGCGGCGACCGATGCCGAGCTCCGCGTCGAGGTCCAGCTCGAGCCGGACGAGGCCGAGGCTCCTCTCGCGCCGCCACGCGTCACCGGGTGAGCACCGCCCCACCGGCCCCGCGGGAGCGGGCTGCGGCTGCCCCTGCGTCGAGCCCCGAGCCGTCCCTCCCGGAGGGAGCGCTGGGCATACGATCGAGCCCCGAGCCGTCCCTCCCGGAGGGAGCGCTGGGCATACGATCGAGCCCCGAGCCGTCCCTCCCGGAGGGAGCGCTGGGCATGCGATCGGGCCCCGAGCCGCAGCTCGCGGAGCGGGCCCTGGGCCGGGAGTCGAGCGGCTCGGCGCCTCGTCCCATCTCGGTCGCCACGGCCAATCTCCACGCAGGCGTGGACGGCTGGGGACGGCCCTTCCCGGCCGTGGAACGCTGCCTCGAGCTCGACACGGACATCCTGTTCCTGCAGGAGTCCTGGGCAGACGACGGCTCGCCCTCGCTCGCGCGCCAGGTCGCCGAGCGAGGCGGCTACGAGATCGCAGAGTCGGTCCTCGCCTCGGGGCGGCGGCGCGAACCGGGTCGCCCGTCCCCGTCCGGCTGGGGGCCGTCCCCGCGCCGCGGCCGGCGGCAACGCGCCCTGCTGCTCGGCACCGCGCCGTCGTCGAGCCCGAGCTCCGGCGGGCCGCCGCGACCAGCCCCCCGCGGAACGGCAGCCCAACCGTCGCGACGCCTGAGCGCGGGCGAGCCGGCGCGACGGGCCCCGTCCGGGAGCTGGGGCATCGCGGTCCTCAGTCGCGTGCCCGTCCGGGCGAAACGGGAGATCACTCTCCGCCACCTCCCCCGCGACGTCCCGCGGCGCGTCGGGCTCGCCGTGGACGTCGAGCTCGCCCCCGGCCAGCTCCTCACCGTGATCGGCACCCACCTCGGACACCTGACGCACGGCTCCGCACTCCAGCTCGCAGACCTCCGCCGGGGGCTTCCAGCGCCCACCGAGCCGGCGCTGCTCGGTGGGGACATGAACTGCTGGGGACCCCCGCTGCTCGCTGCGCTCCCGGGCTGGCGCCGTGCCGTCCGAGGCCGGACCTGGCCGGCGTGGCGACCCCACAGCCAGCTCGACCACCTCCTCGTCACCCGCCCGGTCCGCGTGCTCGCCGGGCACGTCGCGCCGCCCATCGGGTCCGACCACCGGCCGGTCGTAGCGGTGATCTCCCTCCTGCCAGCCGGCGCGCCGCTCCCAGGACGGTGGCAGCGGTGACCTCTCCGACGGCTGGAGCCGCCGGTCCCCTCGGGGCGGGTTGATGGACGGCGAAGCCTTCCGGCGGGACGGCCACCGTCTGGTCGAGTGGGTCGCCGAGTACCTCGACGAGGTGGAGCGGCACCCGGTCCGCTCCCGCGCCCGGCCGGGCGAGGTCTTCGCCGCACTCCCTCCCGCTGCGCCCGAGCACCCGGAGCCCTTCGAGCAGGTCCTCTCGGACCTCGACCGGATCGTCGTCCCAGGGCTGACGCACTGGCAGCATCCCAGCTTCTTCGCGTACTTCCCGGCGAACTCCTCCTACGCCTCGATCCTCGCCGAGCTCGTGACCGCCGGACTCGGCGTCAACGGCTTCTCCTGGGTGACGAGCCCCGCGGCCACCGAGCTCGAGCAGGTGATGTGCGAGTGGATGCGGGAGCTGCTGGGACTGCCTGGCCGCTTCTCGTTCGAGCAGGAGGGCGGCGGGGTGATCCAGGACTCGGCGTCGTCGTCCACGCTCGTGGCCGTGGTAGCCGCCCGCGAGCGGGCCATCGCCGCTGGCGCGGAGCCGTCCCGGCTCGTCGCGTTCGCGAGTGAGGAGGCGCACGCGTCGGTCCAGAAGGCGATGCACGTCGCCGGGTTCGCGCCCGGCGCGCTCCGGGCGATCCCGACCGACCCCTCCTTCGCCCTCGACGCCGATCGGCTGCGGGATGCGCTGGTGGTCGCTCGTCACGCCGGGCAGGTCCCGTTCCTCACCATCGCCACCAGCGGCACAACCAGCTCGTTGGCCTTCGATCCACTGGACGCGCTCGCCGAGCTCGCTGCCGAGCACGGCATGTGGCTCCACGTCGACGCAGCGATGGCAGGCGTCGCTGCCCTCTGTCCCGAGCACCGCTTCGTCCTCGACGGGGTGGCACGCGTGGACTCCTGGGCCACCAACCCGCACAAGTGGATGGGCGCGCAGTTCGACTGCGCGCTGCTCTACGTGGCCGACCGAGCTGCGCTCACCGCCGCACTGTCGACGGAACCCGCCTATCTCGCCTCGGCGGAGGCAGGCCGGGTCGTCGACTACCGCAACTGGCAGATCCCGCTCGGCCGGCGCTTCCGCGCGCTCAAGCTCTGGTTCCTCCTCCGCCTGGAGGGTGCGGAGGCCGTCCGGGCCATGCTCCGCCGCCACGTCGCGTGGGCGTCCGAGCTGGCGAGCTGGGTGGACGCCGACTCGCATCTCGAGCTCGTCGAGAGGCCACGACTGAACCTGGTCTGCCTCCGTCACCGGGACGGCCCCCACGCGACGGACGCCCTCGTCGAGGCGGCGAACGCCACCGGTCGGGCGCTCTTCACCCGCACGGTCCTCGGCGGAGTCCCGACGCTCCGCTTCTGCGTGGGCGCCCGCACGACGGAGCGCCGCCACGTCGAGGCCGGCTTTGCGCTGCTCGCCCGCCTGGCTGCCGAGGGAGCTGGTCGGCGAGCGGTCGGGGCCAGGGGGCGACCCGGAGAGGCCGCTCCGCACGGGACAGGCGTCGGGAAGATCGGGGGCTGCGAGCGACCTGGCGGGGTCGAGACCGGGGACCAGGGACGGGAGGCCTGATGCCGGAACCGCTCCCGATCCGCCTCGGCCCGGGCGCGCTCGGCGACCTCGGCCGCAGCGAGACGCTCGAGTGGTGCGTTGCCGACGGCGTGGGCGGCTACACCATGGGCACGGCGTGCGGGATGCGGACGCGCCGCTACCACGGCACGATCCACGCCGACCCGGCCGACGCCGGGCGTCGGTGGCTCTCCCTCGCGAGCCTGGACGTCGTGCTCCACCTGCCGTCTGGGACCTTCCGGCTCGCAACCCATCGCTGGGCGGACGGGACGGTCGCCCCGACGGGACACGTCCTGCTCGCTTCGTTCGACCTCGACGACGGCATCCCGCGTTGGACCTGGCGGGTCGGGGAGACCGTCGTGCAGCGGGAGGTCGTGACGATCCGAGGCGAGCCGGGCGCGGTCTTCCTCCACCGGGTGCTCGCCGGCGGCGACGTCGACGTGGACCTCGAAGCGCTCGGCGCGTGGCGGGATGCGCACTCCCTCCGCCAGGGCGGTCCCGGTCCGTCCCTCACTCGCCTACCGGCGGGCAGCGGTTCCGGCGGTGGAGGGGGGAACCGCAACGACGAGCGCGTCGGAGGTATCGAGGTCGGCCGCGCCTGGTGGCTCCGCGGCCCCGGCTTTGCCGGCGCGGACGTCTGCTATCGCGGCGTGCACTACGCCGAGGAGACCGCTCGGGGGCTCGACGACACGGAGGACCTGCAGCTGGTCGGGGTCTTCCACACCCGCCTCGGAGGAGATCGGACGGCCACGGTCCAGGTCTCTCGCCCCGGCGCGCCACTCGCCGACGGACCGGCGAGCGTCGGGCGTGCCCGGGCGCGCAACCGGCAGCTCGTGGCGGCGGCTCGGGACCCGGTCGAGGCGCGCCTCGTGCTCGCAGCGGACACGTTCGTGCTCACCGACCGGAGCCAGGGCTGGGGGAAGACCGCTGCGAGCCCGACCGACGGCACGGGCGGAGCGGGCGGGACGGGCGGCTCGGGCGGGACGGACGGCGCGGGTGCGGCCCCCGTCTCGACCGACGGGAATCGGATTGGGCCAGTCGACGTTGTCGCCGGCTACCCCTGGTTCGGCACCTGGTCACGCGACACCTTCACCTCCTACGAAGGCCTCTTCCTCTGCACGGGGCGCCTCGACGAGGGCAGAGAGCTCCTAGCGGCGTCGCTCGATCGGCTGCAGGACGGCCTCCTGCCCAACACGGCCGATGGTGGGTTCCTCCGCTTCAACAGCGTGGACGGGCTCGGCTGGCTCGCGCACGCCCTGGCCAGGCACCTCCACGACCGGCGGGACCCCGAGCTCGAGACGCTCGGCGCTGCCCGCCTCGACGCTGCGCGCCGAGTCCTCGAAGAGGGGACGGGTGGCCACGGCGAGGCGGGAGGGATCACCGTGGACCCCGGCGACGGGCTGCTCACTGCGGCGGTACCGGGCCTCGCGTTCACGTGGATGGACGCGGTGGTCGACGGACGCCCGGTCACGGGACGCATGGGCAAGCCGGTCGAGGTCGACGCGCTCTGGCTCGCGCTCCACCGCCTGCTCGCCGGCCTCGCACCCGAGCGGTCCCGCGCCCGCCGTCGAGAGGTGGCCGACCGCATCGCGGCGTCGTTCGCCGCGCGGTTCCCGCTCAGGGGCGGCTGGGTTCCCGATCACCTCCGTCGCGACGGCACGCCAGACTGGACCCACCGCCCGAACGGGCTGCTCGCGTGGACGCTCGCCCCGCCCGACCTGCCGGGCGCGAGCGCGACGCTCCGCTCGCTGCTCGAGACGGCGGAAGAGAGCCTTGCGACCCCACTCGGGCTGCGCAGCCTCGACCCCGGTGACGCCGGCTACCGGGGTCAACACCGGGGCGACCAGACCCAGCGGGACCTCGCCTACCACCAGGGGACCGTCTGGCCGTGGCTCGTCGGGCCCTGGGCACGGGCCCGCGCACGGCTCGGCCTCCCGGTCCGTCCGCTCCTCGACGGACTGGTCGGCCATCTCTCCGAGTGGGGGCTCGGATCCATCTCCGAGACCGCGGACGGCGATGCGCCCCACCGGGCGACGGGCTGTCCCTTCCAGGCCTGGTCGGTCGCCGAGACCCTCGTGGCATGGCGCCTCGCGCAGGATCAGGAGACTCGAACGGCTGGGTAACGCGGCTACCCGCTGCGGCGACCAGCGCCTGGGGCGAGCAGCCCCTGGGCCGACTACCTGCTGATGCGACCGCCCGTTGGAGCGACCACCCGCTGAGGAGGCTCCTCGCCGAGGCGGCCGGCTCGGCCATGGCGGGCGCAGGCGGCCACGCCCGCGTGAGGCTCGCCGGACGCCTCAGCTCCGGCGGCGCTCGAGGATGAGGTTCGCCACGAGCCCGGTCCATCCCGTCTGGTGAGACGCACCGAGGCCGGCCCCCGTGTCGCCGTGGAAGTACTCGTGGAACG
>JAJYWE010000029.1:30427-34109 GCA_021791675.1 Actinomycetes bacterium | reverse complement strand
GCCACCGGGTCCGTGCCCGGCCACCGGGTCATGGCCCCGTCCACGCTCGGGACGTTCCTCCGGTCCTCCACCTTCGGCCATGTCCGCCAGCTCGAGGCCGTGATCGTCGAGGTGCTGCGGCGTGCCTGGGCAATGGGGGCCGGACCGGAGAGCCGCCGTCTCGTGGTCGACGTCGACTCGACGATCTGCGAAGTGGCGGAGAGCAAGAACCAGGGCGCGTCCTTCGGCTACACGAAGGTCCGCGGCGAGCACCCTTTGCTCGCAACACGGGCAGACTCCGGCGAGGTGCTCCATGCGCGCCTCGCAAGGGCTCGGCGAACACCGGGCGCGGGATGCGGCGCTTCGTCGAGGAGCTCGTGCCCCGGCTTCGTCGCGCCGGGGCCAGCGGCGAGCTCGTGGTGCGCTGCGATCCTGGCTCTTGGTCGAACGACACGATGGCCGTCTGGGCCGCCTCGGTGAGCTTCACGATGGCCGTCCGCACCGGCAACGAAGCGGTTGCAGAGGCGATCGCCGCGATCGACGAGGCGGCCTGGACCCCGATCGAGTACACCGACGACGGCGTCGCCGAGGTCGCGGAGACGACCGACAAGGGCCGTCGGCTCGTCGTCCGTCGGACGCGCCTTCTCGGCCCGGACCAGAGGCTCTGGCCCGAGGCGACACGTCGCGTTCCTCACCGACCTCGAAGGCACGGCTGTCGAGCTCGACGCCTTCCATCGCGACCACGCCCGCGTCGAGCTCGCGATCAGGGACCTGAAGGAGGGGGCTGGGATGGAGCACGTCCCCTCCGGCCAGTTCTTCGCGAACGCCGCCTGGCTCTGCTGCGCGGTGCTCGCGCACGACCTCGTGCGGTGGACTTCGCTGTTGGGCGGCCTCGTGAGCGAGGGAACCGGCGTCGTCACCCGCACCGTGGGGACCCAGCTCCTCGCCCTCCCTGCGCGCCTCGTCAACCGCTCCGGTGCGAGAACCCTGCGCATGCCCGAGCAGTGGCCATGAGCAGACGCCTTCGAGCGGGCGCTCGGCAAGCTCCGGGCGATCCCCGCCGCCTCCGGCTATCGAGCCTCCGCAGCCCGGCGCAGCCGCAGACGCCCACCGATGCGCTGACAACCGAGAACGACACGGACCCTTGGCTCATCACGCCCCGGTGTCGGCTGGGCATGCCATCACGCCGGCAACGACCTCGCTCCTGACCGGTCGGACACCGACCCGAGGCCAATCGGTGGATCGAGGATGAGCGGTGTCGAGCCCCGCCACGGCCGATCTCCGGGTGCGACCCCTGCGCGAGCTGTCGATCATGGGGAGCATCGGCCCCATGGTCGAGCAGCCCGTCCAGCGCAGGGCGGACCGGGTCGACTTCGGATGACCACCCGATCGCGAGGGCGAGGACCCGACCATCCCCGACCCTCGCGGTCCTCTCTCACGCGTCTCCCGGGCACGGGTGTACCCCGTTCGTCGGACATCCCCCGTTCTGGCACCTCCCGCCGTGCCTTCTCCGCTCCTTCTCTGCGCCTTGTCCGTACGGCCGGCGGCCGAGCGCGCCTCTCCAGTCCGCCGTCGTCGCGAAAGACGGGCGAGCGGCTAGTGTCGAGGCTCCGAGCAGTTGGGATCTGCCGCCCCGAGCGGCTCGGAAAGTAGCAGGTGCTACGAGGACCTGTGGTGCAGCTAGGAGTGCACGCCGGCCTGTCAAGCCGGAGGTCGCGGGTTCAAATCCCGTCAGGTCCGCGGTCGGGTAGCTCAGTCGGTAGAGCGCGCGCCTGAAAAGCGCGAGGTCACCGGATCGACGCCGGTCCCGACCACGGAGAAAGGCCCTGTCCGCAGGGCCTTTCGCTCTCTCCGGGGCTCGACTCCGGCCGTGCACGTGCTCTTGCCCGCGCACGGCCAACGGGATTCGCCCTTCCACTGCGCCGTCGATCTCCGAGCCTGGCACCGTCAGCTCGGCGTGCTCGGATCGAGTCGACTGGCCCGGTGGATCACGACTGGTGCTGGTCTGGTAGGAGGTGGACGCCGCCAGCCTCGACTGCCAAGACGCGGCCGATGTCCACCCTCTTCTCCACAAGCGCTTCCCGCTTCCCGCTCACGGCGAGACGCAGCGGCTCCGCGGGGAGATCGGACAACCGTACCAACGGCGCGGGATGGCGGCCGTCTTGGCACCCTGACCCGACACAGGCTCGGCCCCACGCTCGGAAGGCGCCACACGGTCGTCGCTGGAACCACGACCCGTGGCCCCATAGCAAGGTAGGGTTCCCCAGGTGAGCACGATGGGATCACCTGGAGATCTCTTCTCCTGCCGGTGGTTACGACCGCCAGCGGGGCCGAGCTGGACCCAGCCGGCGGTTTCCGAGTGGGAGCTCCGTTGCGCGCGCTACACCGACCGACACCCCCACGAGGAGCTGAACTACGTCCTCGAAGGAGTCCTCCACGTCACGGCCGGAGGTGTCACCCGCACGGCTCGCGCCGGGGAGATTGTCGTCGTGGAGCCGGGCGTGACCGGTACCTATTGGACCGACAGCTACGCACGGATGCTCGCCATCTACGGGCCGAACCCCTCGGGTGCCGCTTCCGAGTACCCGCCCGGCGCCACGCCCCTGCAAGAGGCGGAGCAGGCCGCGGACACCACCCCACCAGACTGAAACCCGATCTCGCGGGGCGGGACGCAATCGCGGCGGGTGCTCCAAGGAAGCTCACGACCTCCCGAGCCTCGCGAGCTGGCCGGAACCAGTCCGCCGAATCAGGCACGCTGCGTGAAGACGCCGGAACGGAGAGCCGTTCGCCGGCACAGCGGGCAGGCTCCCGGAGGACCTGCACCTGCACCCGCAGGCTTGCTCGCGGCTGGCTCACCCCGGGGTTGTCGCTCCGGTCGAGCCCGAGGTGTGACACCCAGCTCGACGACCAGGTACCGCCCGGCCGCGTCACCAGGGGACTCGTTGGCCACTCTCGGTGACCACCGATCGAGCTCAGCATCGCGAGACCCCGGTGACTTGGGAGGCGCGATGGACGACTTCGAGGCGTGGTACCGCCAGGAGTACCCACGGGTGCTCGCAGCCTGCACGGCCCTGGCAGGCGGGCGCGCCGATGTCGGTAGGGACGCCGCCGACGAGGCGTTCACCCGGGCGATCGAGCGCTGGCGGACCGTCCGGGGGATGCAGGCTCCCGGTGGTTGGGTGCAAGTCGTCGCGCTCAACCAGCTCCGCCGCTCGTTCCGCCGCCAACGAACGGAACGGCAGGCGGTCGGGCGCGTCGGTCCAGCGGTGGCGGTCACGCCCGACGGCCCAGATCCTTCCGTGTGGGCCGCAGTCTCGCGCCTCCCCGCCCGGCAGCGAGCTTGCGTCGTCTTGCGGTACGTCCACGACCTCGCAGAGGCAGATATCGCCGCGTCGCTCGGCGTGACCCGCGGGACAGTCTCGGCGACGTTGCACCATGCGCTGGAGCGGCTCCGAGCCGAGCTCGGGGAGCCCCTCCGGCCGCTCGAGACCGCGTCGCCACGCCACCTGGGGCACCCGCTCGAGACCGCGTCGCCACACAGGTTCGTGTCGACACCGAAGCCCGAACCGCCAGATCAGCCCGTGCCGCCATCCGAGGAGGCCCATCTCCCATGATCGACCTTGCCGAAGCCGGCCAGCGACTCGCAAACTGGGAGGCCGGCGAGCCGACCGACCTCGCAGCGCTCTACGGCCGTGCCGAGCGC
>JAJYWE010000029.1:29020-30327 GCA_021791675.1 Actinomycetes bacterium | reverse complement strand
AGCCCGTGCCGCCATCCGAGGAGGCCCATCTCCCATGATCGACCTTGCCGAAGCCGGCCAGCGACTCGCAAACTGGGAGGCCGGCGAGCCGACCGACCTCGCAGCGCTCTACGGCCGTGCCGAGCGCCGCACCCGCCGCCGACGGATCGGCTGGGGCGCTGCCGCCCTCGTGGCCGTCACCGCGCTCGTGCTCGGTGCCGTGCTGCCCTTCCAACCCCCGCCTCCATCGGCCCGCGTCAGCCATGCCGCCGCGGGGCCCTTTCCACCGACGCCCTTCCCGGCGGCACCGAAGGGGTGGGGGTGGTTCCTCGCCGGACCGGTCGCCCTTGCCTCACCCGGAGGAGGAGGAGGCGCTCCCAATGGCCCAATCGAGCTGTGTGCACCCATCCCGCCCGGATCACGTCAGAGCTGTGTTGTCGGGGTCTCCGAACGCCCAACGGCCATGGACCCCGTCTTCGTCACCCAGCTCCGCGGAAAGCCGACCGGCCGCGTCCGCACCATCCACGGACTGGAGGTCTACGTGTCGGGGAACGGCCAGCGGAGGGACTTCGCCGTCCCCGCCCTCGGGGTGGAGCTCGAGACGTACGGGGCGCTCGGCCAGCGCATCGCCACGACCCTCGTGCCGTCGCCGCTCATGGTGGTCGCCTCCGCAACGGCAACGCCGGCAGTCCCTCCGGGCTGGCGCACCGTCCACACCGGCGACCTCACGCTGTCGGTGCCCCCGGGCTGGCCGGTCGTGCACCTCCGACACCTCCCTCAGCTACCAGCATCCTCTCCGGGCCTCTGCAACCTGTTCCCCCGAGCGGAGCTCTACCTCGGCGCCCCCTCCGGGAGCTGCGACGGGACCGGGACGAGCGCGAACGGCCTCTGGGTGGGCCGGAGCGTCGACATGACGTCCTCGCCGGTCACGACAACCCGCCTGCGATGGGTGCACGGTGCCGATGTCGAGCTGCTCTGGAGTCGCAACAGCATCAGCGGGATCGCTTGGCTCTCCGTCCAGACCCCGCACGGCGCCGTTCGCGGGACGATCGTCCTCGTCACCGACCCCGCCACCCTCGAGGCGGTGCTCGCCTCGATCCGCGTCACCGGCTGAGCGTCCCGGTCACCAGCCGGCATCCAAGGCGGCGACGAGGCAACCCCACGTGCCCGAGCACCCCGCGCTAGCGTGTCGACGGCACGGCGGGAGCCCAGACAGCCTGGTCTCCCCACCGGCCCTGGCACGACACCATGCCCCCTCCTCCCGAGACCCCCGTGCCAGGCGCGACCGAGTTGGCTGCCGGGACTGGGGCAGCTGCCGGGACTGGGGC
>JAJYWE010000029.1:26653-28920 GCA_021791675.1 Actinomycetes bacterium | reverse complement strand
GCTGCCGGGACTGGGGCGGCTGCCGAGACCAGAGCGGCGACCGGGACTGGACGGGCGACCGGGACTGGGCGAGCTGGCGAGACCGAGCAGGCGGCGGGTGCTGGACGGCCGGCCGGGCCCGCCGGGGTCGAGATCGTCGCCGAGCGCCTCGGCGCCGTCGGCCCGGAGGGACCGGTCTTCCGGGACGTCCACGTCACCGTCCCCCCGAGCGGCCTCCTCGCCGTGGTCGGACCGGCAGGGTCGGGGCGAACCGCCCTCCTCCTTGCGCTGGCCGGAAGGTTCCGTCTCCGGGAGGGTGCCGTCACCGTCGACGGGCACCGCCTGCCCGGCAGCGAGCGGGAGGTCCGCCGTCTGGTCGGCATCGCGCGTGCGCGCCCCGCCGTCGATCTCGAGGAGCGGTTGCGGGTCGACGAGCTCGTCGCCGAGCGCCTGCTCGTCAGCCGTTCCGCCGAACGAGCCGCCATCGAACGAGCGTTCGAGCTGCTCCAGCTGGACATCCCCGGCCGCGCGCTCGTCCAGGAGCTGGCACCGCTCGACCGGCTCCGCCTCGCGCTCGCGCTCGGTCTCGCGGGCGGGCCCCGTGGGCTCGTGGTGGACGACGTCGACGACGAGGTCAGGGGCGAGGAGGTCGTGCTCGCCTGGGCGCTCGTCGATCGCGTCCGGGAACAGGGCGTCACGCTCCTCACGAGCGCCTCGGCACCGCCGCCCGGGACTGCCGCGCGCTGGCCAGAGGCCGGCGCGCCAGCGCAGCCGCCTGAGGCCGGCTCGGCAGCGCCCTCGCAAGGGGCGGAGACCGCGACGCCGGCGACCGGAAAGGACGCAGGAGCCGCCCCGCGGGGCCCGGCCACCGTGCTCGTGGCGCTGCCACACGCAGCGGAGGTCGCAGGCCAGCCCTCGGCGGTTCCGTCCGGCAGTGCGGCGAGAAGTGGCGCTGAGCAGGCGACGGCAGGCGAGAAGCCATCAATGGGGGGCAAGAAGGAGGCGACGTGACCGCAGTCCGGCTGGCCTGGCTCGAGCTCCGGCGGTTCCGAGGGCCGCTGCCCCGGCTCGTGCCGGTGATCCTGGCACTCATCCCCCTCCTCTACGGCGGCACCTACCTCTGGGCGAACTGGAACCCCTACGGACGCACGGGTGCGATCCCGGTCGCGGTCGTCAACCAGGACCGGCCGGTCGTCGTGCGCGGCCAGCACGTGAGCGCGGGAGCGGACTTCGTCGCCCAGCTCCGCCACGACCACACCTTCGACTGGCGCTTCGTCGACGCCGACGCTGCGCACCGGGGCCTCGTCGACGGCCGCTACGCCTTCGAGGTGAGGGTGCCCCCCGACTTCAGCGCGCGCCTCGCGAGCCCTGCCGGCACCGCACCGAGGCGCGCGTCGCTCGACGTGACCCTGAACGACGCCAACGGCTACATCGTGGGCAAGATCGCCGAGACCACCGAGCTCGCCCTCCAGGACCAGATCGACGCGGCCGCCCACACCGCCTATGCGCAAGCGATCCTCGGGAACCTGACGACCCTGCACCAGCGCTTGGCGGTCGCTGCCGCCGGCGCCCACGAGCTCGCGAACGGGGCCGGCCAGCTCTCGACGGGCGCCACCTCGCTCCTCGGCGGCCTCCGTGACCTCGACGGCGGTGCCGCGACCCTCTCGAGCGGCGCGGACCGGGTCGCCGCGGGGACCGGTCGCCTGGCGAACGGCGTGGACACCGTCGCCAACGCCGTCAACAGCGAGCTCCCGACCCTCCAGGCTGCCGCGAACACCCTCGTCCAGGACGCAACGACGGCGAGTCAGCACCTGGGCAGCGCCGCCGCGAACGCCGATGCCGTCGCGAGCGCGCTCCGCTCGAACCTCGCTTCGCTCGCGGCCATCCCCGGCGTGGCGACGAGCCCCGCCTATGCAGAGCTCCAGACGCTCGCTGCGAAGGCGTCGGCGGCGGCTGGCAACGTCCGCGACGTCGCGACCAGCATTGTCGACCAGGCAAGCACCGCCAGGGGCGCCCTCGCGAGCGTCGGCACGCGTCTCGAGGCCGCGCGTCAGGCTGCGACGACGGGTGTCTCCGACATCGATCAGCTGGCGTCCGGCGCACAGGCCGTGGCGGCCGGCGCGAGCGCACTGCACGCCGGTCTCGGACGTGCGGTCGGGGGAGCGACCACCCTCCAGGGCGGCGCACGGCGCGTGGCCGCCGGCGCCACGTCCCTCGCCAGCGGCCTCGACACCGCGGCGGCGGCGGTGCCCTCCCTCGATCCCGCCGAGCGAGCCCGCGCGGCCTCG
>JAJYWE010000029.1:24470-26553 GCA_021791675.1 Actinomycetes bacterium | reverse complement strand
GCGGCCTCGACACCGCGGCGGCGGCGGTGCCCTCCCTCGATCCCGCCGAGCGAGCCCGCGCGGCCTCGGTGCTGGGACAGCCCGTTTCGCTGCGACAGACCAACCTGCACCCAGCCGGGGTCTACGGGCGGGGGCTGGCCCCGTTCTTCTTCGCCATCGCGCTCTGGGTCTTCGGCCTGATCGCGTTCCTGCTGCTCAACCCCTTCAACAACCGGGCGCTCGCCGGGGACACCCGGGCCACCGCGATCGCCCTCGGAGGCTGGCTACCCGCCGCTGTGATCGGCGCAACCGGCGGGTTGGTGCTCTATCTCGTCGTCGACTTCGGGCTCGGCCTGGACCCCCTCCACCCGCTCTGGACCATCGGGGTCGTGCTCCTCGCTGCGGTGGTCTTCGTGGCGATCGACCAGTTCCTCAACACCGCGCTCGGTGTGGTCGGCGACATCCTGTCGCTCGTCCTCCTCATGTTGCAGCTCACCTCCTGCGGTGGCCTCTACCCGGTCGTCACCACCCCGGCCTTCTTCCAGGCACTCCACCCGCTCCTCCCGATGAGCTACCTGGTGAGCGCGCTCCGCATCACCATCTCCGGCGGCTACGGCCCCTACCTCGTCCGGGACGTCCTCGTGCTCGCCGGCGTCGGGATCCTCGCGCTCGCCGGGACGACGCTCGTCGCGATGCGCCACCGGGGCTGGACGATGGCGCGCCTCAAGCCCGCCGTCGAGCTCTGAGCGCACGGAACCGGGCGACATTCGCCCCGCACGAGGCGCACCGGTCGGGCGGCGGGTGGCGCTCTGGCCGGCCGCATGAGCCCGGGGGACGGGCTGCGTGAGGCGGGGCGGGCAGGCTGCGTGAAGCGGAGCGGGCGGCGCGAGGCCAGGGCGCCGGGTCGAGGCGCTACCCTCCCACTTCGCCAGCACGAGAGCCGCTCGGCGCTGGCCAGAGGCCGGGATCGAGGACACCGGGAGCTCGACGAGGGGAGTCGGACACGTGCTCGGCTTGCTGGCGAGGTTGATCCGAGACCGCACCCGGCGCCAGGTCGTGACCCTCCTCGCAACGGCAGTCGCGGCGATCTTCCTCGGTGCCTGGGCGTTCTCGGTCACCCAGCACGAGGGCTACCTCACCTCCGTCTACTGGGCGATCACGACGGCGACCACCGTCGGCTACGGCGACATCACCCCGAAGAACGGGATCGGCCGGATCGTTGCCGTCGCCGTCATGCTCACCACCATCCCGCTGTTCGGCGCGGTGTTCGCCCTGGTCGCCGGGGCGAGCGCACTCTCCCACCTGAGGAGGCTCCTCGGCATGGACCATCGGCTCCCCGAACCGCCCTACCGCCTGGTCGTCGGCACCAGCCCGACGGCGCTGCGGATCACGGAGGACCTCGCCCGGAGCGAGACCCGGGTCGTCCTCGTTGCCGACGTCGACGACGACCGGGTGCCCGAGCACGTCCACCTCGTGAAGGGAGATCCGACACTCGAGACGATCCTGCGCCGCGCACGCCCCGCGAGTGCGGACCAGGCGCTCGTCACCGGCCCGGACGACGCGAGCCTTCTCATGTCCGCAGTCCTGCTCCGGGCGCTCGCGCCCCAGCTCGAGGTCGCAGCGCTCACCCACTCGAGCTCGGTTGCCGAAGCACTCCGGGACCTCGGCATCACGCGGACTGTCTGTTCGGACGACCTGCTCGCCCACACGATGGCGAAGACGCTCGAGTCGCCCCACGCAGGAGACCTCCTCATCAAGATGGTCGACTCGGACGACTACGAGCTCCGCGAGGTACCCGTCCCCGGCGAGTGGTCGGGCCGGGCGCTCAGCGAGGTCCGCAGCGGTCTCGGCGGCGTGGTCCTCGGCCTCGTCACCCAGGGGACCGTGGTGCTCGGCGCCGGGCGCGACCCGACGGTGGGCGCCGACGACTCGCTCCTCGTCCTCGAGCCGACTCCTGACCGGCACCGGGTCTGACTGCTGTCGGACAGCGTGACGTGCCTGCCCGGGGACGGCGGCGGGGCCGACCCTCTTCGGACAGCTCGGCGTGCTTGCCTCGAGGCCGGCGGCGGGGCGGACCCTCTTCGGACAGCTCGGCGTGCTTGCC
>JAJYWE010000029.1:20679-24370 GCA_021791675.1 Actinomycetes bacterium | reverse complement strand
GACCCTCTTCGGACAGCTCGGCGTGCTTGCCTCGAGGCCGGCGGCGGGGCGGACCCTCTTCGGACAGCTCGGCGTGCTTGCCCGAGGGCCCGCCCCGGGTAGAGGATCGTCCAGTGACCTCTCCGACCGGTGGCACCTGCTCCTCTCCCGAGACGATCCGATGAGCCTCGGGACGATCTGATGGACGACCTCTTCTCCGTTGCGGGCAAGGTCGCGCTCGTCACCGGCGGTACCCGGGGGATTGGCCTGATGATCGCGACCGGACTCGTCGAGGCGGGCGCTCGGGTCTACGTGAGCTCCCGGCACGCCGAGGTCTGCGAGGAGGTCGCAGCCGAGCTGAGCCGTGTCGGGGACTGTCGAGCGGTCCCAGCCGACCTCTCGACCGAGGACGCCTGCCGGACGCTCGCCGAGGCCGTCGTGAGCGAGGAAGGAGGACGGCTCGACATCCTGGTCAACAACGCAGGGAACAACTGGGCGGCACCGCTCGCAGACTACGACGACGCGGCATGGGAGCGAGTCCTGGCACTCAACCTGAAGGCCCCCTTTCAACTGGTCCGCTTCCTGCGCCCTGCGCTCGAGGCGGCAGCGCGGGCGGAGGGCGAGCCCTCCCGGGTGGTGAACATCGGGTCGATCGACGGTCTCCACGTGCCCCCTTTCGAGACCTACGCCTACTCGGCGAGCAAGGCCGCGCTCCACCAACTGACTGCCGTCCTCGCTCGCCAGCTTGCGCCGCTCGTGACGGTGAACGCCGTCGCGCCCGGCCCATTCGAGTCGAAGATGATGGCATCGACCCTGCGCAGCATGGGTGACCAGATCGTGGCGTCCTGCCCCCTGGGGCGGATCGGCCGGCCGGCGGATATGGCGGGCGTCACCCTGTTCCTCGCCTCCCGAGCAGGTGCCTACGTCACGGGCGCGGTGATCCCGGTCGACGGCGGGATTGCGACGACACGCTGAGAACGAGCTGGGTGCGGCGCGAGCCCGTCGGGGGGCGCGCGCCCATACGCAAGGGCGAGACGTACCGTGGGACAGCGGTGGGCTGCCAGGCCCTGTGGCAGGCAGGCCTCGTGGCGGGCGGGTCCCCGGGCGGACAGGCCCTGCGGCAACCGTGCCGTGGGACGGGGAGGCCTGGACCAGCGAGAACCCGTCGGGCGAGAACCCGTCGGCAGAGCCGCAGGTCACTCGACGGTTAGCCAGAGGACGGAGGGCACCGAGATGCGACGGGATGTCGACACGGGGAGCGACGGGCGAACGGTCGGGGGTGAGGGGCGGACGGTCGGCCTAGGCGCAACCCCTGCAGGCGGCACGGTGAGCCGGATGGTGGACGTTGCGAGGGGAACCTCGTGGCGGCGCGGGGCCACGCTGCTCTCCGTCGCGCTCGCGGCGGCTGGGCTGCTCAGCGCCTGCGGTAGCAGCAAGCCGGCTGCCTCGAGCAGCGAGCCCGCCACGCTGAAAGTGGCATCGACCAGCTACGGAAAGATCCTCGAGACGCCGTCAGGGCAAGTTCTCTACGCCCTCACCGCCGACACGGCGACGCATGACGCCTGCAGCGGTGCGTGCCTCGCCATCTGGCCGCCGCTCACCGTCAAGAAGACTCCCGTTGCCGGCAGCGGCGTGAGCGCGTCGATGCTCTCGACACTGAAGCTCTCCGACGGCAGCCTGCAGGTCGTCTACGACGGGCACCCGCTCTACACGTTCTCCGGCGACAGCGCAGCCGGCCAGACCAAGGGACAGGGGCTGCCCTTCCCCGCAAGCTCGTCCTCGCCGACCGGGCACTGGTGGGTCGTGTCCTCGGCCGGGAGCTACGTGACGACTTCGTCCTCCTCCTCGACCACCAGCACGACGACCAGCTCGGGCTACGGCGGCTACTGATCTCCCCGGCCCGGGACCAGGGGCAGAGCCGGCGAGCGGGGGACAGGTGAGCGGCGGGCAGGTAGGCGGGACACGGGTAGGCGGGGCGCAGGCTGGGACCGCACGGCGGGCTCGGCTCCCGATCGGTCCCCGGGTTGTCGCAGCGGCGCTGCTGCTCGTCGGCGGGTGGGTCCACCTCCACCTGTTCCTGGCGGGCTATCGCGAGGTCGCCACGATCGGCCCGCTCTTCCTGGCCGACGCGGTGTTGAGCGCGCTCGGCGCGATCGCCGTGGTAGCGAGCCGCCACCCCGCCCCGGCGATCCTCGCCGCCGTGTTCCAGCTCGGAGCGATCGCCGGCCTCGCGCTTGCGAGCACGGTCGGGCTCTTCGGCTTCCACGAGACCGGGATCGGCGTCGGGACCGACATCGCCGTCGCCTACGCAGTCGAGGCTGCCGCTGCGATGATCCTCGGCCTCGCGGTCTTCCTCGCCGTCCGACCCGCACGCTGATCGTCGGAGCCGGGATGCCCGCTGGGCGTACGGGCGCGGGCCACGCCTACCGGCTGCACCCGCGGCTCGTTCTGCCCGGCGCAGGCTCGACTCGCAGGAGTCGAGCCGCCCTGCGAGTTTCAGGGCTCCCGAGTCGAGCCGCCTCGCGAGGTTCAGGGCTCCACCAGTTGGCCCTCGCCGTCGAAGAAGACCGGCGCCAGCGCGACCACCGTCACCGGATCGCCGGGGCCGGCGGGGCTCCTCGCCAGGCGTGCGAGCACCCGGGCCGCACGGACCGACACCTCGACCTCGACGCCTCCACCGGACGGCCGAAGGCCGACGACGACACCGGAGAGGCCGAGGACGCTCTCACCACGAGCCCCGGGAACCCCAGGCATCCCCCTCGACAGAGCGCCGGACTCGCCAGGAGGCAGAGCGGCGCGAGCGCCCGCAGAGGCAGCCCCGGGCGCTCGAAGCGTCGGTGCCGCATCGAGAACGGCGCTCGCATGCTCCGGCACCCGTAGGAGCTCGACCTGATCCGGGTGGATGGCCACCGCCGCCGCCCGCGCCGGGCCGACGCCGGCGCCGTCCACGGGAAGGAAACTTGCGTAGCCGACCAGCTCCGCAACTCGCCGGGTGACCGGGCGGCGGACCAGCGCAGCTGCCTCGTCGACCTGGAGGAGGCGCCCGGCGTCGAGCACTCCGATCCTGTCGGCGAAACGCTGGATCTCGCCGAGGTCGTGCGAGACCAGGATGGTCGGTAAGCGATCCCGTTCGACGAGGCGACGAACCAGCTCACCGAGGCCGGCACGCCGCTCTGCATCGAGCGCCGCGAAGGGCTCGTCGAGCAGCAGCGCCGCCGGCTCGGCGAGCAGGGCGCGACCGAGTGCGACCCGCTGGAGCTGTCCACCAGAGAGCGAACCGGGCCGAGCGTCCAGCAGTTCCGAGAGGCCGAGCTCGCCGGCGAGAGCCACGACCGCGCCGTCAGCGCCGCTGCGTCGCCCGTAGAGGAGGTTCTCCCGGACCGAGAGGTGCGGAAAGACCGCACCGGACTGGCGCAGCAAGCCGATCCGCCGCCGCCAGGGTTCGACGGCGACACGGTCCGGCTCGGTCTGGGTGAGGACGTTCCCGTCGAGGCAGACCCTGCCCCGGCGCGGCCGGACGAGCCCGGCGATGGCCTCGAGGATGGTGGACTTGCCGGCCCCGGACGGCCCGAACAGCCCCAGGCGCTCGCCGGGCCCAACCGAGAGGGAGGCCTGGACGACCAGGTCGCGCCGCTCCACCTCCACATCCACCTCGAGCACCACCACGAGCCTCCAGTCCCCTCTGTCCTCGCTGGCACGACGTCCTTGCCCA
>JAJYWE010000029.1:17783-20579 GCA_021791675.1 Actinomycetes bacterium | reverse complement strand
GCGCGCGACCAGACTGCCCGGGTGCGACGCCGCATGCACGACGACGAGGTCGACGTCCCCGAGGAACTGGTCCGCTCGCTCCTCGCCGGCCAGTTCCCGTCGCTCGCCGACCTCCCGCTCCGGCTCGTGGAGCCCTGGGGAACCGACAACGCGATCTGGCGGCTCGGGGACGACCTCGTGCTCCGCCTCCCCCGGGTCGCCTGGGCCGCGGAACAGGTCCACTGGGAGGCGGAGTTCCTCCCCCGGCTCGACGGCACCCTCCCCGTTGCCACGCCGGTGCCCGTCGCGCTCGGCGTGCCGGCAGCGGGCTATCCCTTCGCCTGGGCGGTCCACAAGTGGCTCGAAGGGCGGGCCGCGTCGCGGGAGGGGATGGCGGATCTGGCCTGTTTCGCGCTGGACCTCGCGGCTGCGGTCCGCGGCCTCCAGGCGCTCCCCGTCACGGCGCCCCGCCGTGCGCGCAACCGGGCCCGACCACTCGCCGCCTACCACGACGATGCCCTCCAGGCGATCGCGGGCGCAGCGCAGCTCGTCGACGCTGCGGCGGCACGGCGGGTCTGGGAAGAGGCGCTCGCCGCGCCCGCGTACGCAGGGCCCGCCTGTTGGGTCCACGGGGACCTCGAAGGCAACTGCCTGCTCCAGGCCGGGGCACTCTCGGGGATCGTGGACTGGGGCTCGGCCTGTATCGGCGACCCGGCGGTCGACGTCCAGGTCGTCTGGTCACCCCTGTTCACCGAGGAGTCGCGCGGCGTGTTCCTCGAAGCGCTCGGCGTCGACGCGGCGACCCTCGCGCGAAGCCGCGGCGCCGCCGTCGAGCAGGCCTGCGCCGCGCTGCCCTACTACCTCGACACCTACCCGGAGATCGTCAGCCGGTCGCTGCACAAGCTCGCGGCCCTCGGCATCCCGACCAGCCTCCCCTGACACGGCTACCCTCGACCCCGTGGACGATCTCGCCGTGCGAGCGGCACGCGAGGTCCGCCGCTGGCTCGACCAGGGCGAGCAGGTGGCCTTCGCCCGGATCACCGAGCGCATCGGCTTCGGCGGGGGCCGAGAGGGTGAGTTCGTCGCGCGAAGCGCCGACGGGCGGGTGATCGGGAGCCTGCTCGGACCGAACACCACGGCTACGGTCCTGGACGGCCTGGCGGGCCTGCTCGCGCGAGCCGCGGGCGCCGGAACCGCTACGGAGACCGGGGTGGCTCGGGGGACGGGGGGAGCCCCGATCTCGCTCGCGGTCTCCGTCCACGGGCCGGACGTGGCAGCGGCCGGACTTGCCTGCGGTGGCGACGCCACCGTCACGATGCAGGACGCCCGCTGGGTCCCCCGGGCCCTCTGGGAGCTCCTCGCCGACGCAGCGCCGGTCGCGTTGCTCACCTGGCTCGACGGCCCCTCTGCCGGGTGGACGGCGTTGGCGACGCATGCTCCGACGAGCATCGACTCACCTGGGGGGGCGCCCCGCGCGGCCGTCCCTCACGACGAGGACTCCCCGGCTACGCCCCCCGGGGCGCACGCTTCGCCCACCGCGCCTCCGAGCTCGGAGCTCGAGGAGGCGGCTCGCGTCGGTCGGCAGCGCCTGGCCGGGGGGATCTCGGGGAGCTGGCGCGTGCCGCTCGGCTCGGGCACCCTGCTCGTGGACGCCTTCTGCCCCCCTCCCACCGTGCTCGTCGTCGGCGAGGGCGAGCTGGCGGACGCGCTCCTCGCCCAGGCCGGCCTGCTCGGCTGGGGAGCGGTCCGCACGCCCACGAGCACTGGGGGCGACCCGGTCGCCGCTGCGCTCGACACCCTGGACGACCGTCGCGCCGGGACTGCCGTCGTCGTGCTCAGCCACGACCCGACCGTCGATGCGCCAGTGCTCGCACGCGCGCTGGAGGTCGGCGCGTGCTACGTCGGGGCGCTCGGCTCCCGGGGGACCCAGGAGGCGCGCCGTGCTCGTCTCGCCGCCGCCGGGGTGGCTCCCGAGGGACGGGCCCGCCTCCGAGGGCCCGCCGGGCTCGACCTCGGTGGCCAGTCGCCCGCACTGGTCGCGCTCGCGATCTGTGCGGAGATCCAGTCCGAGCGCTCGGGGCGAACACCGCTCCCGCTCACCGGCCGCCAGGGCCCGATCCGCGGTTGAGCCGGACGTGACGACGCTGCTCCTGCTGCGCCACGCGCAGTCGACGTGGAACGCGTCGGGACGCATCCAAGGATGGGCGGACCCGCCGCTCACGGAGACGGGTCGCGCCGCGGCGCGGGCGTTGGCCGGCCGGCTCGCCCACGCGGTCGGGCTGCCCCCGACGGTCGACGGTCACCCGGAGCCGTCCGGTCCCACCGGTGGCTCCCCGCAGTGGCGCCTCGTCGCATCGGACCTCCGCCGGGCACGAGAGACCGCGGCGATCCTCGCAGCCGACATCGGGGGCGGCGATCGCTCGCGACCGCTCGTCCGGATCGAACCTCGGCTGCGGGAACGGGGAGCGGGTGCACTCGAGGGCAGGACCCGGCCCGAGGCCGAGGCGAGCTGGCCCGGGGCGGTCGGCGCGCTGCTCGGCTGTCACGATCCGGTGCCGGACGGTGAGCCGGCCGCGGTCTTCACGGCGCGGGTCACCGACGCGCTCGTCTCGCTCGCTGCGGAGGTGGACGGCAACGGGCGGGCCCTCCTCGTGGTGACGCATGGGGGCGTGCTGCGGGCACTGGAGCGCGCCTCCGGGGGCGAGCCCGAGCGGACGGAGAACCTGGGTGGCCGGTGGTTCGAGGCGGACGCGGCCGGGGGCCTCCGGCCCGGGAAGGCCTTCACTCCCGGGTGAGATCCGCTGGCACTCCCGGGTG
>JAJYWE010000029.1:0-17683 GCA_021791675.1 Actinomycetes bacterium | reverse complement strand
GATCCGCTGGCACTCCCGGGTGCGATCAGCCGGGGCCCGGCGTCGGGACGTCCCCCGCGCAACCGGGGGCCGCGTGCTCGTGTCGGGCCGGCGAGCTGTCCGACTCGCGTCGTTGGGCCGCTTCCTCCTCTGCGAGCCAGCGGGGGGCGTGCACGGCGGCCCAGCCCCGGCTGATTCGCCCGCGGATCATGGAGCGGAGCGACTCCGGGTGGGCGAGCGCCATCGCGACGTGCCCGGCCACGAGGACCACGACGACCGCGGCCATCACGTCGTGCACGAAGGTGGCACCGATCCGCCACGGGAGCGGGAGCGCAGCGGACGTCGCGAGCGCGAGGCCGCTCAGGAAGAGCGCCCCGAGCGCGCCCGAGAGGACGGCAGCATTGAGCTTCTGGCCCGGGTTGAACTTCCCGAGCCGGTCGCGCCCCGTCCGGCCGAGGCTGCGGAGCCAGCGCCACTCCTCCCGCCTCACGCGATCGAGGCGCCGGAGGTCGGCCCGGAGCTGGGGGGCGCCACCACCGGACAGCGCCGCCACGAGCGGCACGGGCAGCAACACACCTGCCAGGACATGGACGTCCTCGACGAGGAGGCGGTGCCCGACCACGGCCGCAGCCGCGGGGATGTAGAGGAGCAGGCCGGTGCCGATGAGCACCAGCACGAGGAGCGCGACCGACCAGTGCAGTGCGCGCTCGGCGGCATCGAAGCGCAGGAGCGGCGCGCCCGCTCCGTGCGCCCTCGGACGAGTGGGCACCGAGGCCGACTCGTCGTGTGGCCCAGGCTCTCCGGGGCCTTCCCCGTGCCGATGGAGATCCGTGCCGCCCCGACCCGTCCCTGTTGGTGGGGCCGGACCCCGCTCGGTCGAGCTCAGAGGATCCCGCCGAGCCCGGACGTCGAGCCGATCCAGGCGTTCACCGGGTAGCCGTTCTGCTCCCAGAACCCGGGCTCGACCCGGTCCACGACCTGGATGCCCTTCAGCCACTTCGCGGACTTGTAGCCGTACATGGGCGCGACGTAGAGCCGCACGGGACCACCGTGCTCCCTCGTGACTGGCGCACCGAGCATGTCGTAGGCGACCAGGATGTCGCGGGTACGCGCCTGCTCGAGCGTGAGGCTCTCGGTGTAGAGGCCGTCGTACGAGGTGAAGTGCAGCGCAGTCGCGCCACTCGTCGGTTCGGCGAGATCGAGGAGATCACCGAGGCGCACCCCGCGCCAGTGGACGTCGGGAACCTGCCAGCCGGTCACGCACTGGAACGTGTGGGTGAGGCTCGTGGGGGGCAGGGCGCGCAGCTCCTCGAGCGTGAGCGTGAGAGGGTGGCGCACCATCCCCGTGACGGAGAGCCGGTAGTCCTCGTCGGAGACTTCGGGGAACCCGCCGGTCACGGTGTAGATCCGGAAACGGTCCGAGCCCGGGATCAACCCCGCGAGCCCGTGCGACGCCCGACCTTCCGCTGCTGCGAGCCCCCTCGCCAGCCCGGACTGCACGCCCGCCCCGAACAGCGTTCCGACCACCCCGAGCCCGAGCATCGAGAGCACCACGCGACGCCCGACTCTCGCGCCACCCCCGGCGTCCTCCGGCTCGACTCGATCGACGGAGCTGTCGGGCGTGGGCACCTCTTCACCGTAACGAGGCCGTGTGCACTATCGGGAGCGGGCCCGGCCCGGGGCACAGCGCGTCCTCCTCCGTCAGCTCGGCGGTGCTCCCCGCCCGGACTGCCGGTCGGCGCGGGCTCCCTCCGCGCCGTCGCCCCCGTCCGAGCCAGCACGTCCGGCTCGCACGGCCTCGGGCCAGTTCCAGGCTCCCTCCAGCCGGACCGTGCCCGCGCCAGGGACGACCTCCCCCACGTCGTGCACCCCGATCCCCTCGCCTGCGAGGATGCTGGCGACCTGCGAGGCGACATCGGGGGCGACCACCGCGACCATCCCGAGCCCGCAGTTGAAGGTCCGCGCCATCTCGTCGTCCTCGACGCCGCCGGCCGCCCGGATCTCGCCGAAGATCTGCGGGATCGGCCACGAGCCGAGCGTGACCCGCGCATCGCAGTCGCCAGGGAGCGCTCGGGTGAGGTTCGCGGCAAGCCCCCCACCCGTCACGTGCGCGAGGGCGTGTAGCCCCGCGCCGGCCCTGGCGTCAGCCAGGGCGGCGAGGATCGCCGGCGCGTAGAGAACCGACGGGCGGAGGAGCTCCTCGCCCAAGGTCGCGCCGGCGCCGGGCCAGGCCGGGCCGGCGAGTGCGGTGGGGTCGTCGCCGAGGACCGCGCGCGCGAGCGAGTAGCCGTTCGAGCGCACCCCGGGCGAGACGAGCCCGAGCAGCCGGTCACCCGCGCGGACGAGCGCGGCGCCACGCAGTGCGCGTCGATCGACGCTCCCCACTACGAAACCGGCCAGGTCGAAGTGGCCCGGTGCGAACGCTCCGGGGTGTTCCGCCGTCTCGCCCCCGAGCAGTGCCGCCCCGACCTGACGGCACCCCGCCGCGACGCCACCGACCACGGCCTCGACGAGCGCGGGGTCGAGCCGTCCGACGACGAGATAGTCGAGGAGGAACAGCGGGCGCGCCCCGGTGCAGACCACGTCGTCGACGCACATCGCGACGAGATCGAGCCCGATCGTGTCGTAGCGCCCGAGTGCCGCCGCGACCTCCGCCTTCGTCCCGACCCCGTCGGTCGAGGCCACGAGCAGCTCGCCTGCTGCCCCGGCCGCATCGGGTGCGAAGACCCCGGCAAAGCCACCCACGCCGGAGACGACACCCGGCCCCGCGGTCGCCCGTGCAAGCGGCGCCAGCCGCTCGACCGCCGCCTCGCCTGCCGCCACGTCGACCCCCGCCTCGGCGTAGGAACGCGGTCGGGGAGTGCCTGTACGGCCGGTGGCGACGTCGGAGACCACGCTCAACAGCCACCGATCGTGACCGGGACCGACACCGGCACGACCGGGCCGTGTGCCGCCACTACGGGGGGTGCCGCCGGCTCGGCGCCCTCGGGCCGTGCGGCACGCGGCACCGGGGCGGGGTAGTTCCCCGTGAGGCAGGCGTCGCAGAGCCCGGGCTCGGCGACCGAGTCGAGGAGTGCCTCGAGCGGGAGGTAGGCGAGGGAGGTCGCACCGAGGATCTCGCGGATCGTCTCCACGCCGTGGTTCGCGGCGAGCAGGTGCTCGCGATCGGGCGTGTCGATGCCGAAGTGGCACGGCCACCGGTACGGCGGGGAGGAGATGCGCAGGTGGACCTCGGCTGCTCCGGCCTCGAAGAGCATCGCGACCATGGCCTGCGTGGTCGTCCCGCGCACGATCGAGTCGTCCACGACGACCAGTCGCTGGCCGGCGATGTCCTCGACGAGCGGGTTCAGCTTCCGACGCACCGCTCTGCGCCGCTCGCCCTGGTCCGGGGCGATGAAGGTCCGACCGATGTAGCGGTTCTTCACCAACCCGTGGCCGAAGGGGATCCCTGCCGCGCGTGCGTAGCCCTCGGCCGCCGGGACGCCGCCGTCCGGGACGCCCATGACCAGATCTGCCGGCACCGGCGCGACCGCGGCGAGGCGCTCGCCCATCCGCCTCCGCACCCCGTGGACCTGGTGGCCGAGCAGCAGTGCGTCCGGCCGCGCGAAGTAGACGTACTCGAAGACGCAGAGCGACGGGCGGAGCCGCGCTCGGGGAAAGGGCCTGAGCGAGCGGATCCCGTCACCGTCGACCACCACCATCTCACCGGGCTCCACCTCGCGGACCAGACGGGCGCCGATCACGTCGAGCGCCGGGGACTCCGAGGCGAGCACCGCCGCACCGTCGAGGTCTCCGAGACAGAGTGGCCGGAAGCCGTTCGGGTCCCGGACGCCGACGAGCGTGTCCCGGTCCATGCAGACGAGGGAGAACGCCCCCTCGAGGCGAGGCAGGACCGCTTCGAGCGCGCCGACGAGCCCAGCCCTCTCGTCGTAGGCGCGCGCGACGAGCTCGGCGACGAGGTCGCTGTCGTTGCCGAGGATGCCCGGCAGCATCGAGAGCGCGTCGGCCAACTCGGCGGTGTTCGTGAGGTTCCCGTTGTGGCCGAGCGCGATGCCGGCGGCTCCTGCCGGACGGTAGACGGGCTGCGCGTTCCGCCAGGTGCTCTCCCCCGCAGTGGAGTAGCGGGTGTGACCGATCGCGAGGTGGCCACGGAGCGCGAGCAACGTCCGCTCGTCGAAGACGCTCGAGACGAGGCCCATGTCCTTGTAGACGGTGATCGACTCACCGTCCGAGACGGCCATGCCCGCCGACTCCTGACCGCGGTGCTGCAGGGCGTAGAGGCCGTCGAAGACGAGCGGCGCGACCTCCCGGCCGGGCGCCAGGATCCCGAAGACCCCGCACGCCTCCCGTAGCCCGCCCGCGCCCACGCCGCCAGCCTAGGCCCGGGTAGCCTCGCCCCCCGGCATGCAGACCCACCCCCCGACGCGCCGGCGGCGCGGACGCAGCGAGCCGCTTCGGTGATCGACCTCCACACCCACTCGAGCCGCTCGGACGGGTCGGACCCACCCGCGGCGATCCCCGGGCTCGCTGCGGCCGCTGGGTGCACCGCCGTCGCGCTCACCGACCACGATCGCCTCGACGGCCTCGACGAGGCGGCCGGCGCGGCCCGCTCGGTCGGGATCCGGCTCGTGGAGGGCTGCGAGCTCTCCTGCACCTGGGCCGGAGGGTCGTGCCACGTGCTCGCCTACTTCGTGGGGCCGGGCGAGGGAGCGCTCCAGGATGAGCTCGTGCGCCTCCAGCAGGATCGTGCGCAGCGCAACGAGGCAATGCTCGCTGCGCTCGGCGCGGCCGGGGTCGAGATCACGGCCGAGGAGCTCGACGCCGAGGCCGGCGGGAGCGGCGCCGGGCGGCCGCACGTCGCGGCGATCCTCTTGCGCCGGGGCGTCGTCTCGAGCCTGCAAGAGGCCTTCGACGACTGGCTGACGCCCGGGAAGCCGGGCTACGTCCGCAAGGCACGTCTCGGCCCCGGCGACGCTGCCCGACTGGCGCTCGCGTCCGGAGGCGTTGCGGTGCTCGCCCACCCACACACCCTCGGCCTCGGGCCGGCAGGGCTCGAACCTGCGCTCCGGGAGCTCGCCGAGCTCGGCCTGGTGGGCGTCGAGGCCCACTACGCCCGCTACACCCCCGAGGAGCGCCTGGAGCTCGCCCGGCTGGCCGGCCGGTTGGATCTCGTCGCAACCGGCGGGTCCGACTACCACGGGACGTACAAGCCCGGCCTTGCGGTTGGAACCGGGCTCGGGGACCTCCACGTCCCCGCCGGAGCGCTCGAGGCGCTGGAGGCACGCCGGGCGGACTAGCCGGCGCGCTCGGGCGGCACGGCCGGAGGGAGCGATCAGGCGGGGAGCGCCCGACCCGTACCGGCGGACTCCATGACGGACTCCAGCGAGGAACCCTGCGCCTCGACGACCGCCGCGAGCGCGAGATCGACGAGGTCGGCGACGACCAGGCGATCCCCTCCCACCTCGCCGCAGGGCCATGCGGCCACACCCGCCGCTGCCGCACCGGCTACCACGGCGTCGGGGTCGGGAGTGCAGATCAGCACCCGAGACCCCGCCTCGGAGAACAGCTCGCCGTGCCCGGTGAGCGGACCGAGGCGCGCCCCGACGCGCCCCGCCGCCGCCATCTCCGCGAGCGCCACCCCGAGCCCACCATCGGAGACGTCGTGGACCGCCGCCACCAGTCCGGGAGGGTTGGGGCCGAGCTCCGGCGCAACCAGGCTGCGCACCAGCGCCACGAGCGCCGCATGCGCAGCGAGGTCGAGCGAGGGGAGTGACCCGCCGGAACGGTGGTGGAGCTCCACGCCCCATCGGCTACCCCCGAGCCCCAGGTGGCGAGCGCCGAGCAGCACGAGGCTCGTGCCAGCGACCAGTCCGACTCCGGGCGGTGGGGAGGCGAGCTCCTCGATCAAGCCGACGACACCGATGACGGGTGTCGGGTCGATGTCGCTGCCATGGCTGGCGTTGTAGAGGCTGACGTTGCCCCCCACGACGGGCAGCTCGAGCGCACGGGACGCGTCGGCGATGCCGTCGACGACCTCGGAGAGCTCCCACATCACCTCCGGGTGCTCCGGGTTCCCGAGGTTGAGACAGTTGACGAGCGCGGCTGGGCGTGCCCCGGCGCAGGCAACGTTGAGCGCCGCTTCCGCCACCGCCATCGCGGCCCCGGAGCGCGGATCGAGGGCGCACCAGCGCCCGTTGCCGTCGGTGGAGATCGCCAGTCCCCGCCGGCCGCTCGTCGGGACCCCGGGTGCCGCCAGGCGCAGCACGGCGGCGTCGCCGCCCGGCCCGGCGACGGTGTTGCGGAAGAGTTGGTGGTCGTACTGGCGCCACACCCAGGACCGATCCCCGAGCAGCGCCAGCAGGTCTGCGCCCGCGTCGTCGGGCGCGGGGAGGTGATCCGGATCCGCCGAGGCGTCCTCGACCCGGACCCGAGCCCGGCGGGGTCGGTCGTAGACCGGGGCGCCGTCGGAGAGCGAGGCCGCGGGCACGCTGGCGACGACCGGGCCCTCGGGACCCTCGAGCACGCGCAGGAGCCCCACCCCGTCGACCGGCTCGGTCACCACCCCGACGACGGCCGCACGCACCTCCCAGCGCGCCGCCACCTCGAGCACCGCGTCGAGCGACGCCGGCTCCACGATCGCGAGCATCCGCTCCTGGCTCTCGCTCGTCATCACCTCCGCCGACGTCATGCCCGGCTCCCGCCGCGCCACCGCCGAGCAGTCGACGTCCATCCCGAGCCCGGCACGCGCCGCGGTCTCCGACGTCGCACACGCAAGCCCTCCCCCACCGAGGTCCTGGACGCCGACGACCAGCCCCAGATCGATGAGCTCGAGGCAGGCCTCGATCAGGCGCTTCTCCTCGAAGGGATCGCCGACCTGGACACTCGGGCGCTTCTCCTCGCTGCCGGTGCCGAGCTCGGCCGACGCGAGCACGCTCACCCCGCCGATCCCGTCCCTGCCGGTCGTCGAGCCGAGCAGGACGGCCAGGTTCCCCACGCCGCTCGCGCTGGCGAGGACGAGTCGCGAGGCGGGGGCGAGGCCGAGGCAGAAGACGTTCACGAGCGGGTTGTCCGCGTAGCACTCGTCGAAGACGAGCTCTCCCCCGACGGTCGGGACCCCGACGGAGTTGCCGTAGGAGGAGATGCCCGAGACGATGCCCTCGAGGAGCCAGCGGTTGCGCGCCCGGTCGAGCGGGCCGAGACGGAGTGGGTCGAGCAGAGCGACGGGCCGGGCACCCATGGTGAAGATGTCGCGGAGGATGCCACCCACCCCGGTCGCCGCGCCCTGGTGGGGCTCGATCGCGGAGGGATGGTTGTGGCTCTCGATGCGAAACGCGACCGCAACGCCCTCGCCGCCGTCGATCACACCGGCGTTCTCGCCGGGGCCGACGAGCACACCGGGCCCCTCGGTCGGGAGGCGGCGGAGGTGGAGGCGGGAGGACTTGTAGGAGCAGTGCTCGCTCCACATGACCCCGTAGAGCGCGAGCTCGACCTCGTTCGGCGGCCTTCCGAGCAGTCGCTCGATCGCGAGCGCCTCGCCCGCCGTCAGCCCCACCAGCTCGTAGCGCTCCACGGCGACACGCTAGCCCTGCGTCGCCCCTGCGGTACCCTGGCCGGGTGCGCATCATCGCCCTCGAGGAGCACATGCTGTCGAAGGACGTGCTCGCGGCCATGGGGCCCCCTCCCGCCAGCCTCGCCGGGGTCTCGGAGCAGCTGGACGACCTCGGTGCCGGGCGGCTCGCCCTCATGGATGCAGCCGGCATCGATGTCCAGGTGCTCTCTGCCGTCAGCTGGGGCGTCCAGGCGCTCGAACCCGTCCGCTCGCTGGAGCTCTCCCGGCAGCTGAACCAGCGCATGGCCGAGACGGTCGTCGCCCACCCGGGCCGCTTCGCGGCGTTCGCCGCGCTGCCGATGAGCGATCCGAGTGCCGCCGCAGTCGAGCTCCACCGCTGCGTCGAGGAGCTCGGCTTCGTCGGGGCGATGATCCACGGGCAGACCAACGGCGTGTTCCTCGACGATCCGGTCAACGAGCCGGTCCTCGCAGCCGCTGAGGCCCTCGAAGTCCCGCTCTACCTTCATCCCGCTCCACCCCCACCGGCCGTCGCCGCGGCGTACTTCTCCGGCCTCGAGCCGGCGGTCGCCGGCGCGCTCTCCACGGCCGCATGGGGCTGGCACGCCGAGTGCGGCCTCCACGTCCTCCGGATGGTCGCAAACGGCGTGTTCGAGCGCTTCGCCGGCCTCCAGCTCCTCGTCGGCCACATGGGCGAGATGCTCCCGTTCTCCCTGGCTCGCGCCGACGAGCGCCTGTCCCCCCTCCTCGCGAGAACGCGGACGGTCGCCGACACGCTCCACGCACATCTGCTCGTCACCACCTCTGGCTACACGACGACAGCCCCGCTCCAGTGCGCCCTCGCGGTCTTCGGCGCCGACCGCATCCTCTTCTCCGTGGACCATCCCTTCGCAGACAGTGCCGCTGCGACCGCCTGGCTGACGAGTGCGCCGCTCAGCCCGGGGGACCGGGAGAAGATCGCGCACGGGAACGCCGAACGACTCCTGCGCCTGTAGCGCTCCGCGGCCCGACAACCGGTGGAGCTCTGGAGTGCACCGGTGCTCGGTGAGCGAGGTATGGTCGCAGTCCACCCTCGCTACAATGTGCGTATGCCTGCCACCAAAACGCGGAAAACTGCTCCCAAGAGCGGCCCGGGGAACCTGACCGACGAGCACAAGGAAGCCCTCGCCGTCGGACGAAAGGAGAGCCGGATCGTCCGGCAGTACCTCGATGCCATGGAACGCCACCAACCACGGCGAGGACGGCGGCGGACTGCGGAGTCCGTCGAGCGCCAGCTCGAAGTGGTCGAGCAGCGCCTCGCCGAGGCATCCCCCTACGACCGGATCCAGCTCCTCCAGCAACGGCGCGATCTCCAGAAGGAGCTCGAGCAGCTGCGGGCCGACGACAATCTTCCCGAGGCCGAGGCGGCGTTCATCGAAGTCGCCCGCTCCTACAGCGAGCGTCGGCACATCGCGTACGCCACCTGGCGAGAGTTCGGCGTGCCGGCGAGCGTGCTCAAGGCCGCAGGGTTGAAGGCGACCCGGGGCGCCTGACCCGCTCGCCGGACCCGCCCTCGTGGTGGCCCGCTACGCCGCCGAGCCTGCGCTCGCGCAAGGCTCCCGTCGCCGGGAGCGGGGCCGTCCCGGGTCTCCGGGAAGGCGACTCACGCAGGCGTCTGGACCCGGGCCCGTCCAGCCGTCTCGAGGAGCGAGGCGAGCAGGATCGCTCCGTCGCTCGAGCCGAGGAGCCGGGACGTCGCCCGCTCCGGGTGCGGCATGAGGCCGACGACGTTTCCGGCCCCGTTGGAGACCGCCGCGATGTTGCCGACCGACCCGTTCGGGTTGTCGAGGTAGCGGAGCACCACTTGCCCGGATGCCTCGAGCTCCTGCTCCAGGTGCGCCTCGCAGGTGAAGTTGCCACTGAAGTGATTGACCGGGAGGGTGAGACGGGTGCCGGGAGCGACGCCACGTGTCAGTGCCGATCCCGAGCGGACGACCTCGACGGCAACGGGCCTGCAGACGAACCGCCGGCCGGCGTTGCGCTGCAGCGCCCCGGGTAGGAGCCCCGCCTCCGTCAGCACCTGGAACCCGTTGCAGATGCCGACGACCGGCGCACCGTCCGCCGCAAGGCGGACTACGGCCTCCATCACCGGCGAGAACCGAGCGATGGCGCCCGGTCTCAGGTAGTCCCCGTGTGCGAAGCCGCCGGGCAGGACCACCGCGTCGTAACCCACGAGCGTCGCGCGCTGGTGCCAGACGAGCTCGGCGTCGGCCCCCAGTTCTGCGAGTGCCTCGACGGTGTCGTGCTCGCAGTTCGTCCCGGGAAAGACGACGACGGCGACCCGGGCGCTCACTGGAACGGGGCTCCCTCGTCCGCCTCGGGCTCTCCCACCGGGAGGTCCACCGGCGGTACCTCGTCGTCGGGGGTGTCGTCGAGCGCGACGAGTGTGGTCGTCTCCTCCTCGAGGACGGGGTTCACGAGAAGGCGTCGGCAGAGGTCGTCCACGATCTCCTCCGCCTCGTCCACGCTCACGGCCTCCACCTCGAAGCGGATGGCACGACCCATCGAGACGCGCGAGATGCCCCCCACACCGAGCGCGGCGATCGCACGCTCGACCGTCCCACCCTCCGGATCCGCGATCCCCGGCCGGAGTCGCACCTCCACCAGCGCGGCGATCCGCATCAGTCGGTCTCCTCTCTCTGGTCCGTACCAGAGCCGGGGTTGGCAACACCAGCCCGGGCCGCGTACCCACCGTCGGCCGCGCTCGCACCACGCGCCCGTCGCCTCGCCTCCGGCCTGCTGGCGCGCTCCTCGGCCGTAGCCGCAAGGCTCCGCCCGGTGAGCAGACGGAACACCTCCGCATAACGAGCGCTCGTCGCTGCGACGATCTCGGCTGGGAGCGCCGGCGGTGGTGGTCGCTTGTCCCAACCGCTCTGCTCCAGCCAGTCGCGCACGGGTTGCTTGTCGAAGCTGGGCGGATGCGCGCCGGGATGCCACTCGGCCGCGGGCCAGAACCGCGAGGAGTCCGGCGTGAGCACCTCGTCGCAGAGCGCGAGGTGGCCGTCGATGAAGCCGAGCTCGAACTTGGTGTCCGCGATCAGGATCCCCCGGTCGGCCGCCCAGGCCGCAGCGCGGGCATAGGCGGCGAGGGCGATCGCCTCCGCCTCGCGAGCCACGTCGGTACCCACGAGCGCCGCCGCGGCCGCCCGGCTGATGTTCTCGTCGTGGCCCGCGCTGGCCTTCGTCGACGGCGTGAAGACCGGCTCGGGTAGCGCTGCGGACTCCTCGAGCCCAGCGGGCACCGCCTCACCGTGGACGGTCCCCGTCCGGCGGTACTCCACCCACGCAGAGCCGGCGAGATAGCCGCGGACGATGCACTCGATGGGCAGCATCTCCGCACGGCGGACGAGCATCGCCCGGCCCGGGACGTCCGCCGGCACCCCGGGCGGGAAGTCCCCCGGGTCGACGCTCAACCGGTGGTTCGGGGCAACGTCAGCGAGGAGGTCGAACCAGAAGTCCGAGAGCAGGGTGAGGACGCGGCCCTTGTCGGGTATCGGCTCGGAGAGCACGACGTCGAAGGCCGAGATCCGGTCACTGGCGACGAGGAGGAGGCGGTCGTCGCCCGCGTCGTAGACGTCGCGGACCTTGCCGCGATGGACCAGCACCAGCGAGCCTGCGTCCATCAGCCTTCCTCCCGCCGCCCGAGCGCGTCCAGAGCGTCGATGGCACCCCGAGCCCGGGCGACCGAGCGTCCGACGTCGAAGGCAGCCTCGAGCGCGGCCCGAACGGGAGCGGCCTCGGGTTCCTCCTCGAGCACGTCGCGAAAGCGCCGGTCCTCCTCGAACGCACGCCGGGCAGCGCGCTGCACGATCCGGTAGGCGACATCGCGCTCGAGGCCGGCGGCAACGAGTGCGAGCAGCACCGGCTGGCTGAAGACGACGCCGTGGCTCGCCTCGAGGTTCGCGGCCATGCGGTCGCGGTGGACCACGAGGCCGTCCACGAGCCTGGTCGCCTGCCGCAGGACGTAGTAGGCGAGGAGGCTCGCGTCAGGGAGTGCGACACGCTCGACCGAGGAGTGGGAGATGTCACGCTCGTGCCAGAGCGCGACATCCTCGAGGCCGGCCTGGACGTAGCCGCGAAGCAGGCGGGCGAGGCCGGAAAGGCGTTCGGAGAGCACGGGGTTGCGCTTGTGGGGCATCGCGGAGGAGCCCTTCTGGCCTGCGCCGAAGGGCTCCTGGACCTCGGCGACCTCGGTCCGCTGCAGATGGCGGACCTCCGTCGCGAGTGCCTCCACCGTGGCCCCCACCGATGCGCAGGCGTAGAGGTACTCGGCATGTCGGTCCCGCGCCACGACCTGGGTCGCCGGGACGGCTTCGAGCGCGAGCGCGCCGCAGACGTGTCGCTCGACAGCCGGGTCGACGTTCGAGTAGGTCCCGACGGCACCCGACAGCTTCCCGACCGCGATGGCACTCCGAGCCCGGCGCAGACGGGTCCGGTCGCGGTCCACCTGGAGCGCGAAGAGTGCCAGCTTGTTCCCGGCGACGATCGGCTCGGCGTGGATCCCGTGGGTACGGCCCACCATGACCACGTCCTCGAGCTCGTGGGCCCGTCGCGTGAGGGCCTCGACGAGTGCCGTGCTCGCGTCCAGGAGGAGATCCGCCGCCCGAGCCAGCGTGACGCCGAGCGCGGTGTCGACGACGTCGGACGAAGTGAGCCCGTAGTGGATCCAGGCGCCGGCGGGTTGACCGATTCGCGCCTGGACCACGTCCACGAAGGCCGCCATGTCGTGGTCGACCACCGCCTCCCGAGCGGCGACCTCGGCGACGAACGCGTCGTCGACGATTGGCGCGTTCTCCCTCGCGAGCTTCGCGTCGGCAGTGGGGACCACGCCGAGCTCGGCCCACGCCTCGGTCGCGAGGAGCTCCACCTCCAGCCAGGTCCGCAACCGAGCTGCGTCGTCGAACAGCCTCGCCATCTCCGGAAGCGCGTAGCGCTCGATCACTGGTCGCCCCCTCGCGCGGACCCACCCGCGGAGCCCGCCCGGGTGCCCTCCGCCAGCCACGCACCGTGCCCGCGCGACGATGGCGCGACCCGGAGCTCGCCGACTCCCGGCAGCGCCGCTATGTCTCGTCGGAACTGGGCCTCGGGCCAGTCGATCGCCGCCACCCCTTCGTACGCCCGTGCGCGAGCCACGGCGAGCGAAGGACCGGTCCCGACCACGTCGAGCACCCGCCCGCCGGTCGTGACGAGCGCACCGCCTTCGGCGGCAGTCCCCGCCTGGAGCACCGTCACGCCGGGCAGCGAGGCCGCCCGCTCGACCCCCCGCACGACCAGGCCGTGCCGGGGATGCTCGGGGTAGCCGGGGGCCGCGAGCACCACGCAGACCGCGGCCGTAGGCTCGGGCGTGCCGGCCGGGCCCGGCGTGCCGGCGGAGGCGAGCGCCCGCTGGGCGGCCTCCTCGTCGAGCGCACCGTGCGCCGCAGCGAGCACGAGCGACCCGAGCGCTCCGGGCGGCACGAGGGGCAGCACGACCTGGGCCTCGGGATCGCCGAAGCGGACGTTGAACTCGACGAGGCGTGGCCCGGTCGTCGTGAGCATCAGGCCTGCGTAGAGGATGCCGCGATAGTCGATGCCGCGGCGGCGCAGCTCGGCGAGCACCGGGTCGACGATGTCTCGGCGGACCTGCCCGAGCAGCGCCGGGTCCACGCCGGGAACCGGCGCGAACGCGCCCATACCCCCCGTGTTGGGGCCGATGTCGCCGTCCCCGAGACGCTTCGCATCTCTCGCCGGCGGGAGGAGCACCGCTCGCTGCCCGTCGCAGAGTGCGAGCACCGAGAGCTCGGGGCCGCGCATCGCCTCCTCGAGCACGACCCGGCGCCCTGCCACCCCGAAGGCCGCACCGGACAGCTTCGCCACCACGTCCGCCTCCGCCGCAACGAGGGAGTCGGTGACGAGGACCCCCTTCCCGGCCGCAAGGCCGTCGGCCTTCACGACGTATGGCCCGGGGTGGCTGCGTAGGTACTCGAGTGCCCCTTCGGTCCGGTCGAACGCCGCCCATGTTGCAGTCGGCACGCCCACCGAGGCGCACAGCTCCTTCATCCACACCTTGGAGGACTCGAGACGGGCACCCGCCGCACCCGGGCCGAGCACCGCGAAACCAGCCCCCCGTAACTCGTCCGCGAGGCCAGCTGCGAGCGGCTGCTCCGGACCGACTACGACCAGCGCTGCACCGATCCGTCGTGCCGCTCGCACGGGATCGTCGGCGGCGAGGCACCCGCCCCAGCCCCGCTCGATGCCCGGGTAGTGCGCCATCCCCGGGTTCCCCGGCGCGACCCACACCTCGTGGTCGCCTCGCGCGAGGGCCACGGCGAGCGCGTGTTCCCGGCCGCCGCTGCCGACCACGAGGACCTTCACGGAAGTCCCACGCTCGGGCGTCGGGAAAGGGTCGGCGGCATGGGCACGGTGAGGATCGCTCAGGCCGCGAACCGCACGTACTGCTCGCGGCCTGGACCGACGCCGACGAAGGCGACCGGAACCCCCGCGAGGTCGGAGAGGAACCCGACGTAGTCCCGGGCCGCGCCAGGGAGATCGGCGAGCGTGGTCGCGCCGGAGAGGTCGCACTGCCAGCCCGGGAGCTCCTCGAAGACCGGACGGGCCCGGTGCAGCGCAGACTGGTGATAGGGGACGTGGTCGTAGCGGACCCCGTCGACCTCGTACGCGACACAGACCGACAGCGTCGGCAGCGTGTCGAGCACGTCGAGCTTCGTGAGCGCGACCTCGGTCAGCGAGTTGAGCCGCACCGCTGATCGCAACATGACACCGTCGAACCACCCCGGCCGCCGGCGCCGGCCAGTGTTCGTCCCGTACTCGGCCCCCCGCTCGACGAGCAGGTCGGCGAGGTCCCCCTCGACCTCGGTCGGGAACGGACCGGCACCGACTCGCGTGACGTAGGCCTTTGCGATACCGATGATCCGCTCGACGTGGCGCGGCCCGATACCGGCTCCGGTGCAAGCGCCCCCGGCCACGGGGTTGGAGGAGGTGACGAAGGGATAGGTCCCGTGGTCCAGGTCGAGGAAGGTCGCCTGTGCCCCTTCGAGGAGGACCTGCTGCCCGGACTCGAGCGCGACGTGCACCGCGTCGACGGCGTCGCCGATGTGCGGCGCGAGCTGTGGCGCGAAAGTCCCGAGGTAGCGATCCGCCACCTCGCCCGCCGAGATGGGGAGGCGGTTGTAGACCTTCGCGAGGATGGCGTTCTTCTCCCTGAGCACGAGGTCGAGCTTCTCGCGGAAGATCTCGGGGTCGAGCAGGTCCTGGACACGCAGCCCCACACGGGCAGCCTTGTCGGCGTACGCGGGTCCGATGCCCCGCTTGGTCGTCCCGAGCCGGCGCCGGCCGAGGTAGCGCTCCGTCAGCCGGTCGAGCTCCTGGTGCCAGGGCATGATCAGGTGCGCGTTGCCCGAGACCAGTAGGCGCGAGGTGTCGACGCCGCGCCCGCGGAGCATCTCCATCTCCGCGAGGAGGACCGCGGGGTCGACGACCACGCCGTTGCCGATGACCGGGACCACCGACGGGGACAGGATGCCCGAGGGCACGAGCTGCAGGGCGAAGTGCTCACCGTCGACGACGATGGTGTGCCCGGCGTTGTGGCCGCCCTGATAGCGAACCACCATCGCGACCTCCTTCGCGAGGAGGTCGGTCACCTTGCCCTTGCCCTCGTCGCCCCACTGCGTCCCCACGACGACGATGGCCGGCACGGGGGAGAGGTTAGCCGAGGGGCCTGAGCGCCTCACCGAGCCGTGCCACCGCCGACCGAAGGGTGGCGGCCCACGGCCCTCGGCCCCCGGATCTCGGACCCCGGCCCCCGGCCCCCGGACCCCGGTGGCTGTTGCACACAGCGACCCCCCTGCCCAGCCCGTAGCGTGAAGTGGTGCGCTGGACGGTCCACGGTGAAGAGCCGCTCTACGAGAGCGAGTGGGTACGCCTGACGCTCGCCGACGTCGAACTGCCGAGCGGCCGACGGCTCCAGCACCACGTGGTGCGTATGCCCCAGCAAGCGGCAGGGACGGTCGTGTGGCAGGACAGGTCGATCCTGCTCCTCTACCGCCACCGCTTCATCACCGATACGTGGGGCTACGAGATCCCGGCCGGCCGGATCGACCCTGGAGAGGATGCCGTCACCGCAGCTGCCCGCGAGGTGCTGGAGGAAACGGGTTGGCGTCCCGGCCCGCTCCAGGCCTTGTGCACCTACCAACCCACCAACGGACTCTCCGACCAGCGCTTCCACCTCTTCCTCGCCAGCGGCGCCACCCACGAGGGCCCGCCCTCGGACCCGGACGAGTCCACCCGGCTCGAATGGGCCAGTCCCGAGCGGGTACGCGAGCTGGTCCTGGACGGCCAGATCGTGGACGGCCTGTCGCTGACGGCCCTGCTCTACAGCCTCTCGTTCCCGGGTGCGCCCGCAGTCGGGCGAGGAGCGTCCCCAGCCGGCCGTTGAGGGCGCCGGGCTGGCCGTGGTGGAGCGGCCCCGACGAGGGCGACAAGCCCACCGCAGCAGCCGGAGGGGCCGTTGGACGTCACGGGAAGGCCGCGTGGCGCCCGTCAGGCCCCGGCGAGCGCCTCCCGCACCGCTTCGACCACCGCGTTCGTGGCAACCGAGCTCCGCGCGCCGCTCGCGCGGAGGCGTAGCTCGACCCGCCCGTCGCCGACCCCCCTTCCGGCGACGACCTGGACTGGCATCCCGAGGAGGTCTGCGTCCGCGAACGCCACACCCGGGCTCGCGCCCCGGTCGTCGAGCAGCACGTCGAAGCCGGCTTCGGCCAGCGACCGTGCCACCTCCTCGGCTACCTGCCGGCGGCGCTCCTCCCCGCCGAGCTGGACGACGTGCACCTGCACCGGCGCCACGGATGCCGGCCACGCGAGCCCTACGTCGTCGTGGTGCTGCTCGGCGATCGCAGCGACGAGACGGGAGATCCCGATCCCATACGAGCCCATCTGGACCGGCTGCGGCTCGACCCCGGGCACCGCCGGGGCGAGCCCCGCGGCCGCCGAGTACTTCGTCCCGAGCTGGAACACGTGACCGACTTCGATCGCACGCTCGAGCTCCAGCGCCGCCCCGCAGCGGGGGCAGGGATCCCCGGCCTCGACCCGCACCAAGCCGAGGTAGCGGTCGACCGCGAAGTCCCGGCCGGCAACGACGTGGCGCGTGTGACGCCCGGGGGAGTTCGCCCCGGCGATCCACGCGCTGCCCGGTGCGATCGCGGGGTCCGCCCACACCGGCAGACCCTGCTCGGCTGCTCCCTGTGGGCCGAGGTAGCCCTTCACGACCCACTCGAGGCTGGCGAGATCCGCCGGCGATGCGAGGGCAGCTCGAGCGGGGGCCACGGCGCCGGCCAGGCGCTCGAGGTCGAGCTCGCGATTGCCCGGCACGAGCGCCATGACCAGGTCCTCGCCGACCCGTACCACGAGGCTCTTGAGCGTCGTGTCCGAAGCGACACCGAGGAGCGTGGCGACCGCCTCGATCGTCGGCGCGTCCGGCGTCTCCACCTCCTCCATCGGCGGGTGCCCGGCAGCAGCGCCGAGCTCGCTCCCGGGACCCACCGGACCTGTCGCGTCGCCACTCGGTGGGAGCGACCCCGTCTCGACCGCCTCGACGTTCGCGGCATAGCCACATGCCGGACACCGGGCGAGCGTGTCCTCCCCGACTGGCGCAGGGGCGAGGAACTCCTCCGACTGAGAACCCCCCATCGCGCCCGAGAGGGCCGACACGACACGAGTCTCGAGACCGAGCCGGCGGAAGATCTCGACGTACGCCTCGCGGTGGAGCGCATACGAGGCCGCAAGCCCCTCCTCGTCGAGATCGAAGGAGTAGCTGTCCTTCATCAGGAACTCCCTGCCGCGTAACACGCCCGCGCGGGGACGGGCCTCGTCGCGGTACTTGAGCTGCACCTGGAACAGGATGAGCGGGAAGTCGCGGTAGGAGGTCGCCATCTCCGTCACGACCTGGGTGAAGGCCTCCTCGTGCGTCGGAGCCAGGAGGTACTCGGCGTCACGCCGGTCCGAGAGACGAAACAGCAGTTCCCCGTACTCCTCCCACCGTCCGCTGGCAGCGAAGAGCTCCCTCGGGAGCAGCGCCGGCAAGAGCACCTCCTCGGCACCGAT
>JAJYWE010000101.1 GCA_021791675.1 Actinomycetes bacterium | reverse complement strand
CCGACGGGTCGCGCGATGACCCCCTCCTCGAGCAGCACGTCTCGCAGTCGGGTGGCGTCCACCGACGGACCGAGCCCGAGCGCCCAGATCCCCTGGGTACCCCGGCAGCCGAGCACTCGCTCGCCGTCCACGAGGGAGGCGAGTCCCCCACCGAGCACCTCGCCGATGTGCCCGGCGACCGAGACCAGCTCCTCCTCCTCGAGCAGGTCGAGGTTCGCGAGCGCCGCTGCCGCCGTGGCGGGGTGGCCGCTGTAGGTGTAGCCGTGGCGGAGCACGAAGCCCTCGTCCACCTCGAGCGGCTCGCGCACCCGCGGCCCGACGAGCACCCCCCCGAGGGGCAGGTAGCCCGACGTCACACCCTTCGCGAAGGTCACCATGTCGGGACGGATCCCGAAGTGCTGCGAGGCCCACCACGCCCCGAGGCGCCCGAAGCCGCAGATCACCTCGTCGAGGATGAGGTAGGCACCCCACGCGTCGCAGCGCGCGCGAAGGCCCTCGAGGTATCCCGGTGGCGGTGGGAGCACGCCCCCCGCCCCCACCACCGGCTCGGCGATCACCGCTGCGACCCTGCCTGCGGCGACCGCGTCCAGCGCGTCGAGCGCGCCGAGGTCGTCGTAGGGCACCTGCACGACGTCCGGGAGGAGTGGCCCGAAACCAGCCTGGTTCGGCGCCAGCCCCGTCGCCGACATGGCTGCGTAGGTGACCCCGTGGTAGGAGGGTTGCCGGCTCACCACGACCGTCCGCTCGGGATGACCGGCCTGGGCCTGGGCAATCCGGGCGAGCTTCACGGCCGTCTCGACGGCCTCGGAGCCACCCGACGTGAGGAACACCCGGCTGTCGGGCATGGGCGCCAGGCCGACGAGACGCTCTGCGAGTGCCTCCGCCACCGGGTTGGTGAACCGGTCGAAGGTGTGGAAGGCGTCGAGGTGGCGCATCTGCTCCGCCACCGCCGCGCCGATCGACGGCCGCCCGTGACCGACCTCGCAGTACCAGAGGCTCGCGAGGGCGTCGACGTAGGTCCGGCCCGCAGCGTCGCGGACTTCGGCACCCTCGCCGGAGACGATCTCGACGAACGAGGCGTTCGTCGCTGCCGGGCGGGCGAAGGGGTGGAGCAGGCTGGGGAGTTCCTCGGGCGACCTCATCTCCTCATCCTCGCGCTTCTCGCCCGCGCCGACCAGCCTGGGTCCCCCACCGGGCCCG
Source organism: Actinomycetes bacterium (assembly GCA_021791675.1). GTDB lineage: Bacteria > Actinomycetota > Acidimicrobiia > Acidimicrobiales > JAKAOS01 > JAJYWE01. The sequence goes on along the minus strand of JAJYWE010000101.1, from coordinate 6,214 downwards.
CACGGCCGATGTCTCGTCACGGCCCAGCCAGCCCACTCTCCCCGACGCGACCGGGCGGTGGGGCGCCGGCGGCGGCTCCCCACCAGTGCCCCGCCGGGGCGGCAAGCGGCTCTCGCCAAACGGTGCCGCGTCACTAGGCTGAGGGCGTTCGGGTTTCGGCGGAGCCGGCGCGAGCGAGCGCCGGGGTGATCGCCCCGGTCGGAGGCGGCGTGCAGGGAGCGAGAGGAGATCAGCCCCCATGAGCTGCGGAGTGGCACCGTGCGGGCGCTGACGCCCCGGTTCGGGGCCCTCGCCGCGGGGCGCGTGCTCGCGACGGCGCCGAAGGCCCGCGACGCCCTCGGGATCCACGAGAGCCCCTGGCAGTTCGTGCCACACCCCCTCGCCTGGGCAGCCATAGCGGCGATCGGGACGGTCTATGTCCTGTCCGCTACCCGGCTGCGCCGGGGCCACCCGGACCGCCGGCGGCCAACACCGAGGCAGACGGCGGCGTTCGCGGGCGGCTGGCTGGCGCTCGTCGTCGCCACGACCTGGCCGGTCGCGGATCTGGCACAGCGCTGGTCGCTCACCGCGCGCATCGGCCAGCAGGTCCTCCTCGTGCTCGTGGCGCCCCCACTGCTGCTCCTCGGCTCGCCTCGCTGGCTGCTCGCGACCCTCACCCGGCCCCGGTTCGTCGACGCGGTGGTCCGCATCCTCACCGGCCCGGCCGTGGCCACTGCGGTGTTCTGCGTGACCGTCGTCGGCGCGCTGCTCACGCCTGTCGTCGCCGCCTCCGCCTCCTCACCGCTCGGCCACGCCCTGGTCGAGGCGGCACTCTTCGGAGCCGGGGTCGTGCTCTGGCTCCCGGTTGTCCGCGTCGTACCCGGCACGCGGAACCTGTCCCCAGCCGGCCGAGTCGGCTACCTCTTCGTGCAGTCGCTCCTCCCGAACTTCCCCGCACTCGTCTTCATCTTCGCCGAGCATCCCTTCTACCCCGTCTACGCGCACCACGCCCCGTTGCTCGGGATCTCGGCGCTGGCAGACCAGCAGCTCGCGGGGGTGCTGGCGAAGCTGGCGGGGATCGGCATCCTCTGGGGGTCCGCGGCGATCGTCTGGAGCCAGGCGGCGCGAGCCGAGCGGGCCGGTAGAGATCTCGACCCGCTCACCTGGGACGACGTCGAGCGCGAGCTCCGCAGGGCCGATCGGCGTCCCCGGCGGTCCGAGGACGCACGCTGAGCACCGGGGGGGTCGCGCCACAGGGCGACGAGCGCGACCGACCCGGCGCGGATGGGGCCGCCTCGGCACACGACCCCGAGCGCAGGGACCCCGGCAAGGGTGGGGCCGCCACGGCGCAGGGCGACGAGCGCGACGCAACCGGCTCCGGGGCCGATCTCGCGGCCACCAAACGTGCGCTGCGCCGCGATGCCGCGGCCAACCGACGCCTCCACGCTGCCCACCTCGGCGAGCGCGGCCGGCAACGGGTAGCCGACGCGGTCGCCGAGGCGTTGGTCGAGCTCGTCGCGGCGCTGGACGCCGAGTCGGTCCTCTGCTTCGCCACCTTCCGCGACGAGATCGACACGGCGCCGGCCCTCCGGGCACTGCGCCGGGCGGGTCGGACCACGCTGGTCCCGGTCGTCGTCGACCTCGGGCTCCTCGCGGTCCCCGTCGAGGACGACACGCCGCTGTCGCCCGGCGCCCGGGGCACCCCGGAGCCGCCGGCCGAGCACCGGGCACGGGCGGTCGAGCCGGACAGCATCGACCTCGTCGTCGTGCCGGGGCTCGCCTTCGCGCCGAGCGGCGTGCGCCTCGGCTACGGCGGCGGCTACTACGACCGCTTCCTGCCGCTCGTCCGCCCCGGTACCGTCCGGCTCGGGCTCGGCTACGCCGCGCAGCTGGTCGAGACCCTGCCCGGCGAGGCCCACGACGTCCTCCTCGACGCAGTCCTCACCGAGGAGGGCCTCGTCGTCACCGACGCCGGGAAGGCCCGGGGCGTCCCGGACGCGACCCGCCTCGCCCCCACACGTGCTCGCGGGGGCGAAGGCCGCTCCCGGCCCGACCCCGCTCGGGCCGGCACCGCTCGCCCCGAGTCCGCTGGGCCCCGCACGACGCGACCTCGGACGGGGAGCTGACGATGCCACCGGGCGGGACGATGGGGCGGGGTATGGGAGCCGGGAGCTTCGCGCGCCAGTTTCGCCGGGAAGAGTCGATCCGGGACCAGCGAGTCACGCCGGGCACCTTCCGGCGGATGCTCGGCTTCGCCGGGCCGTACCGGCGCCTCCTCGCGGTCTTCCTCGTGCTGATCGTGGTCGACGCCGTCATCGGTGTCGCGAACCCGCTCATTCTCCGAGCGATCATCGACGACGGGATCCTCCACCACCGCCCCGGGCTCGTGGTGGACCTCGCCCTGCTCGTCGCAGCGCTGGCGATCGCCAACGCTGTGCTCTCGGTCGGAGAGCGCTACGTGTCGGCCCGGGTGGGCGAAGGGCTGATCTACGACCTGCGCTCGCGGGTCTTCGCCCACGTGCAGCGCATGCCGCTCGCGTTCTTCACCCGGACCCAGACCGGGGCGCTCGTGAGCCGGCTCAACAACGACGTGCTCGGCGCACAGCAGGCCTTCACCGGCACGCTCTCCTCGGTGGTCTCGAACGCCGTCACCGTGAGCCTCGTGCTCGCCGCGATGCTGGTGCTGTCGTGGCAGCTCACGCTCGCCGCGCTCGTGATCCTGCCGGTCTTCCTCTTCCCGGCCCGCTTCGTCGGGCGCAAGCTCGCCACCATCACCCGCGAGTCCTACAACCTGAACGCCCAGATGAGCACGACCATGACCGAGCGCTTCCAGGTCTCCGGCGCCCTGCTCGTCAAGCTCTTCGGCCGCCTCGGCGACGAGGAGCGCACCTTCTCGACCCGGGCGGCACGCGTCCGGGACATCGGGGTGACCCAGGCGATGTACGGCCGCTACCTCATGGTCGCGTTGGTGCTCACGGCGTCGCTCGCGACCGCCCTCGTCTACGGCTGGGGTGGGGTGCTAGCCGCTCGCGGGACCCTCGCGGTGGGGACCCTGGTCGCACTGGCGGCCTACCTCACCCAGCTCTACAGCCCCCTCGCCTCGCTCTCCAACGTCCAGGTCGACGTCATGACGGCGCTGGTCTCCTTCGACCGGGTCTTCGAGGTGCTCGACCTCCCCCCGGCGATCGCCGAGCGCCCGGGGGCGTCGCCGGTGCCGCCCGGGAAGGTGCGCATCGAGTTCCGCCACGTCGACTTCGCCTACCCGACGGCTGCGGAAGTCTCCCTCGCCTCGCTCGAGTCCGTCGCGCTCCCCACCCCCGAGCGTGCCGAGGCCGGGCCGGTCCTCCACGACATCACCTTCACCGTCGAACCGGGCGAGATGGTGGCGCTCGTCGGGCCGTCGGGCGCCGGGAAGACGACGATATCCCAGCTCATCCCCCGCCTCTACGACGTGAGTGCCGGGAGCGTCCGGCTGAACGGGCTCGACGTCCGCGACGCCACGCTCGCCTCGCTCACCGCCACGGTCGGGGTGGTGACCCAGGACGCCCACCTCTTCCACGAGACGATCCGGCAGAACCTGCTCTTCGCCCGCCCGGAGGCCGACGAGCCCACCCTCCGCGCCGCCCTCGCCGGCGCCCGCATCCTCGACCTCGTCGACTCGCTGCCCGACGGCCTCGACACCGTCGTCGGGGATCGGGGCTATCGCCTCTCGGGCGGGGAGCGCCAGCGCATGGCGATCGCGCGCCTGCTGCTGAAGGCACCGCCGGTCATGGTCCTCGACGAGGCGACCGCGCACCTCGACTCCGAGTCCGAGCGGGCGGTCCAGGAGGCCCTCGACTCGGCCCTCGCGGGGAGGACCTCCGTCGTCATCGCCCACCGCCTCTCCACCGTCCGGAGGGCGAACCGCATCCTGGTCATCGACGGTGGCCGGATCGTCGAAGAGGGCACCCACGAGGAGCTGGTCGCGGAGAACGGGCTCTACGCGGAGCTGTCCCGGATCCAGCTCTCGGTGCCCGAGCAGGCGGGCGAAGAGGAGGGCGGGGAGGGCGGCGCCGGCAGCCCGGTGCTCGGCGCCGTGGAGGACGGGGCCGGCGGCCCGGAGCAGGCTGGTGAGGACGACGGCCCGGCCCACCTCGATGCGACGGAGGCGCCCGTCGGCTAGTGTCGGATCGTCGGATGAGTCCCCGACGGGCACACGCCCGAACTGCCCCGGTGCTTCCGGAGCTGATGGTCTCTACGCCTCGAGCCGTCTCGTGCGTGGAGGTCGTGTGCCAGGTCCGACGCTGCCGGTCGCCGTCATCCAGGTCCTGCAGGTCCTGACGGTCCTGCTCGGCGCGCCACTCGTCTCCGGCGTGATCGGCAAGGTCGAGGCACGCCTCCAGGGCAGGCGCGGCCCGCGCGTCCTGCAGCCCTACTTCGACCTCGCGAAGCTCTTCCGGAAGGAGACGCTCCTCCCCGAGCAGGCCAGCTGGTTCTTCCTCCTCGCGCCCGCGGTGGCCTTCACCTGCTACCTCGTGGTCCCGATGCTGATCCCGGTGCTCACGAGCTACCCCCTCCCCCTCGGCTACACCGGCGACATCCTCGGCGGGGGCTTCATCCTCGCGCTCGGGGGCTTCGTCGTCGCCGTCGCAGCCGCGGAGAGCGGCGGGCCGTACGCGCAGCTCGGTTCCAGCCGGGCCATGACCTTCGGCGCGCTGATCGAGCCGACGATCCTGTTCGTGACCTTCACGGTGGCACTGGTCACCACCACCGACCTGCCCTACTTCGAGGCGGCCGCGGCCCGCGCCTCGCTCGCGCAGGTCGTGCGCCCGGCCCACCTGCTGGTCGCCGTCGCGTTCTTCCTCGTCGTCCTGAACGACACCGGCCGCATCCCGGTGGAGACGCACGCGAGCACCCTCGAGCTCGGGATGATCGACGAGGCTCGCACCCTCGAGCACTCCGGTCCCCCGCTCGCCCTCCTCACCTGGGGCTCTGCAATGAAGCAGCTCGTCCTCTACGTGATCCTGATCAACGTCTTCGTGGCGCCCTGGGGTCTCGCCGGCTCGCAGTCCGCGCTGGCCGTCGGCCTCGCCGTCCTCGCACTGCTCGCCAAGGCGATCGGGGTGGGCGCTGTCTTCGCGGTGATCGACAACTCCTTCTCCAAGCTCCGGCTGTTCAAGCTCACGGAGTTCATGGCGACCGCCTTCCTGCTCGCCAGCCTGGCGGTCCTCGTCGCCTACCTCGGGGGTGGTTGATGGACGCACCTGGTCGGCTGGACGCAGCGCTCAGTTCGGGAGGGCGCGGCGCACACGGCGAGCGCGGCGCGCACGGCGCCGACCGCGCCCCCCGCGGGCGATGATGCTCGCGCTGCTCGTCCCGTCCGCGTTCTCCGGGGTCGCGGTTGCCCTGGCGATCGTGGTGCTCCTCGCGGAGTTCGCCATGCTCCGGGCGCCCTTCGCTCGGTCCCAGGTCCGCCTGTACGCCTTCCAGTCCCTCATGGTGAGCGGCCTCGCGCTGGTGGTCGCGCTGCACACCGGCGAGGTGGGGCTCTACGTGCTCGCAGGGCTGTCCTTCTGTATCAAGGTCGTCCTCGTCCCCGCAGTCCTCGGACGGCTCCTCGCCGGCGCGCCCCGCGACCTCGCTGGCAGCAACCGCTTCGGCGTTGCGACCATGGTGCTCGTCTCCATCGTCGCCGCCGTGGTCGGGTTCTTCGTGACCCAGAGCATCCCGGTGACGCACCACCCTCTGCCCGCGTCGGCCCTCGGGATCGCGACCGCAGCCATCCTCGTCTCCTTCCTCCTCGTGAGCCTCCGGTCCGACGTGGTCTCCCAGGCGATCGGGTTCTTCGCGCTCGAGAACGGGGTCTCGGTGGCGAGCCTCGTCCTCGCAGCTGGCCTGCCCCTCGCCGCCGAGGTCGCGTTCTTCTTCGACCTCCTCGTGGCGGTCGTCGTGTTCGCCGCGCTCATCCGCGTGCACCACGGGCGGGCCCAGACGCTCTCCACGACCGGCCTGGACCGGCTGCAGGGATGAGCGCGTTCCTCGGGTTGACGATGTCCGACGCGCTGCTCGTCGTCGGGATCCTCCCGCTGGTTGTCGCGGTCGCGTCCTGGTGGCTCCCACCGGCCGCCGCCAAGGCAGCGAGCCTCGCCGCCGCAGTGGTCTCCCTCGTCGGCGCGGCCTGGCTCGTCGGCGAGCGGAGACCGGTGACCGCCGCTGCGGGGTGGCTCCGGGCGGACGCGTTGAGCGTCGTGTTCCT
>JAJYWE010000003.1:107938-115057 GCA_021791675.1 Actinomycetes bacterium | reverse complement strand
CGGAAGTACTCGGCCATGGTGAGGGCCGAGAGCGCGACCCGGAGCCGCACCCCGGGCGGCTCGTCCATCTGGCCGTAGACGAGCGCGGTCTTCGAGATGACGCCGGACTCCTGCATCTCGAGCCAGAGGTCGTTCCCCTCGCGGGTCCGCTCCCCCACGCCGGCGAAGACCGAGACGCCGCCGTGGTTCTGCGCCACGCGCTGGATCATCTCCATGATGAGCACGGTCTTGCCCACCCCGGCCCCGCCGAACAGCCCGATCTTGCCGCCCTGGACGTAGGGGTCGAGCAGGTCGATGACCTTGATGCCGGTCTCGAACATCTGCGCCTTGGGCTCGAGGGCGTCGAAGTCGGGCGGGTCACGGTGGATCTCCCAGCGCTCCGCGACCTCGCCGATGTCGTCGGTGTCGAGCGGGGTGCCGACGACGTTGAAGACGTGACCGAGGACCGCGTTGCCGACCGGGACCGTGATCCCCCGACCGGTGTTGCGCACCGGCGTGCCGCGGCGCAGCCCGTCGGTCGGCCGGAGGCAGATGCAGCGCACCCGACCCTCCCCGATCTGCTGGGCCACCTCTGCCGGCACCACCATCTCACGCCCCTCGAGCTCGAGGGTCACCTCCACGGCCGTGTTGATCTCGGGGAGGTGGCCGAGCGGGAACTCGGCGTCGATCACCGGGCCGGCGATCGACACCACGCGACCGTCCGGGCGGGCCGTGCTCGCGTCCTCTCGGGACTCCGTCGTGAGCGTCATCGCAACTCCCTTTCCCCTGCTGCGTCCCCGGCTTCTCCCGCCGCGTCCCTGGCGGCGCCCGCGCTCAGTCCGACTCTCGCGGCGTGCGCTCCCACTGCATCGCAGGCGACCACACGGCTCCTCACCGCCATCAGTCGTCCCCCGGTCCGAGCACCGGCGGCGCGTTGCCCTGCGCCTGGCGCAGTGCCTCGGCGCCACCCACGATGTCCATGATCTCGGTGGTGATCGCGTCCTGGCGGGCCCGGTTCATGATGCGCCGAAGCGTCGTGATCAGCTCGTCCGCGTTGTCCGTCGCCGCCTTCATGGCCCGCTGGCGAGCCGCGTGCTCACTCGCAGCCGCCTCGAGCAGCGCGAGGAAGAGCCCGGACTCGACCAGGCGCGGCGCCAGCAGGTCGACCAGCTCGAGGCGGTCCGGCTCGGTCTCGTAGTCGAAGGGGCGTCCGCCCTCGGCCACCACCGGCAGGAGACGGCGTCGCTCCACCGACTGGACGGCGAGCGAGCGGAAGCGCGTCGAGACGACCTCGACGACACCCACCCCGCCGACGAGCACCCGGTCGAAGACGTCCGCCGCTACGGCCGCCGCCTGCTCCGCGGTCGGCCGGTCGGTGAGCCCGACCCAGGTCTTCGCCACGTCCTCCCCGCGGAAGCGGAGGTAGGACTGCGCCCGCTTGCCGATCGCCACGACAGTCACCCGCCCCCCCGCACTGCGGTGCTCGCGGATCGCCGCCTCGGCGGCCCGCAGCACGTTCGCGTTGTACGCGCCCGACAGCCCGCGATCCCCGGCCACGACGACGAGCACTGCCGTCGCGGCGGGGTCCGGCGGCGCGAGGAAGGGATGCGGGACACCCCCGGCTGTCGCGGCGAGGTCGGCGGCAAGGGCATCCATCGCCTTCGCGTAGGGCCGGGCCGCGACGATGCGCGCCTGGGCCCGCACGATCCGGCTGCCCGCGATCAGCTCCATCGCCCGCGTGGTCTTGCGGGTGGACGAAACGCTGCGGATGCGCCGTCTGAGCGTGCGTTCCTGACCGCCGGCCACGCTACCTCCCCGTCGACCGGGCGGAGCGCCCGCGCGCCGCGGCGGCCATCAGGCGAAGTTCCGCTTGAAGGTCTCGACGACACCGCGCAGCGTCTCGGCGTCCGGGAGCGTGCCGGTGTCGCGGATGTGGGCGAGCAGGCCCGGCTGCTCGGACCGGAAGTACTCGAGCAGCTCGCGCTCGAAACGGGCCACGTCCGCCACCGCCACGTCGTCGAGGAAGCCGCTCGTGCCGGCGTAGACGGCGACGACCTGCTCCTCGACCGGCATCGGCGAGTTGAGCGGCTGCTTCAGCAGCTCCGTCAACCGGTAGCCACGATCCAGCTGGGCCTGGGAGACCCGGTCCAGCTCGGAGCCGAAGGTCGCGAACGCCTCCAGCTCCCGGAACTGCGCGAGGTCGAGCTTGAGCGTCCCGGAGACCTGCTTCATGGCCTTGATCTGCGCCGAGCCGCCGACGCGCGAGACCGAGTTGCCGACGTCGATCGCCGGGCGGACACCGGAGAAGAACAGGTCGGTGACGAGGAAGATCTGCCCGTCGGTGATGGAGATCACGTTCGTCGGGATGTAGGCGGAGATGTCGCCCGCCTTGGTCTCGATCACCGGGAGCGCGGTGAGCGAGCCCCCACCCCGCTCCGCGGAGAGCTTCGCCGCCCGCTCGAGCAGCCGGGAGTGGAGGTAGAAGACGTCGCCCGGGTAGGCCTCGCGTCCGGGAGGACGGCGCAGCAGGAGCGAGAGCGTGCGGTACGCCTCGGCCTGCTTGGAGAGGTCGTCGTAGACGATGAGCGCGTGGTCGCCCGACTCCATCCAGTGCTGGCCCATGGCACAGCCGGCGTAGGGGGCGAGGTACTTGAAGGGGGCGGGGTCCGAGGCCGTGGCGACCACGACCACCGTGTACTCGAGCGCACCGTACTGGGCGAGCGTCTCGACCGTCTGGGCGACCGTCGAGCCCTTCTGGCCGATGGCGACGTAGATGCACTTCACGCCCTGGCCGGCCTGGTTGATGATCGTGTCGACGCAGACGGAGGTCTTCCCGGTCTTGCGGTCGCCGATCACGAGCTCCCGCTGGCCCCGCCCGATCGGGATCATCGCGTCGATCGCCTTGATCCCGGTCTGGAGCGGCTCGGAGACGGGCTGGCGCTCGACGATGGTGGGTGCCTGGACCTCGAGGCGGCGCTGCGCCGTGGCCTCGATCGGGCCCTTGCCGTCGATCGGCTCTCCGATGGCGTTCACCACCCGCCCGAGCAGCTCGTCGCCCACCGGCACGGAGAGGATCTCCCCGGTGGCCTTCACGAGCCCACCCTCTTGGAGGTGCGACGCATTCCCGAGCACGACGGCCCCGATCGAGTCCTCGTCGAGGTTCAGTGCGAGCCCGCTCACCCCGCCCTCGAACTCGAGCAGCTCGTTCACGTAGGCGTCCGGCAGGCCGGAGACCCGCGCGATGCCGTCGCCGACCTCCAGGATGCGCCCGACCTGCTCGGAGGCGGCGTCGGGTGCGTAGGACTCGAGCCGCTGGCGGAGCACCGCCTGGATCTCCTCCGCACTGATCGTGAGCTCTGCCATCAGGATGCTCCTCCTCCGTCGTCTGCACCTGTGCCGGGTGCGCCCGGCGGGCTCGCGAGCGCCGGCGTTCCCACCTCGGCCGACCCGCCTCCGTCCTGCCCCACCCCGCCACCTCGCCCGCCACCCGCTGGCGTCCCGGCACCCGGTCCACCGGTGGCGACGAGCGGCGCCGCGAGCAGCCGCTCGACCTGGTCGAGCCGGCGACGGAGGGTCGCGTCCACCTGCGTATCGCCGAAGGCGACCTGGAACCCCCCGAGGAGGGACGGGTCGAGCTCCTCTCGCAGCTCCACCTCGGCACCGACCGCACTCGCGAGCGCCGCCGAGAGCCGGTCGCGTTGGGCCTGCTCGAGCGCCACCGCGCTGCGCACGGTGGCGACGCGCCGCCCGAGCTGCGTGGCAACCTGCCCGACGAGTGCTTCGAGCACGCCGGTGAGCTCGCGCCCCTCCGCCGACGCGGCGGCGTAGCCGACGAGGTCCAGCGTGAGCGGGGTGACCTTCCCACCGAGCAGGTGGGTGGCCAGGCCGGCCCGGGCCGTCGGCGCCAGCAGCGGATCCCCGAGCGCCTCGACGAGGGCCGGGTTGGCCTCGAGCGTCCGGACGAAGCGGAACAGCTCGTCCTCGAGCTCCTCGAGGCCCGGGCGGTCCACCCCCGCGGCGAAGCGCGCCCGTGCGTAGCCGGAGACCCGCTCCGCGATGGCCGCGCGGGAAGCCGGCGGATCGAGGACGTCCTCCGCCGAACGGGCGACCTCGGCCGCCGCGCGCTCCGCGACCTCGTCGAAGCTCGAGACCAGCTCGCTCGGCCGCTCCGCCTCGACGAGGAAGCGGGCCACGTGCGCAGCAGCCGTCGTCACCCGCCCCGCGAAGACGTCCTCCACGATCTGGCGACGCAGGTGGGGGGGGAGCCCCTCGTCGGAGAGGACGTCGCGAAGCGGCCCGTTCGTCCGCACGGTCGTCGAGATACCACCGAGCTCTTCGGCGATGGCACCGAGGGCGCCCTCTCGGGTGGCTCCCTCGAGCACGGCGGCGAGGTACCCGCGCACGGCCTCCCTCACGACTCGGTCACCGCCCCGGCGCCGGCGCTGTCGCTCTCGCGTCGGTCGTCGCCAAGACCTCGCACCGCCGCGTCGAGCAGCCCGGCGTGGTGCCGAGGCTCGACGCCACCTCCGAGCACCCTGGAGGCCGCCAGCGTCGCGAGCGTGGGCAGCTCGCTACCGAGTCCGGCTCGGGCCGCCGCGGCCTGCTCGGCGGCGGCCCGAGCCGCCGCGGCCACGGTCTCGCTGGCGTCGCGCTCCGCCTCGTCGAGCAGGACCGTCCTGGCGGCATCGGCCTCGCGGCTCGCGTGCTCGACGGCTTCGCGCCCCGCGGCGCGCGCATCTGCCAGGGCGCGCTCGCGCTCCGCCTCGGCGCGTTGGCGCAGTGCCCGACCCTCCTCTCCCTCCTCGCGTCCGCGCTCGACCGCGCGGCGGCGCTCGTCGCTCGCCCGGCGCACCGGGGGCAGGACCACCGTCGCGAGGAAGACGACGAGCGCCACGAAGATGACGAGCTCGACCAGGATCGTCGCGTTCGGGACCAGGAAGTCACTGACGGCGAGGACCACCCGCTGCGCCTCCGGGGAGTGGATGTCCTAGCCCTTGGCCAGGACGAAAACGAACAGCGCAGTGAACGCGAGGTTGATGAAGTACATCGCCTCCACCAGGCCGACGATGAGGAACAGCGTGGTGTACAGCCGGCTCTGCACCTCCGGCTGGCGCGCGATCCCCGCGATCGTCGCGTTCCCGGCGAGGCCGTCGCCGACCGCCGCGCCGATTGCTCCCCCACCGAGCGCAAGACCGCCACCGATCATGGCGCCGGCGAGCTCGATCGACTTCTCAAGGGTTGCTGCCATGGCTCCTCTCTCCGTCCCGGTGACCCGGAACCGCTCTCGCTCTCCCCGACCGCTCGGGCGGCACCCGGGACCACCCCAGCCGACCAGGCGAACCCGTGCCCGCCGAGTCCCACACACCGCCTCCGGGCTGCCCGCGCGCCGAGCGGGCCGCACGAAGAGGCGGGCTCACGGTAGCGGCCTGCAGTGACAGCTGCCGCAGCGTCGGCGCGCTCAATGCCCCTCCGAGGAGACTGCCGCCTCGTAGTAGAGGATCGTGAGCAGGGCGAAGATGAAGGCCTGGATGACCCCGATGAACATGTCGAAGGGCTTCCAGACGAGCGTCGGGAGCCACGACAGGTAGGCCGGGAACAGCGCCGCGAGGATGGCGATCATCAGCCCGCCGGAGAAGAGGTTCCCGAACAGCCGGAGTGCGAGCGTCAGCGGCTTCGCGATCTCCTCGATCAGGTTGATCGGGAAGAGGAAAGCGTAGGGCTTGAAGAACTTGCCGACAAAGCCCTTCAACCCCCGCCTGCGGATCCCCGCCACGTTGTAGACGCCGAAGACGAACAGGGCCATCGCGTAGGTGAGGTTCACGTCTGCGCTCGGGGAGGGCACGACCACGGCCACGGAGCCCGTCGGAAGGATCTCGAGCCAGTTCGAGAACAAGACGAAGAAGAAGATCGTCACCGCGAGGGGGATGACCGGCCCGGACTCGGGCCCGATCGAGCTCGCCACCTGGCGCTCGACTGCGCCGAGCACCGCCTCCCACATGAGCTGCAACCGGCCCGGGACACCTGCGGTGGCGCTCCGGCGCACGGCCAGGCCGAGCGCTGCGACCGCGAGCGCGGCGATCAGGCTGCCGTAGATCGTGTCGAGGTTGAGCGCGATGCCGAAGACGTGGACGGTGAGGTAGCTCCCGACTCCCCCCGAGAGGAGCTGGGTCTTCGTGACCCCGAGCAGCCCCCCAGAGGTCCACCCACCGAGTGCCGGCGCGCCCGTCATGCGGCGCTCGCTCTCGCAGCCCGCCAGAGCGCCCCGATCGCCGCCCCGAGCAGCACCACCTGGAACGCACCGAGGCCGAGCATCGCACCCCAGCCGATCGCCGGGACCGCGTAGATCAGGTACAGCACGACGGCCGTGACCACCGCCAGCCGTGCGAGCACGGACGAGGCGAACGGCCGCTTCGGCAGCGTCTCCCCGGCCTCGAGCAGGCGAACCGTCCGCCGCTGGAACGCCCGGTTGTTCGCGGCGCCGAGCACGAGGCCGGCCACGACGCCGATCGCAGCGAGCGGGTAGCCGATCAGGATGGCGGCGACCGCACCCACCACGGCGAGCACTGCTCCTACGACGAGTGCCCGGCGATAGACGGCACCGACGTCCACGAGCGGGCCGTCGCCGCCGGACAGCGACGACAGCCGATCAACGAGCCCGGACAACCGGTCCTCCCTCGGGTGGATGGTCTTCCCCCGCGCGCGCTCCAGCGCGGGCCAGCACGGCCCGCGACGTTGCGGAGCTCACGAGAGGGGAGGTACTGCACCGCGTCTTGCGCATGGATCACGCAATGCTTACATGCGAGCGCGACAATCGGCAAACCGGTCAGCCGCTCACGCGTCGGCTGGCCGTTCAGCGGGCGTTCAGTGCCGCTCGACCAGGGTGGCCGAGCCGTCGACCGCGGGACTCGTCGCACCGTTGGCCGCAGGACTCGCCGCACCGTTGGCCGAGCCGTTGGCCGCGGGACTCCCCGTGCCGTTGGTGGCGGCGCTCGCTGGGCCGTCCGACACGGCCTGCGCCCCGACCGGGGCCGGAACCCGTGCGACCGATGCCGTGCCCGCACCCCCGGGGGCCTGCCCTGGCGCCGAGGCGTAGTGGCGCCCCTCGGGGCGGCGTCGCCAGCCTGGTCGGAAGATGGTGAG
>JAJYWE010000003.1:103008-107838 GCA_021791675.1 Actinomycetes bacterium | reverse complement strand
GCGCCCCGACCGGGGCCGGAACCCGTGCGACCGATGCCGTGCCCGCACCCCCGGGGGCCTGCCCTGGCGCCGAGGCGTAGTGGCGCCCCTCGGGGCGGCGTCGCCAGCCTGGTCGGAAGATGGTGAGGAGGACGATCGCGAGCCCGCCGACCGCGAAGGGGATGAACGCGTTCGCGTGCGGGTCGAACAACGGTTCCAGCACGAACCCGGAGAGCACGGCCGTCCACGCCCAGAGCAGGAGCACCGAGCGCCGGTGCCCGTGGCCCATCTGCAGGAGCCGGTGGTGGAGGTGCGCCTTGTCCGGCGTCGCGAGCCCCGTGCGCCGGGCTGTCCGGCGCACGATGGCGAAGGCCATGTCGAGGATCGGGACACCGAGGATCACGAGCGGGATCAACAACGGCGCGAAGAAGAAGTAGGTGTGGCCGGAGGTGTCCGCGGTGCGCCCACCCACGACGGAGGTCGAAGCGGCCATGAGCAGCCCGAGGAGGAGCGCGCCGGCATCGCCCATGAAGATGCGAGCGGGGTGGAAGTTGTGCGGCAGGAAGCCGACGCAGACCCCGCAGGCGATCGCCGCGACGAGGGGACCGATCGAGTCCGTCGAGAGCAGCCCGAGATGTTCGAGCTCGATGCCGTAGACACAGAACGCGCCGGCCGCGATCGCGATGGTGCCGGCGGCGAGGCCGTCGAGGCCGTCGATCAGGTTGATCGCATTGGCCATCCCGACCACCCAGAGCACCGTCACGAGCGGGGTGACCGCCGAGGAGAGCACGAGGACCTGGTGGGTGAGCGGCACCTTGAAGAAGTACATGGTGACGCCCGAGTAGTAGAGGATCATCGCCGCGAGGACCATCCCGGCGACCTTTGCCGGCGCGGACACCTCCCGGAGGTCGTCGATCATCCCGACGAGGTAGATCACCACACCGGCGAGGACGACCCCGAGCGGCTCCGAGGAGCCACGGAACTCGCCTGCGAACAGCCCTGACCGCCAAGCGACGGCCATCGCCGCGACCGCCGCGAGCACCATCGCCGTGCCGCCCACGGTCGGCGTCGGCCGGGTGTGGACGCGGCGGGCGTCGGGCTGGACCACGACCCCGAGACGGCCGGCGAGCGCCCGGACCGGGAACGTGAGGAGGAACGTCCCGAGCGCGGCAACGCCGCCGACGACGAGGTACCGCTCCACTCAGCCCCTGCCGGCACCGGGGGGAGGGAACTTCTCGCAGAGCTGTCCGACCTCGCCGGCCAAGGCGTCGAGCGCACGGCCGTCCTCACGGGCCCGCAGCGCGCGCGCGATCAGCCCACCGATCGCGCCCATCTCCTCCTCGCCCATCCCCGCCGTGGTCTCCGCTGCGGAGCCGAAGCGCAGCCCGCTCGTCACGAACGGCGGGCGCGGGTCGGCGGGGATCGCGTTCCGGTTCGCCACGATGCCCGCGCGCTCGAGCGCCGTCTGGGCCACCCGACCGTCGAGGTCCGGGTCGAACGAGCGCAGGTCCACGAGCACCAGGTGCGTGTCGGTACCACCCGAGACGAGCCGGAGGCCCTCCTCCGCGAGCGCGCCCGCGAGCGCCCTTGCGTTGGCGACCACCTGTGCGGCATAGCCGGAGAAGTCGGGACGCAGTGCCTCGCCGAAGGCGACCGCCTTGGCGGCCACGACGTGCTCGAGGGGCCCACCCTGGAGTCCGGGGAACACCGCGCGGTCGATCGCCTCGCCGAGGCCGGCCCGGCCGACGACCCCACCGCCGCGGGGCCCACGGAGCGTCTTGTGCGTCGTGAAGGTGACCACGTCTGCGTAGGGAACGGGGTTGGGATGGATGCCGCCGACGACGAGCCCGGCGACGTGCGCGGCGTCGAAGAGGAACCGGGCACCGACCTCCTCCGCGATCGCGGCGAAGGGCGCGGGGTCGATCACTCGCGGGTACGCGGTGGCGCCCGCGATCACGACCGCCGGGCGCTCGCGCCGCGCGAGGTCGGCGACGGCGTCGAGGTCGATCCGCTCACCCCCGTCCCCGGCCGGGGTCAGCCCGTAGTGGACGAAGCGGAAGAGCCGTCCGCTGAAGTTGACCGGAGAGCCGTGCGTCAGGTGCCCTCCCTGGTCCAAGCGAAGGGCGAGGACCGTGTCACCCGGCTTCGCAAGGGCGAGGAGCGCCGCAGCGTTCGCGTTGGAGCCCGAGTGCGGCTGCACGTTCGCCCAGTCGGCACCGAAGAGGCGGCGCGCACGCGCCCGGGCAACCTCTTCCACCCGGTCGACGACCGCGTTCCCGCCGTAGTAGCGCCGTCCCGGGTAGCCCTCGGCGTACTTGTTGGTGAGGACCGAGCCGGTCGCCTCGAGGACCGCGGGAGAAGCGAAGTTCTCCGAGGCGATCAGCTGCAGGGTCCGACGTTGACGAGCACGCTCCTCGGCCAGCAGCGAGGCCACCTCGGGGTCCTCGCGCCGGAGAGGACCGTCGGGCCAGCGTTGCTCGGTCACCATGCCTCCGTTTCCGGGCGCGCCGGGGCGCGACACCCCTCCCAGTGTCGCACGCGGCTCCGAGAGCCGCCATCACCCCGCCACGCTGGGCACCGTCCGCGCCGACCGGTGTCGCGAGACGATCAGCCCCCGCGACGGGTCCTCCGACCCGGCCGCAGCCGAGCTCGATCAGCTCCCGGTGTCGAGCATCCCGGTCGGGTCGACCAGCCAGAACTTGCCACCGAATGCGGCCACGCCCTGGCCCTGCGCCCCCCCGGGCAGGTTGAAGGCGAAGAAGTAGAGCGGGTGGCCGTCGTAGGTGACCTGGTAGGAGCCGTCCGGGCGCTCGACGACGCCCACCGGGCCGCTCAGGCCCGTCGCCGCCGGCGGGGTGCTCGTGAGGACCGGTGGCCAGTCGCGGGCGCAGGTCCCCGTGCAGGCGCTCGCCGAGGGGGTGTCGAGGGTGAAGGCGTAGGCGGGGAAGGGCGCTCCCGAGAACCCGGAGTCGAGACCGACGACCTGAGCCGTCGACGATCCCATCGTGACGGTGATCGCGCGGAGCGTCGCCGTGCCGGGGTCGGGGAGCCCCGTCGGGGACATGAGGTACCACACGCCGTGGGCCTCGTTGTCGATCAGGTACTCGCCGTTGGTGAGCCCCGAGGGTGCCCCGCCTGGGCCGAGGTCGAACGCGAACATGTAGAGCGGCCGGCCGGCGTAGGTCACCTGCACGGCTCCGTCGGGTCGGCGCAGGGTGCCGATCAGGCGGGGGTTCACGCCCGGGCCCGCCATCGGGCGCCCCTGGGCGAGCAGCGGCGGCCAGATCGACGCGCAGCCGTTCGCCGTGGTGCAGGTGGTCTTGCCGTTCGGGTCGAGGGTGAGCTGGTAGAGCGAGCGGTGGGTCGGGCCGCTCGGGAAGCTCGCCGTCGGCGCGGAGAGCACCACCCCGGCGGCGGAGACCTCGGTGCCGAGGACCAGCCGCCCCGCTGCGGGGTAGCCGTGGACCGAGACCACGTGCCAGATGCCGAAGAAGGAGGCCAGGTTCTCGCCGTTCATCTCACCCGGCACCGTGTCCTTCACGAACCCGTAGAGCGGGTGGCCGTCGTAGGTGACCTGGTAGGAGCCGCTCGGGCGCTCGACCCTCCCGAGCAGCCCCTGGCGGACACCGCCCATCGCCACGATCGGGGTCGTCGCCCCGACCGTGAGCGGCGGCCAGACGGTCGAGCAGCCGAGACCACTCCCGGCCGTGCCGGTCGTGGTGTTCGCAGCGGTGCACGCGGTCGGGAGGTGAAACCCCGCCGCGTCGCCGCTGAAGGTGTAGAGCGTGTAGCCGGTGCTCGTCTCGAGGATCCGCCCCTCGGGGCTCGACCGGGCCGTCACGACCACGGCACCGGCCGGAACGCTGGCTGCCGGCACGCTCGTCGCCGCGAGACGACCCCCGGCGTGGGCCGCACCAGCGGCCGCGCCGTCCGCGACGAGTGCGGTGGGCAGCGCCATCCCCCCGAGCGTGAGACCGAGCAGGCCGAGCCCACCGATCGCGAGCCGGACCCGAGACCGTGGGGGACGGTCGGGAAGCATCTCTGGCATCGGGGCCTCCTTCCGAGGCGGGCACCGAGGGACGACGAGCAGCTCAGGCGTGCTGAGGGTGCCCCACGACGGCGCTGCAGCCAACTATCCTGCGCCGCAAGTCGATCGTAGGGACCCCGGTCCCCTCGGTCAAGCCTCCGCCGTCACGCGACGGAGCGGTCGGCTCCGGGCCTGCTCTCACGCCCCCGCCGTCACCCGGCCGCGGGTGGGAGGTGGGCCCCGCCCAGCACTGCGAGGATCTCCTCCCAGGCGAGCGATCCCGCCCGGAGGAGCCTCGGGGCCTCGCCGGTGAGGTCCACCACGGAAGAGGGTGAGCCGGTGAGTGCCCCTGCGTCGAGGACCATGGCCACCCCCTCCGAGAGCGACGCCACCGCCGCCGCCGTCGTCGCCGGTGGCTCCCCGTGACGGTTCGCGCTCGTCGTGGCGAGGGGGCCAGCGACGCGGAGGAGCGACCGCGTTGCGTCGAGCGCGGGCACGCGCAACCCGATGGTCGTCGGATCCCCGCCGAGCTCGACCTCGACCCCCCTGCGCCGACGGAGCACCAGCGTGAGCGGCCCGGGCCAGAACCGTACGGCCAGTCGCTCGGCAGCAGGGCCGAGGTCGGCGAGGTCGGTGGCGGCGGCGGCATCGGCCACGAGGACCGGCAGCGCGACCCGCTCGGGTCGGCCCTTCACCCCGAAGAGCTGCGCCGGCGCTCCGGGTACCGCGAGCGAAGCCGCAAGGCCGTAGACCGTGTCGGTCGGGATGCCGACGACGCCGCCGGCCCCGAGCACCCGGGCCGCGTCGTCGAGCCCACCCGGGGC
>JAJYWE010000003.1:97809-102908 GCA_021791675.1 Actinomycetes bacterium | reverse complement strand
GGGCCGCGTCGTCGAGCCCACCCGGGGCTGCGTCGATCGGGAGCACCCGGCTCCGCGCACCCCCCGAGGCTCGTCCCTCGGGCTCGCCGCTGATGGGTGCACCACTACGCATGGGGCCGACCCCCCCGGCTCGCCGGGTCGCGCCGCGCGCACCCGGGACGTCGCAGGGCGGGCGCGCCGGCCCTGCGGCACACGAGGACCCGGGGCCGCCCGGCGAGGTCGGGGTGCACGCAGACCCGCCGCCAGCCGAGCGCCGCGGCAAGGCTCGTCGTCTCGGCCGCGCGGGTGGCCGAGACCTCGAGGACCACGACGCCGGTTGGCGAGAGGACCTGGCCTGCCCCTGCGAGGATCTCGGCGCTCGCCTGGAGCCCGTTGCGGGCCGAGAAGAGGGCCTCTGGGGGCTCGTGGTCCGCCACCTCGGGCGGGAGCACGGAGGCCTCGGAGGTCGCGACGTAAGGGGGGTTCGCCACGACGAGGTCGACCCGGCCGGCGAGGCTCGACGGGAGCGGCCCGAACCACGAGCCCGGGAGGAGCCGGATCGACCGGGCGAGGCGCGGCTGGCGGGCGAGGTTCTCCGCCGCGACGGCGAGCGCAGCGCCAGCGCGCTCGACGGCGAGGATCGAGATGCCCGCCAGGCCGGCACCGGCGGCACCCGCAGCGAGCCCGAGCGCGATCGCACCGGAGCCCGTCCCGAGCTCCACCACCGTCGGCCGCACGACGCCGGTGCGCCGGAGCTCCGCGAGCGCACGGGCGACGACGAGCTCCGTCTCGGGTCGGGGGATCAGGACCCCCGGCCGCACCACCAGCTCGACCCCGCAGAACGGCACGTGGCCGAGCACGTAGCCGAGCGGCACCCCCTCGGCTCGCGCCGTCACGAGCTCGTCGAGGCGCGCCAAGGCTGCGGCCGGCGCCGGCTCGTCCAGGCGGCGCCAGAGCTCTGCGCCGGCGAAGCCCGCCACCTCCTCCACCAGCCAACGCGCCTCGAGGGGAACGCCGAGGCGAGCGGCGGCCCGACGCCACGCCGCACGCCAGCTCCCCGCCGGCGGCGTCCGGCGCCCCGTCGGCGCCGGCGCCGGGGCGACGCTCACGGCGCGCTCGCGAGGTGGCGCGCCTGCTCGTCTGCCACCAGCGCGTCCGAGATCTCCTCCAGCTCCCCTGCCAGCACCCGGTCGAGCTTGTAGACGGTCAGGTTGATCCGGTGGTCCGTCACCCGGTTCTCCTTGAAGTTGTAGGTGCGGATCTTCTCCGAGCGCCCGCCACCGCCCAGCTGCGCGCGCCGGGCGACGCTCGCCTCGGCGGAGCGGCGCTCGGCCTGCGCCTGTGCGAGGCGCGCCCGGAGCACCGCCATCGCCTTCGCGCGGTTCTGCAGCTGCGAGCGCTCGTCCTGCATCGCCACGACGATCCCGCTCGGCACGTGGGTCACCCGGACCGCGGAGTCGGTGGTGTTCACGGACTGCCCGCCCGGGCCCGTCGAGCGGTACACCTCGATACGCAGTTCGGAGGGGTCGATGCGCACCTCCGCCTCGTCTGCCTCGGGCAGGACTGCGACCGTCGCGGCCGAGGTGTGCACCCGGCCCTGGGACTCCGTGACCGGCACGCGCTGGACCCGGTGGGGCCCTGCCTCGTGGTGCATCCGGCGCCAGGCATCCTCGCCGCGCAGCACGAAGCTCACCTCGTCGTAGCCGCCCAGCGCCGAGACGTGGGTGGCAAGAGGCTCGAGACGCCATCCCCGCCGCTCGGCGAAGCGCACGTACATCTCGTAGAGGTCCTTCGCGAAGAGGTTGGCCTCCTCGCCCCCCTCCGCTCCCCGGATCTCGACGAGCACGCCCTTGCCGTCGTTCGCGTCCTTCGGCACCAGGCGCGCCTCCAGCTCCTCCTGGGCAGCGCCGAGGCGTGCCTCTGCGGCGGCGAGCTCGGCTCGAGCAAGCTCGCGCGAGCTCGGATCGGACTCTACGAGCAGCTCCCGCGCTGCGGCGAGGTCGCCCTCGGCCGCCTCGACCCCACGGGCGGCGGCGACCACTTCCTCGAGCTCCTTGGCACGGCGGGAGAGCGCCCGGAGACGGGTCGGGTCCGCGAGGACCGCAGGGTCGGAGAGGGAGCCGAGCACCTGTTCGTACTCGGCCTCGATGGCAGCTTGGCGCGGGAGTGTCGCCGGCACGACTGCGCCATCGGGCGACGCAGGGATCCCCGCTGGCCGCGATCGGTCGCCGGACATCAGGCGCCGCCCGCCAGAGCCCGCCAGCCGGTCGGAACCTCGCGCACCACCGCCGGCGCGCCGAGCGAAGCGGCAAGGGTGTGCGTCACCCCGAGGGCGTCGCCGACCGGGAGGGCGAGGACGAGGCGCGCCGCGGGTTCGACCGCCACCCGCAGGTCCGCTGCCTCCGGCACGAGCTCGAGGTCGACGCCAACCGACGCGGCGCAGACGAGGGGAGCCCCGTCCCCGTCCTCGCCGACCGCTCCGGCAACCCCGCGCCAGCCCCGCCGCTCGGTGAGCACCGGGTGTGTCACGGCCTCGAGCCGGCGCGCCCCGAGGAGGTCGGGGCGCTCGCACAGCACGGCACGCAGCCACCGCTCGGGCGCGAGCCGGTTGGCCGGGTGTGGCGGGGCTCCGGCCACGCGGTGGGTCTCGACGAGACCTGCCACCCGGCGCAGCGTGGCGACGTCCTGTGCTTCCCCGAGCGCCGCGTGCCCTGCGCGGTCGACCGCTCCGACGCCGACCGCCAGCCGCCAGCCCGCCTCGTCGAGGACGAGGCGGCCGACCTCCAGCCCGCGCACCTCCGCCGCGAGCGTCCCGTCCACCTCGACCACCGCCGCCCCGGCAGCCTCGGCCGCTGCTCGGAACGTCTCCGCGACCGTGTTGGGCACCAGGAGCGGCGGGCGGACGGGCATCGGTGCGGGTGCCGCCCGGGCGAGGGAGCGCCCCGTGAGGGCGAAGGTCTCGATCGGACGGGTGAACGAGCAGGCGCGCCGGGCGAGCGTCGCCGCGGGAGCGGCCGCGGCGATCACCGCGAGCGGTCCGCCCGCGCTGCGATGACGGTCAGCCCAGGCAAGGGCGGCCCCGAGCCCGAACGCCGACGGGTCCTCGACGAGCGCCCATGCCCGGCCCCGACCCGCAAGTACTGCGCCACCGTCGAAACCAGCCCCCGACAGCTCGTCACGCGGACAGCCCCACCCCGCTGCGACGACGGCCGTCAACTTCTGGCGGTGGAGATCGGCCCGCCGGCTCCCGCCTGGCCGTCGCGCTGCCGGCACAGGCGCTTCGTCGGCCGACGCCTCCACCGTGTCACCCCCGGCGAGCGAGCCACCACCGGTCGCGGCAACGGCGTCCCTCTCGGCGCGCAGGTTTCCCTCGGTGTCGCTCAGGAGCGCCCGCGCGCGTTCCGCCGCCCGTACCGGCGCTCGAAGCGCTCGACTCGCCCACCGGTGTCCACGAGCTTCTGCTTCCCGGTGTAGAAGGGGTGGCACTCGCTGCAGAGCTCGACGTGCAGCGTCGGCTTCGTCGAGCGGGTGACGAAGGTGTTCCCGCAGGAGCAGGTCACCACCGCCCGCTCGTAGTTGGGATGGATGTCGGCTTTCATGGCGTCGCGAGCGTACCCGGACCGGCCGCCCCGCTCAGACGCCAGGTCCCTTCGCCACCTCGGCCAGGAACTCGTCGTTGCTCCGCGTGGTGCGGATCTTGTCCATCAGCAGCTCGAGCCCGGCCGCGCCGGAGCCCTCGCTCGCGAGCGCGTTGAGCACACGGCGCAGCTTCCAGACCTGGGCGAGCTGGTGCCGGTCGAAGAGGAGCTCCTCGTGGCGGGTGGAGCTGGCGTTCACGTCGATCGCCGGGTAGATCCGCCGCTCGGCCAGGCGGCGGTCCAGGCGGAGCTCCATGTTCCCGGTGCCCTTGAACTCCTCGAAGATGACCTCGTCCATCCGCGAGCCGGTTTCGACGAGTGCGGTGGCGAGGATCGTGAGGGAGCCGCCCTCCTCGATGTTGCGCGCCGAGCCGAAGAACTTCTTGGGCGGGTAGAGGGCGCCGGAGTCCACGCCGCCGGACATGATGCGACCAGTCGGTGGCTGTGCCAGGTTGTAGGCGCGCGCGAGGCGGGTGATCCCGTCCAGGATGATCACCACGTCCCGACCGAGCTCGACGAGGCGCTTGGCCCGCTCGATCGCGAGCTCGGCCACCTGGGTGTGCTCCTCCGCCGGGCGGTCGAACGTCGACGCGACGACCTCGCCCTTCACCGAACGACGCATGTCGGTGACCTCCTCGGGCCGCTCGTCGACGAGCAGGACCATGAGGTGGACGTCCGGGTTGTTCGCCTCGATCGAGTGGGCGATCTGCTTCATCACCGTCGTCTTCCCGGCCTTCGGCGGTGAGACGATGAGGCCGCGCTGGCCCTTGCCGATCGGGGAGATGAGGTCGACGATGCGCGCCGTCATGTTGGCCGAGTCGCCAGGGACCTCGAGGTGGAGCCGGGCATCGGGGAACAGCGGCGTCAGGTCCTCGAAGCGGGGTCGGCCCCGCGTCGACTCCGGCGGGAGCCCGCCGACGCTGTCCACCCGGACGAGCGCCGGGTACTTCTCCGAGGCCGCAGCCGGGCGCGCCGCCCCCTCGAGGAGATCGCCGCGGCGCAGGCCGAGGCGGCGGACCTGGCTCACCGGCACGTAGACGTCGCGGGGGCTCGGCAGGTAGCCACCGCTGCGGATGAAGCCGAAGCCCTCCTCCCGGAGGTCGAGCAGGCCGGAGACGGCGATGGGTTCGCCCTGGTAGGGAACGGACTCCGCAGTCGCCTGCGGGTCCCGCTCGCCCCGGTCGGCCCCCCGCCGGCGCCGCCGGCTCCGCCGGCCAGCCGTGTCGGCCTCCCCGTGGGCGGTCGGCGGTCCTGATGCCCGTGCCGGACCAGCACCCGAACGGGGAGCGCCCCCGGTCGCAGGCGCGCCCGGGCTCGCTGCGGCGCTGGGCGCGAGACCGTTCGCCGCCGGGGCCCCGGCGCCGGCGCCCATGCCCACGCCGTTCGACTGCCCGGCATCGGCGAAGAGGCTCGCCTCGGCGCTGGTCGGCGAGGTGCCGGCCGCGGGAGCCGAGCTCCCACCCGGAGCCGCACCGCCGTTCG
>JAJYWE010000003.1:86754-97709 GCA_021791675.1 Actinomycetes bacterium | reverse complement strand
GCCTCGGAGGGGAGCGCAGCCTCGGAGGGCGCGGCGCTCCGGGTGGTGCGCCGCCGCGCCGGCACGTGCGCCGGCGATTCGGGTTCCGCCGAGGGCCGCTCCGACGCCTCACGCTTGGCTCGGGAAGGCGCACCGCTCCCGGTCGGCGCCGCTCCGGCGGGTGCCGCGTCGCCACCGGCGACCTCGAGTGGGAGCTGCGAGGATGCAGCCTCCGTCGCCTTGCGCCGGGGCCGGCTGGTCGTCGGCGCTGCCGCCGAGGACGCCGCTTCGGTGGGCACCTGTCGCCCCGTCCCGTTCCGAGCCGGCTCCTCGCCGCGCGCGGGTCCGGCCGATGTCGCGCCGCCCCCCGTCACCGCCGAGACGATCTGGTCGATCAGCGTGGCCTTGCGCGCGCGGGGGGTCGGCTCCAACGCCATGGCCAGCGCGATGGCGTGGAGCTCGCTCCGGTCCTTGCGCTCCAGCACGGAACGCTCGAGCTGCTGCTCGCCTGCCATGGGGTACCTCACTTTCGAGAGAACACGCGACTACCCAGGAGGCCCGCGATGCTGCGGTGCCCGCCCGCCTCGGAGATGTCCGTGGGCCGCCAGCGATCACCCGGGGCTCGTGGCACCCGCGTACAGCCTCGACGAGAGCCGGACAGGGATCCCCACGGTCTGCGGCAGTGACAGTCACGACAGACACGAGCTCGCCGGTCGATCGCGTCGAACGGTGGCAGTCGCCATGCTAGCGCGCCCGGCAGGGCCGGACAACCGCACCCCCGGGACCGCCGCTGGACCGGTCGCCAGCACCCGAGGGGCGAGTCTCGGACTCAGTCGAGCTCGACCCCCATCGCCTCCGCGACCGCCCCGAGGTCCGCGGCCACGACCGGGAGGGGACCCTCCCCGGCCACCGCGTCCGGGTCCTTCAGGCCGTGCCCGGTGAGCACACAGACGACCCTGCTCCCCGCTGCGGGCGGGTACGCCAGGAGCCCGGCCACCGAGGCGGCCGACGCCGGCTCGCAGAACACGCCCTCCGTCGAGGCGAGCTCCCGCTGCGCGGCGAGGATGGCCGAGTCCGTGACCGCGACGAAGCGCCCACCCGAGGCACCGACGGCGTCGCGGGCCGGGCCGGCGGAGGCGGGATCGCCGATGCGGATCGCCGTCGCGACGGTCTCCGGGCTCGGGACCGGCCCCCCACCGACCAGCGGCGCGGCCCCTACGGCCTGCACCCCGAGGAGCCGGGGAACCAGGCTGGCCCGGCCCGCCTCGCGGTACTGACGGAAGCCCCGCCAGTAGGCCGTGATGTTCCCCGCGTTGCCGACCGGGATGCAGAGCAGGTCGGGCGCGTCGCCGAGCTCGTCGACGACCTCGAACGCGGCGGTCTTCTGGCCCTCCAGCCGGTCGGGGTTCACGGAGTTGACGACGGTGACCGCAGCCCGTTCACCGAGTGCCCGCACGACCGCGAGCGCCGCGTCGAAGTTGGCCCGCACCTGCACGACGCGGGCTCCGTGCACGACCGCTTGGGCGAGCTTGCCCCGTGCCACGTGGCCCTCCGGGATCACCACCGCCGAGCGGAGTCCGGCCGCCGCGGCGTAGGCCGCCGCAGACGCGGAGGTGTTGCCCGTCGACGCGCACAGCAGCACGCCTGCGCCGCGCGCCCGCGCCTTGGAGACGGCGAGGGCCATGCCCCGGTCCTTGAACGAACCGGTCGGATTGGCTCCCTCCACCTTCAGCCACACCTCGGCCCCGACCCGTGCCGACAGTCGCTTCGCGTGGAGCAGCGGCGTGCCCCCCTCGCCGAGGGTGACCACGGGCACCTCGGGGTCGATCGCGAGCAACGAGCGGTATGCCGCGACGCTGCCGGCCGAGCGAGGAGTGGCGCGCCCGGCGCCGGCGGTGCTCACCCGACCGGCCCGAGCGCCCGCAGCGGGGCCCCGACCCGGTTGACCGCATCGAGCGCAGCCAGCTCGGCGAGCGTCGCCGCGACATCCTGCTCACCGGCCTCGTGGGTGAGGAAGGCGAGTCGAGCCCCCTCGCCGAGGCCGATCTGCTCCATCGAGCGGATCGAGACGCCGTGGCGGCCGAAGACCGCCGCCACGGACGCGAGCACACCCGCCTGGTCCTGGACCTCGAGGCCCACGTAGATCGCAACCCGGCGCTCGGCGAGCGGCTGGAGGCGCACCGGCTGGTGGGGTGCGAGCCGGCCGGGCCGCCCACCTCCGTGGTTGTGCGCGGCGTCGATGAGGTCGCCGAGCACCGCCGCAGCCGTCGGGTCCCCCCCGGCTCCTCGCCCGTAGAGCATCAGTTCGCCGACGGCCGCGCCCTCGAGGAACACCGCATTGTTGACGTCGCGTACCGAGGCCAGCGGGTGCGAGCGGGGCACGAGCGCCGGGTGCACCCGCACCGACACCACCGGCGGCGGGCCCGGCGCCACGCGCTCCGCGATCGCGAGGAGCCGCACCTCCTGACCCAGCCGGCGGGCGTAGGCGACGTCCGCGGCGTCGAGCCGGCGGATCCCTTCGCGGGCCACGTCGCTCCCGCGGACCTCGACGCCGAAGGCCAGGCTGGCGAGGATCGCCGCCTTGGCCGCAGCGTCGTGCCCGTCGAGGTCGGCGGAGGGCTCCCGCTCCGCATACCCGAGCTGCTGGGCCTCGAGCAGTGCCGCCTCGAAGCCGAGCCCGGCCTCGGACATGCGGGTGAGGATGTAGTTGGTCGTGCCGTTCACGATCCCGATCACCCTCGTGAAGTGCTCCCCGGCGAGCGACTCCCGGAGCGGCCGGACCAGCGGGATCGCGCCCCCGACCGCCGCCTCGAACAGCAGGTCCACGTTCGCGGCCTGCGCGGCCGCGAACAGCTCGGGGCCGTGCGCCGCGACCAGCTCCTTGTTGGCGGTGACCACCGGCTTCCCCTCGCCGAGCGCAGCCATGACGAGCTCGAGCGCAGGATGGACGCCACCCATCAGCTCCACGACCACGTCGACGTCGGGCGCGTGCACCACCGACGCCGGGTCCGCCGAGACCACTCCCGGCGGGAGGCCGACGCCGCGGCGGCGCCCCGGGTCCCGCACGGCAACGCGGGTCACCTCGAGGGCGACACCCGCCCGGCGCTCGAGGGCCACTGCCTCCTCCACGAGGAGCCGGAGCAGTGCCTGGCCGACCGTGCCGGCACCGAGCAGACCGACCCGGACCGCCCTCCGGTGCTCGCGCGGCGCCGTCACGCCGTGGCCTCGTCGCAGCGCTGGCTGCCCTCGCCGGCTCGTGGCGCCCACCACTCGCCCTCGACTTCCAGGTCGAGCAGGTCAGCAGCGGTCTCTCGACGCAGCACGACCCGCGCCCGGCCGTCGCGGACGAAGACGACGGGTGGACGGGGCACGCGGTTGTACGTCGACGCCATCGCGTAGCCGTAGGCACCGGTGACCGGCGTCGCGAGCAGGTCACCGACGGCGAGGTCGGCGGGGACGTGCGCATCGTGGACGATCACGTCGCCCGACTCGCAGTGCCGGCCCACCACCCGCACCACCCGGGGTCGCGGGGCGCGAGGTGCACGCGGGAGGAAGGCCTCGTACCCGCTCCCGTACAGGACCGGACGGGGATTGTCGCTCATGCCGCCGTCCACGGCGACGTAGGTGCGCACACCCGGGATCTCCTTCACGGTCCCGACCCGGTAGATGGTGAGCGCCGCAGCCGCGACGACGGAGCGGCCAGGCTCGGCGGTCAACCGGACCGAGGGCGGCAGCCCTGCAGCCCGGGCGGCGTCCCGGCTCGCCTCGGCCCACGCCGTGATCGACGGCGCCTGCTCGCCCGCCACGTAGGCCACGCCGAGCCCCCCGCCGAGGCAGAGCTCCGCGACGCCGAGCGGACGCACGAAGTCGACCAGCACGGCGACTGCCCGGGCGAACGCGTCGACCCGGAAGACCTGGCTCCCGATGTGGGCGTGCACGCCGACCAGCTCGAGCCCCGGCGAGCCACGCAGGCGTGCGATCCCGGCGGCGGCCGCGCCCGAAGCGATGCCGAGCCCGAACTTCGAGTCGTCCTGGCCGGTGGAGGTGTACGCGTGGGTGTGCGCCTCCACCCCGGGCGTCACGCGGAGCAGGACCTGCTGGCGAGCCGGCGGACGGCGCCGCGCGACGATCGCCTCGAGCCGGTCGATCTCGTCGAAGGAGTCGACGACGATCCGTCCGACGCCGATCTCGACCGCCTGCTCGAGCTCGTCGGGGAGCTTGTTGTTGCCGTGGAGCACGACCGAGCGAGGTGGCGCCCCCGCGGCGAGCGCGACTGCGAGCTCACCGCCCGATGCGACGTCGAGACGCAGCCCGGCATCGAGGGCGAGGCGCGCCATCGCCGTGCAGAGGAAGGCCTTCGAGGCATAGGCGACGCCTGGGCCCCACGCGGCACGCGCCTCGGCGAGCCGTGCGACGAGGTGTGCCTCGTCGTAGCAGAACAACGGGGTGCCCAGCTCCTCGGCCAACGCGAGCACGTCCACCCCGCCCACGGTGAGCTGTCCGCCAGATCCGGTCCCCGCCGTGTCCGGGAGCAGGGACCAGGGGAGCCCGCTCAGCGTTCCTCCTCGCCAGCCACCCGAGCGGAGGTTGGGTTCGGCGCGGCGGGTGAGGCCGGCACCCCCCGCGCGACGGCGCGGCCCCGCTCGGCCCGCTCGGCCCGCTCGGCCCGCTCGTCATCCGAGGGTCCCATGAACTGGGGCGCGTCGACCCCGAGGAGGTCGAGCGCCACGGCGAGCCCGACACGGGTCGCCTCGACGAGCCACAGCCTGGCCTGGGTGCGCTCGGGCTCGACGTCGTCGCCGAGCACCCGGCAGTCGTGGTAGAAGCCGTGGAAGCGGGCAGCGAGGTCGCGCACCCACGCGGTCACGCGATGCGGTGCCCGCTCCCGCGCTGCGACCGCGACGACGTCCTCCTGCTCCTCGAGCGCTCTGAGCAGGGCCAGCTCTCGTGGCTCGTCGAGCACGGAGAGGTTGACCACTGCGAGCGGTCGGCGCTCGACTCCCCGGTCGGCCGCAACGCGGGCAATGGAGGCGATCCGGGCGTGCGCGTACTGGACGTAGAAGACCGGGTTCTCCGGTGCCTGCTCGCGCACCACCGCCAGGTCCAGGCTGGTGGCCTGGTCGATCGACGAGACGAGGCTGAGGAGCCGGACCGCCGGGGCACCGAGCGCGTCCACCAGCTCGTCGACGGCGACGAAGTGGCCGCTGCGCTTGGACATCCGCGCTTCCTCGCCGCCCTCGAGGAGAGAGACCATCTGACCGAGGCGGATCTCCAACCTCGCGGGGTCGACCCCGAGCGCGGCCACGCCCGCCTGGAGGGAGGCGACCTGGCCCGCGTGGTCGGCCCCGAAGACGTCGATCACGCGGTCGAAGCCGCGGACGAGGAACTTGTCCCGGTGGTAGGCCAGGTCCCCGGCGAGGTAGGTGTAGTCGCCACCCCGCTCCGCGGACTTGCGCAGCACCCGGTCGCGCGTGTCGCCGAAGTCCGTGGTGCGCACCATGAGCGCCCCGTCCTCCTCGTAGAGGAGGCCCTTGGCGCCGAGCAGCGCGACCGTCTCCTCGACCGCCCCACCCTCCTCGATCGAGGCCTGGCTGAACCAGGAGTCGAACACGATACCGAGGCGCTCGAGCGTGGCCCGGATGTCCTCGAGGATGTGCTCCGCCGCCCAGCGCCCCGCCGCGAGCACCGCCGCCGCGTCCTCGGGACCGCCGGGAGCTGCGGACACGCCCGGTCCCTCGTACGCAGCCGCCAGACCGACCAGGTACTCACCCTGGTAGCCGCCCTCACCCACCTCCTCGCCGCGACGACGGGCGAGCAGGCTCCGGCCGAGCGTGCGGATCTGGCCCCCGGTGTCGTTCACGTAGTACTCGCGGGTCACCTCGTGGCCGGTGCGCTCGAGGAGCCGGGCGAGCGCGTCCCCGTAGGAGGCCAACCAACCGTTCCCCATGTGGAGCGGACCCGTCGGGTTCGCCGAGACGAACTCGACCTGGACCCGAGCTCCCTGCCCGATCGCCGGGCGAGCCCAGCCCTCGGTGCCCGCCTCGACGGCCCGGACCAGCACCTCGGTGAAGAAGCTCCGCGCCACCCGCAGGTTGACAAAGCCCGGACCGGCGATCTCGACCGACGCGACGTGCGGCGGCGGCGAGGCCGTGAGCCGGTCGGCAAGCGCAGCGGCGAGCACACGCGGGGGGGTCCCGAGGCGGCGCGCGAGCAGCATCGCGATCCCAGTCGAGAAGTCCCCGTGCTCGGCGAGCCGAGGGCGCTCGAGTCGGAGCTCGCCGCGGTCGAGGGAGCCCGCCCACCCCTCCGCGACGACCGCCGCCCAGAGGACATCCTCGAGATCGCCCCGCATGGACATGGCGCGATCCTACGGGGGGGGCCGCCTCACAGCTCCATCCCAGCTGGGCGGCCGGCTAGGATCGCTCCCGCTGCCCTCGTAGCTCAGCGGATAGAGCACCGGCCTCCGGAGCCGGGTGCGCAGGTTCGAGTCCTGCCGAGGGCGCGCCAGACGGGGGCATCCGTCCGTGCTGCCCGTGCGTGCACCCGCGACAGGATGAACGTGACGACGAGCGACGAACAAGCCCCCCGAGCAGACCCGTGAGCGAGAAGCGTGCCAGCGCGCACTCGTTGCGCGTCGCCGAGAGCCGACGTCCCGGTCGGCACGGCGCGCCCCAGCCGCCTCGGGACACCACCGCTCGCCCGGGCTCGTCAAGCCGGGTCCAGCGATGCCCCGGGTCTCGCCGTCGCGTCGACCTCGACGCGTGGCCGGCCGGCGCGTCGGAGCGGCCGGTGAACGCCCCGCTCCGGCCCTTTCTCGCCTGGGCTGCGCTCGGCACCCTCGGCATCGGGGCGGTCGAGCTCGCCGGGAGCCGCCTCGGCAACCTCCCCCTGCAGGGCCAGGGCTCGTGGCTGTTCCAGATCCCGCTCTCCGCGACGACGCCGCTCCACCTCCTCGCCTGGGCGGGCATCCTCGCCGTGGGTGTCTCCTGGCTCGGCCTCGGCTCGCTCGTGCGTCGGGGGGACCTCGGCACGACACGGCTGCTCGTGCTGCTCGCGCTCTGGTCCGCGCTCCTCGTCGTCGGCCCTCCGCTGTTCTCGAACGACGTCTACAGCTATGCGGCCCAGGGTCGCCTGGCGGCGCTCGGCCTCGATCCCTTCCGCACGGGCGTGGCGGCCCTCCCACCCGGCCCGATCGAGGGCTCGGTCAACCCGTTCTGGCTCTACACCCCGGCTCCCTACGGGCCGCTGTTCATCGCGCTGGCAAAGGTCGCCATGGTCGCAGCCGGACCTTCCGCGATCCTCGCGTCGATCCTGCTCCGCGGCGTCGAGCTCCTCGGTGTGGGGCTCTCCGCCTGGGCGCTGCCGCGCATCGCAGGCCACCTCGGCGTCGACCCCGCGCGGGCACTCTGGCTCGCCGTCCTCTCGCCACTCGCGCTCGTGTCGTTCGTGGCATCCGGCCACAACGACGCCCTCATGGTCGGGTTGCTCCTCGCGAGCCTCGCCCTCGCGCTCGACGACCACCCGCTCTTCGCGGTCGTCGTCGCCGCGCTCGGCGTGGCAGTGAAGGTCCCCGCGCTCGCCGGCGTCGTGTTCGTGACGCTGGCCTGGGCGCGCAGCCAGCCTCGCGGATGGCCGCGAGTCGCCGCCATCGGCGCAGGCGCAGCGACGGCTGCGGCCACGCTCGCTTCGGTCACGGTCGCATCCGGACTCGGCTGGGGATGGCTCAACCCCTCCACCCTCCTCACGCCCACCGACTCGACCATCCTCGCCGCGCCGGTCACCGCGCTCGGCTTCGGGCTCCACCATCTCCTCGGCAGCCGGGTCTCGCTCCCGACGGCGCGCCTCGTCGTCGAGATGCTCGGCGGCGCGCTCGGCCTCGCTGCCGGCCTCGTCCTCACGGCGCGGGTGAACCGGCGCAACCTCCCGACTGCCCTCGCCGCCGTGCTCTTCGTCGCCGTCCTTGCGAGCCCGGTCGTCTGGCCCTGGTATCTCACCTGGGGGCTCGCCGTCGCTGCGGGCACCCGCTTCCAGCGCTCCCGGCTCCTCGCCCTGGTCGCCGGCGGCGGCGCGCTGTTGGTGGGGGTGAACGGCGGCCCTGCCATCCACCCGGTCGCCTGGTGGACGGTCGCGACGGCAGTCGCCGTGCTCGGCGCCTGGGGGCTCTCGCAAGGTCGCTGGCGTGCGGCACTCGCGCCGAGCGGCGCGAGTGCCGCCGGCCTCGACGCCGCGCGCCGCCCAGCCGGCATGGTCGAGGCCGAGGACGCCGCCGAGGCGCCCGGCGCCGCTGACCCGGGCGAGCCCGAGCCGGCGTTCGCGCTCAGTCAGGGCGGGAGCTCCCGCTGAGCACGCTCCGATTCGCCGACGCGCCGATCGACCGGGACGCGATCGCCGTGTTCGACGCCACCTACGGTGCGGTCGACCTCGGCGAGGTCTGCCTCGTGATCCCCGCGTACGAGGAGGAGCACACCATCGCGGAAGTCCTCGAGCGGGTGCCCAAGCACGCCGCCGGCCTCGTCGTCACCCCGCTCGTGGTGGTCGACGGGGGCCACGATCGCACGGCGGAGGTCGCCGCCGGGACAGGCACCTACACCTGCGTCTGTGCCGTCAATCGCGGACAGGGAGCGGCGCTGCGGCTCGGTTACCGGCTCGCGCGTGAACGGGGTGCCGCCTACATCGCGATCGTCGACGCCGACGGCCAGTGGGACCCGGCGGAGCTCGCGGTGCTGCTCCGCCCCCTGGTCGACGGCGAGGCGGACTTCGTGCAGGGCTCTCGCCAGCTCGGTCTCGCGCTCAACGCCGACCCGGTGCGCGCGGGTGGCGTCCGCGTCTTCGCCGGCCTGGTCAGCCTGCTCACCGGGACGCGGGTGACCGACACCTCCAGCGGGTTTCGCGCGTTCCGCGCCGAGGTCGTCGACGACCTGCTCCTCGAACAGGACCAGTACCAGTCCTCGGAGCTCCTGATCGGCGTGATCCTCGCCGGCTGGCGCCTCGCCGAGTGCCCCGTCACGATGCGGGCGCGCATCGCCGGCAGCACCAAGAAGGGCGGCAACCTGCGCTACGGGACTCGCTATGGGCGGGTCGTGCTCCACACGTGGTGGCGGGAGCGCCGTCGGCGGCAGCGGGAGTCCTGACGGCTCGTCGCTGGTGGCGGCCCGCCTGGCCCGTCGTCGTCCTGGCGGTGCTGCCCCTCGTCGTCTACCTCGGGGTGCTCGTCGGGACCGGGCACCTGCTCGCGAGTGGAGACGATGTCAACCAGAACCTCCCGCTGCGGGTGCTCGTCGGGCGACAGCTCGCGGCGGGGCACCTGCCGCTGTGGGACCCCTGGATCTGGAGTGGCACCCCCCTGCTCGCGGGCTTCAACGCCGGAGCCGCCTACCCGCTCGTCGTGCTCTTCGCCCTGTTCTCCGGCACGCTCGCGCTCGCCGCCACGACAGCAGCCGCGTTCTCCGCAGCAGCGGTCGGCACCTATGCGTTGCTCAGGAGCTCGGGCATGCGGGTCGCCGGAGCGACGCTCGCCGGCGCGACCTTCGCGTTCGCCGGCGCGACCGTGGGCCAGTCGGTGCACCTCGACACCTTGGAGGGCATCGCCTCCCTCCCGTGGGTGCTGCTCGGCGTCCGTGGCCTCGTCGCCGAGGGGCGCTGGCGCTGGGCCGTGCTCGCCGGGACCGCGTTCGGGCTCACGGTGCTCGCCGGCGGCCCGGAGGCGATCCTCGACACCACGGCTGCGGCCCTCGTCGTCGCCCTCGTCGCACCGGACCCGGTCGGGGAGCGCTGGCGGCGGCTCGCGAGCCGCGGCGTGCTCGCCGGCGTCGTCGCGCTCGCACTCGGCGCCGCGCAGTGGCTCCCCGGGCTGGTCTTCATCGCGCACTCCCAGCGGGCCGATCTGACGCTCGCCTACGTGAGCTTCGGCTCGCTCCCCCCCCAGACCCTGCTCCTGCTCCTCGCCCCGGCGGCCTTCGGCGGCTTCGGGTCGCTCTTCGGTGGCTACTTCGGCCCGCTCAACCTCCCCGAGGTGAGCGCCTACGTCGGCCTCCTCCCCCTCGTCGCGCTCGTCGCGCTCGCCGGCCCGGCGTGGCGCGACCGGCTCCCTCGCCACGAGCGGCGACTCTGGTACGCGCTCGGGGGCGTCGGGCTCCTCCTCGCGCTCGGCGGCCACACCCCGCTCGAGCAGCTGCTCCACCACATCCCCCTCTACGGCTCGCAGCGCCTGCAGGGACGCAACCTGATGGAGGTGGACCTCGCCGTCGCCGCGCTGTTCGGCTGGTGGGTGGACGGTGGCACCCGCCGGCCGGCTGAGGGAGGTGCCGAGCCGGAGGGAGATGGGCGCCTCGGGCGCGCGCCGCTCGACCGGCTGGCCGCCGTCGCCCCGCTCGCGCTCCTCGCCGTACTCGCGGCTGCCGTGCTGGTGGCGCCCGTCGCGACGCTCCACGCAGCGAGCGGGATGGCCGTGGGCGCCGAGCGCGCGTCGCTCGCGACCCGGTCCGTGCTCGCGAGCCTCGCGCTCGCGCTCGCGGTCGCGGTCGTCGCACTGGCCCGTCCTCGCCTGCGCCCCGAGCGCTGGGTCTGGGTGGTCGCTGCCCTCACCGTGGCGAACCTCGCCCTCTACGACGCGACGGGCGAGCTCGTGGCATCGCCCTCCCGTACCCAGCTGGGCGGCCCCGACCCGGTCGCCACCCTCGTCGAGGCGACCCTCGCCCACGGGGGTCGCTACGCGGTCTACGACCCCCAGCTCTTCGACTACGGCGGCCTCCTCGCCGCGCTCAACCCGGACCTCGGGATCCTGCGTTCGCTCCCGAGCGTCCAGGGGTACGGGTCCCTCATCGGCGCCACGTACCAGGCGGGCACGGGAACCCACCGCCAGGCGGGGATGGACGTCGCCGCGCTCGAGCGGGGCGCGTTCGCGCCGCTGCGCCTCGCGAGCCTCGCGAGCCTCCCCGAGTACTTCCTCCGCCCGCTCGGCGCCGCCCCGGTCGCCG
>JAJYWE010000003.1:82745-86654 GCA_021791675.1 Actinomycetes bacterium | reverse complement strand
CGGTCGGGATCGAGGTCCAGGTGCTCGACGGGTCACTCCCGAGCCCGACCCCGGTGGTCCGGGCTGCGGGCCGGTACTTCGCGCTCTCGGGCAGCCTTGCGGGTGCGGTGACGCCCGCTGGCTGGCGAGACGTCGGCGCGAGCGACGGGTTCACCGTCTTCGCCGCACGGAGCCTGCACCCGGCGATCTGGGCCGTCGACCAGGGACCCCGCGGGCGCACAGCCCCGAGCCTCCGCGTCGTCGCGGGGGGGCTCGAGGACGGCTCCGAGACGGTACGCACGAAGGCGTCTGCGCCATTCACCCTCGTCCGCAGCGAGGCCGACTCCCCGGGCTGGGTCGCCGAGATCACACCGGCGACAGCCGGGCAGCGCACCGCCGGGGCCACGAGGACGGCCGCGGTCGTCGCCGTGGGCGCCCTGCAAGGAGTCCACGTGCCGGCCGGAGCCGAGCTCGTCACCTTCGTGTACCGCCCGGGGAGCGCGATCGTCGGCCTCGCCGCCACGGCGGCCACTGGCGTCGTCCTCCTCGCGGCCGGCGCCGTCGCATTGCCGGGCCGCCGCCGTCCGGGCCGCCGCCGTCCGGGCCGCCGCCGTCCGGGCCGCCGACGCGCCGGCCACGAACCTTCGGCCCAGACCAACTCCCCTGCTCGGGCAGACCCCGACACTCGCCCGGACTCGGACACCGTTCGAGATCCGGAGCGGGAGCGCTCGGTCGGCCCCGGCGACCAAGCGGCGGGGCTCAGCCCGTCTGCACCACCGTGAACGCCTCGGCGAGGCGATCCGGCCCGAGCTCCCCGCGCTTCGCAGTCGCCGCCGCCCAGCCCCGGACCATCTCGGCGACGAGAGCCGGGTCGTCGACCTGGCTCTCGTGCGCGGCGAGCGCCGACGCCTTCGCCTCGATGGAGGCCGTGACGTCGACGAACCGGTTCGGTGCCGGTCCACCCATCAGCCACACCTCGGCCACGACGTGCGCCGTGAGACCCTCCGCAGCGAGCTCCGGGTACGCGAACGGGTTGCGCGCGTCGGGGTAGACCGCAGCGAGCGTCGCCTCCCCGACCGCGAGATGGTCCGGGTGGCTCGCGAAGATGCGCGCGAAGTCCCGCACGGGCGACTGGGTCACCACGACCTCCGGCTGGACCAGGCGGATCACCCGGGCGAGGTCCCGGCGGAGCTCGGTGGTGACGAACACCTGCCCGTCGGGATAGCCGAGGAAGCGGACGTCCCCGACCCCGAGCACGCGAGCGGCCGCTCGCTGCTCGCTCCGGCGGATCCCGGCGATCTCGGACCGGGCCACCGTCGGGTCCGAGCCGCCGGCCTGACCGTCGGTCACGATGCAGTACGCGACGGACGTGCCCGCCCGGACCATCGCGGCGATGGTCCCGGCTGCGCCGAAGTCCACGTCGTCGGGGTGGGCGACGATCGCGAGCGCGCTCGCCGGCCAGCGCGGCGCCGGGTTCGACCCCTCCTCCGTCGCCACTCCTGCTCCCGTCGCCGCGCCCGCCGGGGCCGGTGACGCCGCGCTCACGCGGCGTCGGCCGAAGGATCCCAGGCTGCCAGATCGGAGAGGCGCGGGTCGTTCGAGAAGACCTCCACGACCGGCACGCGCAGTCCCAGGCGTCGCTGGACCCGCTCCACCTCGAGCAACTGGTTCCAGAGCACGAGCGTGACGACGAGCCCGGCATCGCCCGCCCGCGCCGTGCGCCCCGATCGGTGGAGGTACGCCTTGTGGTCCTCCGGGGGGTCGTAGTGGATCACCGTGTCGACCGCGTCGATGTCGAGCCCCCGCGCCGCGACGTCGGTGGCGACGAGCACCGGGAGCTTCCCCGCAGAGAAGCGGGCAAGCGACGCCTCCCGCAAGCTCTGGCGAAGATCGCCGTGGATCGCCGCCGCGCGTACCCCCTCGGTGGCGAGGTCGCGTGCGAGGCGGTCTGCCATGTGCTTGGTGCGCACGAACACCAACGTCTTGTCGCCGCCCCGCGCAATCGCAGCGGCCACACGGACCTTGTCCATCTGGTGCACGGCGAGGAAGCGGTGTTCCATCTGCTCGACGGTCGGCCGCTCGGAGGCGACCTCGTGTCGGACCGGGTCCGTCAGGTAGTGCCGCACGAGGTGGTCGACGTCGCCGTCGAGGGTCGCAGAGAACAGCATCGTCTGGCGGGTGGGAGCGACCCGTCGCAGCAGCCACTCCACCTGCGGGGTGAAGCCCATGTCGGCCATGCGATCTGCCTCGTCGAGCACGAGCACGGCGACGGCGTCCAGCACCACCTCACGCCGCTCGAAGAGGTCGATCAGCCGTCCGGGCGTCGCCACCACGACGTCGGCGCCGGCGCCGAGCGCCTCGATCTGTCGCTCGATCGGCACACCGCCGTAGACAGCGACCACGGTGCGAGACACGGCCGGTGCGAGCGAGGTGAGCACCCCCTCGACCTGCACGGCGAGCTCTCGCGTGGGCACCAGGACCAGGCCGGTCGGAGCACGCGGCGCCGCCTTCGGGACCCGTGACAGCAGGGGGAGGCCGAACGCGAGTGTCTTGCCGGAGCCGGTCTTCGCCTTCCCGCAGACGTCGCGGCCGGAAAGGGCGTCCGGGATGGTCAGTGCCTGGACGGGAAACGGGCGACGGATTCCCACCGCCTCGAGGGAGCCGGCCAGGTCGGCCCCCACTCCCAACTGCTCGAACGACACGGTCATACTGGGGTCCCACGCTCCTTGTCCCGGCCGTCCGCCCACCGGACTGGTTGGGACACGACCGTCTCGAGACGGACGAGCGTCCGCCACGACCTCACCCAGTCACCCCGATGCACACTGCGTTTCTTCGGTCTGAGCCGGGCTCTCGCCGGGGCACCGGCGAGCTACACGAGGTGGAGCATAGTCGCGCCACGCGCCGACAGCGGGCAGGGCGTTCCGAGCCGTGGACCGTTCCGCACCACGACCGACTGCGCTGCGGGGCCACCGGCAGTCTCGCTCCGGCACGGCGACGGGCGGTCCTCGTCCGACGCAGCGGGGTAGCGTCGGAGCCGTGGCGTTCCCGGCGAGCTTCGGCGACCGCCTCACGACCGCGATCGCCCGCACCGGGCCGCTCTGTGTGGGGATCGACCCCTCCCCGGCGCTGCTCGGCGCCTGGGACCTCCCCGACGACGCGGTCGGGCTGCGACGCTTCGGCCTCACCTGCGTCGAGGCGCTCGTAGGCGTGGTGGCGGCAGTCAAGCCCCAGGTGGCGTTCTTCGAGCGGCACGGTGCCGCCGGTTTCGCCGCACTGGAGGCCGTCCTCGGCGCAGCACGGGAGGCAGGCGTGCTCGCCATCGCGGACGCCAAGCGCGGCGACGTCGACTCGACCGCCGTTGCCTACGCCGAGGCGTGGCTCGATCCCGAGAGCCCCCTCGCCGCCGACGCGGTGACCGCCGTCGCCTACCTCGGCCTCGCGGCCCTGGAGCCGTTGCTCGGCGCGGCCGATCGGCACGGTCGGGGCGTGTTCGTGGTGTGCCGGAGCTCGAACCCCGAGGGTCGGCCGCTGCAGGAGGCGATCACCGTGGGCGGCCGCTCGGTCGAGGACCTCCTCCTCGCGGGCCTCGCCGCGCGAAACCAGCGCTCCCGCCCCGATGGCGCCCGACTCTCCTCGGGGGGCGCCGTCGTCGGCGCAACCCTCGAGCCTGGTTCCTTCCCGCTCGCCGAGCTCGGCGGACCGATCCTCGCACCCGGGCTCGGCGCGCAGGGCGCCACCGTCGCGGACGTGGCCCGGCGCTTCTCGGGCGCGACACCCGGCTCGGTGCTCGTTTCGGCCTCGCGTGCGGTGCTCGCCGCCGGGCCGTCGGGCCGCGCCCTGGCCGACGCAGCGAGAAGCGTCGCCGAGGCACTCGCGGAGGCACTGCCCGCGGCCGCACCCGGCCCGGATCCCGGTCCAGAACCGGCTCGG
>JAJYWE010000003.1:78251-82645 GCA_021791675.1 Actinomycetes bacterium | reverse complement strand
GGTCCAGACCCCACGCGGGGGTGGGTGACCGGCCGCGGGACCCGCCCTCGGGCCGGACTCGGACCTGCCTGGTCACCTCGTTCACCAAGAGTTCATCTCTCTGTCGACCCCTGTTCGTTCGCGCTTCCGAAGCCGGTTGCTCGGCGCTGCGAACATACGGAAAGGTCACGTGCAACACTCCGCCCCGATTGGAGGGTCATGTCCGCTTCCACACGCTCCTTGAGCCATGCGATGGACGAGGCACCGCTGTCGCGGTTTCACTCGAGGGCGGTGTTCACCTCGGGGATGGGCTTCTTCACCGACGCCTACGACCTGTTCATCATCGGCACCGTCTCGACCATCATCGCCAAGGAGTGGCACCTCAGCACCTCTCAGGTCGGGCTCATCAACTCGACCACCCTGATCGCCGCCTTCGTCGGCGCGTTCGTCTTCGGGCGTCTCGCCGACGTCCTCGGCCGGAAGAAGATCTACGGCCTGGAGGCGGCGATCATGGTTGTCGGCGCGCTCGCCTCGGCCTTCTCCCCGAGCCTCGTGTGGCTGATCGCGTTCCGGTTCGTCCTCGGCATCGGCGTCGGCGGTGACTACCCCGTCTCGGCCGTCATCATGAGCGAGTACGCGAACCGCAAGGACCGCGGGAAGCTCGTCGGCCTCGTGTTCTCCATGCAGGCGCTCGGCACGGTGGCCGGTTACGCGGTCGGGCTCACCCTGCTCTCGACCGGGATGAACCAGGACTTCGCCTGGCGGATCATGCTCGCCCTCGGGGCGGTGCCCGCGGCCGCGGTGCTCTACTCCCGGCGCAAGATGCCGGAGTCGCCCCGCTACCTCGCCCGGGTCGAGGGCAAGGTCGCCGAGGCGAACGAGGCGATCACGACGTTCTCCGACGGCGTCGTCGACGCCCGGGGCGACTCGGACCGCGCGGCACGGATCAGCTTCGGGCAGTTCCTCTCGAACCGCCGCTGGCTCCTCACGCTGATCGGCACCGCCGGGAGCTGGTTCCTGTTCGACTACGCCTACTACGGCAACTCGGTCTCCGCTCCCCTCATCGTGAAGAGCGTGCTCGGCCACGGTGCGACGATCGAGCAGGCCCTCGCGTTCAACCTGATCATCTTCACGGTCGCTGCCGTCCCCGGGTACTTCCTGGCGGCGCAGTTCATGGACCGGATCGGCCACAAGCGCCTCCAGCTGATCGGCTTCCCGCTGATGGGCCTCGCCTTCCTGTTGATCGGGGTGATCCCCGGGGTCACGGCCGCCATCGTCCCCTTCATCATCTTGTTCGGGATCAGCTACTTCTTCGCCGAGTTCGGCCCGAACACGACCACGTTCGTGCTCTCGGCCGAGGTGTTCCCCACCTCGGTGCGCTCGACAGGCCATGGCATCTCCGCCGGGGTGGCCAAGGTCGGGGCCTTCATCGGCGTCTTCGTCTTCCCGATCATCAAGGCGCACTTCGGCGTCGCAGGGGCGCTGCGGATCTCGGCCGGTTTCGCGCTCCTCGGGTTCCTCCTCACGTTCTTGATCCCCGAGCCTTCTGGTAAGAGCCTGGACGACGTCTCGGACGAGGAGCGGGTGATCCTGGAGGCACAGCGCATCGTGACCTCGCCGACCGTGGTACCGCAGCCAGGGGCCTGAGCAACCAGGCGGAACGGCCCCACGCCGGCCGCGAGCACTCCCCCGACCGGGGGGCCTGGCCGAGCCAGCAGCGCGATCGAGACCACGAGGCCGGCCCGGGCACGCCTGGGCCGGCCTCGGCGCGCCACGTCTCGTAGGATCTGGACGTGCCTCCCGAGAAACTCCACTGGGCCCACCTCTTCCGCGAGGTGGTGACCTCGGGTCTGTGCACGGGCTGCGCGGGCTGCGTGGTGGCGTGCCCCTACGACGTGCTCGGCTACGACGACCGATCCTGGCGCCCCTTCCACGTCGACGCGGACGGCGGGGCGGAGGACTGCACCCACGGCGTCCGTGGCTGCACGCTCTGCACGCGGGCGTGCCCCCGCTTCGGCGACTGGGAGCCGGAGGTCGATCGCCACGTCCACGGCCGGACCCGCGCCGAGGACGAGCCGGCGGGGCCGTGGCGCGAGGTGTCGCTGGTCCGGGCGGCGGACCCCGAGCTCGTCGCAGCCGGGCAGGACGGGGGGGCGGTGACGGCGCTGCTCGTCTGGGCGCTCGAGTCCGGCCTCGTCGACGCCGCCCTGCTCTCGTACGTGGAGGGAGACGGGACGAGCTGGAAGGCGGTGCCCGGTGTTGCCCGCACCCGGGCGGACGTGCTCGCCGCTGCGGGCTCGCGCTACACCTACTCCGCCAACACCCTCGCCTACGCCGACGCGATCGCCGCCGGCGCGGAACGGGTCGCGCTGGTCGGGATGAGCTGCCAGGCCTCGGTTCCGCCCGTGATGGCCGCGCGCAAGGCCGGCAAGGTGGCACGCCGGCTCACCCTCTCCATCGGGCTGCTCTGCTCGAAGACCTTCGACGACGCGATCTTCCCCGACCTCTTCGAGGCGCGCTACGGCATCCCGCGGGCCTCGATCGCGAAGATCAACATCAAGGGCCGCTTCCAGATCTGGACCCGTGACGGCGGCTACCACGAGGTCCCGCTCAAGGAGGGCCACGCCTGGACCCGCGAGGGGTGCCTCGCCTGCCCGGACTTCGCCGCCGAGCATGCGGACCTCTCGACCGGTGGGATCGGCGCGTTCGAGGACTGGACCCTCGTGGTGGTCCGGACCGCTCGTGGCGCGGAGGCCCTCGAGGGTGCCCTCGCCGCCGGCGCCCTCGAACGTCGCCCCGTCGAGGACGACCCCGGAGTGCTCGACCTCCTCGCCCGGCTCTCCCGCGCGAGCCGCCGGCGCTGGCCGGAGGGTCCGCCGCAGGCGCCTCGGCACTTCCTCGCGCCCCCGAGGGCCGCAGCGTCACGCTGACGGGCGACTGAGGGGCGCTATCCGGGCGATCCGGCGCCAGCTCGGCCCACCGGCGCCTGGGCCGCGAGCTCGCGTGCCCGGGCGAAGATGGCGTCGAAGGCGGCCTCGGTGAGGGTCCCGGTGAAGGTGTTCCGCTGGCTCGGGTGGTAGGAGCCGAGCAACGTTGCCCCCGGGGCGAGCCTCGCGTCCGGCCCGAGCGCCACCTCCGCCCCGTGCGCGAAGGCGGGCCGCGGCCGAGCTCCGGCGAGGCGCGCCACCGCCTGGAAGGCGAAGCCACCCAGCGCGACCACCACCCGGACGCCGCGAAGCAGGTCCAGCTCCTCCGCGAGGTACGGCACGCAGGCATCCCGCTCGGCGTTGGTCGGTTTGTTCTCGGGTGGGGCACAACGCACGACTGCGGTCACGAAGGCGCCCACGAGCCGGAGCCCGTCCGCCCGCGAGCTGCTCTCGGCCTGGTTGGCGTACCCGTTCCGCCAGAGCGCCCGGTACAGCCAGTCGCCGCTGCGGTCCCCGGTGAAGATCCGCCCCGTGCGGTTCCCGCCGTGGGCGGCCGGCGCGAGCCCGACCACGACGACGCGCGCAGCCGGGTCCCCGAAACCGGCCACCGGCCGGCCCCAGTAGGTCTGTCCCGCATAGGCAGCACGCGGCGCCGCGGCCACCGCTTCCCGCCAGGCGACGAGACGTGGGCAGGCGCGACAGGCCTCCACCCGAGCGGCGAGGGCGACGAGGCCAGCGGCGGGGTCGGCGAGGCCGGCGGCGGGGTCGGCGCTCACCTGGCGGACCTTACCAAGCGTGCCAGGCTCGCTACCGTGGGAGGCGAATGCCTCGCCCGCGCCGCGTGCCTCCCTCCACCACGATCTGCCTCGTCCGACATGGGACGACCCCGACCACCGGCACCGTCCTGCCAGGTCGCGCCCCGGGGCTCTCGCTCTCCGATCGTGGCCGCCAGGAGGCCGAGGCCGCTGCCGAGCGACTCGGCGCGCTCCACCGGGTCGGCGCGCTCTACGCCTCCCCGCTCGAGCGCGCCCAGGAGACCGCCGCGCCGATCGCCCGGCGCCTCGGCCTGCCCGTCACGACGGAGCCGGGGCTGCTCGAGTGCGACTTCGGCGAGTGGACCGGTGCCGACCTGAAGGCGCTCGCGAAGCTCCCGGCCTGGACGACGGTGCAGCGCTGGCCGAGCGGATGGCGCTTCCCCGGCGGGGAGTCCTTCTCCGAGATGCAGCTCAGGCTTTCGGACTGCCTGGCCGCCCTCGTCGCGCGCCATCCCGGGGAGACCGTCGTCGCCGTCTCGCACGCCGATCCGATCAAGGCGGCGCTCGCCGGCGCGCTCGGCGTGCCCCTCGACCTGTTCCAGCGGATCCAGGTCGCCCCGGCGTCCGTGAGCGTGGTCGCCTACGGCGTGAGCGGTCCCGCGGTCCTCGCCGTCAACACCACGGCCAGCCTCGTAGACCTCCTGCCTGCGCCTGCGCGGTCGTCCAAGAGGAC
>JAJYWE010000003.1:72089-78151 GCA_021791675.1 Actinomycetes bacterium | reverse complement strand
CGTCCCCGACGACCCAGTCGTCCCCGAGAACGAGGAGGGAAACCGGTGGCTGACGACCTCGTGTTCGAAGAACCCGAGCGGATCACCTTTGCGACCCGCGGCGCGACCGGCCAGCGCACCTTCTTGCTCCAGGCGCGTGAAGGACCCGTCACCTGCACGCTCAAGCTCGAGAAGACCCAGGTCGCGGCGATCGCGCAGTACTTCGGGAAGCTCCTGGCCGACCTCCCCCGCCCCGGGCACCTGCCAGAGGATGTCGAGCTCGAGGAGCCAGCCGAGCCGGCCTGGGTAGTCGGGAGCATCGGGATCTCCTTCGAGGCAGAGCTCGACCGTTTCCTCCTGGTCGCCGAGGAGGCGGTCGGCGAGGACGAGGTTGGCGCGACAGCGCGTCTCCGGCTCACCCGGGAGCAGGCAGCCGCGCTCGCCATTCGGGGCACCCAGCTCGTCGAGGCGGGTCGCCCCCCCTGCCCTCTGTGCGGCTACCCGCTCGACCCCAGAGGCCACGCGTGCCCCCGGACCAACGGCCACCGGCCCCCGCTGACCTGAGCGCCCTGGCCAGCGGAGAGATCCGTGTCGAGGGCCGGATGCCCTGGAGCTCGAACGGCACCTTCCTCGTGGTCTGCGAGCTGGACGGCGAGGCCGTCCCGGCCATCTACAAGCCGGCCCGGGGCGAACGGCCGCTGTGGGACTTCCCCGGCAACCTCTGGCGGCGCGAGGTCGCGGCCTACCTGCTCTCCGAGCACATCGGCCTCGGCGCGGTGCCGGAGACCATCCAGCGGATCGACGCACCCCTCGGGGTCGGCTCGCTGCAGCGCTTCGTGCCCGCGGACTTCGCCGAGCACTACTTCAGCCTCCTCGAGAACCCGGCCCACCAGGACCAGCTCCGGATGATCGCCGCCTTCGACCTGCTCGCCAACAACGCCGACCGCAAGGCCGGGCACTGCCTCCTCGGCGAGGACGGCCGCATCTGGGCGATCGACCACGGCCTCTGCTTCCACGCCGCACCGAAGCTCCGCACCGTCATGTGGGACTTCGCCGGCGAGGCGATTCCCGCCGCGATGGTCGAGGCCGCGGCGAAGGTGGCGAGCGACGTGCCGGACGAGCTCGCCCGCCTTCTCGAGGACGACGAGGTCGAGGCCCTGCGACGTCGCGCCGAGAGCCTCGTCCGCCGGCCCCGCTTCCCCCGTGCTCGACCCGACGGGAGGGCGTACCCCTGGCCGCTGGTGTGAACGGGCGGCGGGCCTATCCGAGCCCTGTGGCCCAGACCGCGACGCCACTCCAGGGCAGCTTTCCGATCGCGTCCGGTCCTGCGCCGCGATGCGCGTCGCCGGCCAAGCCCGAGGCGATGCTGCGGCTCGCCCCGCCTCCCGCCGGCACGACCCCGATCGCACTCCCGGTCGAGAAGCCGAGCAGCCGCCCACCGTCCAGCCAGACCGGTGCGGCCACCCCGGCCGGAGCCCCGCGGACCGGCTCGGCCTGGCCGGTGAGGTCCCACCGGTAGAGCCGGCGCGTCGAGTACCAGCCGGCCCCCGAGGCTGGCGTCCCGGCCTCGGCGACGACCAGCGCCAGCGCCGCGCCGTCCGGCGCCCAGGAGGGATCGAGTGACACGCTGCCGGCCGGGACCGGTACTGGCCGGCAGCGCACCACCTCCAGGACGCAGACGACCACCCGCTTGCCCTCCCAGGGCTGCTGGCCGAGACCTGCGACGACCGCCAGCTCGTTCCCGTCGGGAGACCAGGCGATCCACGGCAGGTACGGGTAGGTGTCGGCGACCACGGTCGGCGAGCCGCCCCCGAGCGGCACCAGCTCGAGCGGGAGTCCCCGCTCGACCTCGGTCGAGTAGGACCAGCCCCGGTCGATCCACGCGACCAGCCCCTTGCCGTCCGGCCACCACCCGGCGAGGATCACCTCGTCGCCCCGGGGCGCGCTCCAGACGACGGGCGCCGCGGAGAACGGCGTCGCCGAGGCGCCCGAGGTGGGGACCGCGAACTCCCGGACCTGTTCGACCGAGGAGGCGCGCGCACCCCCGCTCGGGTCCGCGCCGGTGGCGGTCGTTGCGACGGCGACCTCGGTCGAGGACGGTGACCAGGCGAAGGATCCCACGTACTCCGACGGCGCCACCACCCACGACGGCGCCCCGCCGCCTGCGGGGACCACCGCCAGGCCCTGGCCGTCGAAGCTGAACGCGAGGAGGTCCGCCCCCGGCGCCCAGGCGAAAGCCGGGCTCGCACCGGAGCCGAGGATCCGCGCCGCGCCACCGGAGGTCGGCTGGAGCACCAGCTCGGCCGTCGAACCGAGCCCGCGGAGGAACGCAACCCACGAGCCGTCCCGGGAGAGCTCGACGTTCGAGGCGCCCCCGGTGCCCGAGAGCGGGACCGGCTGGCTCCGCCCGGGCAGTACCAGGTGCACGACATCGTTCCCCGAGACGAACGCGCCAACGACGGAGACCCC
Organism: Actinomycetes bacterium; assembly: GCA_021791675.1. GTDB lineage: Bacteria > Actinomycetota > Acidimicrobiia > Acidimicrobiales > JAKAOS01 > JAJYWE01. The sequence continues at coordinate 75,703 of JAJYWE010000003.1, read as the reverse complement.
GAGCTCGGGCGAGGCAGGAACCCGTGCGGGCGCGAAGGCCCCGTTCGCGGCGGGGCCGGAGGCAGAGCCGTCCCCGCCCTGGAGGACGTGCTCGCTGGAACCCGGTGACCCGTGCGGTCCCAGCTCCGCCGGCCGCCCGAGGGCACTCGGTGCAGAACGGCTCGTCGGGCCGGACCCTGCGAGGCTCGCCCCCGCGAGCCCGGCCGCTGCGAGTGCGACCACGAACGCCACAGCGGCCGCCGCCTGGATGGGCCGGGGGTGACCCCCCGGGCGACTGCGTTCGGTCGGGCCAGCCTGCTGGCCCCCCGCCTGCTGGCCCGCGCGGCGCCACCACGGCGCGACGACCGCGGCGTAGGCACGGCGCCAAGCCGGGTGGGGACGGCGGAGCCGCCGAGTCGGGGGGAGCGCGAGGATCTGCTCGAGTCCATCCGCCCGCGGATGGACCGTCGAGGCGAGCCGGGCGAGCTCGTCCTCGAGCCGGCGCGCCACGTCGGCGTCGGTCGGAACGGGGCGCGGACCGCTCATGATGCGAGCACCCCCCGCAGCGCGCTGAGCCCGCGGCTCGCGAGCGACTTCACCGTGCCCGGACGGCAGCCGAGTATCGAGGCGATCTCGGCCTCCGAGCAGTCCTGGTAGTAGCGCAGCACCAGCACGGCGCGCTGGCGGTAGGGAAGCGCCGCGAGCGCGTCCGAGAGCTCGTCCACCTCGTCGACGCTCGCCTCCGGCCGCGCGCGGGCCGCGACGTCGCGCTCCAGGGCCCGGCGGCGGAGCTGGTTTCGCGCGAGGTTGACGACGGTGGATCGCAGGTAGGCGCCGGGGTGCTCCACCCGGTCGAGATGGCCCCGGATGCGCACGAAGGCCTCCTGGACGACCTCCTCGGCCAGCGACTGGGAGCCGACGAGCAGGTAGGCGAGCCGGACCATCGGGTCGTAGGAGGCGCGGTAGAGCTCGACGAAGCTCGTCGGCCACCCGGCGGCCGGTTGGACGCTGGGGATGCCCGAGGGTGGCGTCTCCATCGTGCTCCTCACGGGCCTTCCGACACCCAGCTCGCCCGGATGGTTCCCCCACATGTCCCACCGGATCGTCGTTTCCCGTCCACCCTGCCCCCCGGCCCGGCCGCACCGCTGGTCGGGCTCTGGCTACTCGCCGCAGCTCCGTGCGCGAGGTGCCAGGCTCGTCGATCCGCCCCGGAGACGCCGAGGCGAGAACTCGCCAACCGCGACCGTAGCGCCGACGCGAGGGGTCAGGCCCGCTGTTTCAGCGCCTCGATGAGCTGCGGCACGATCTTGTGCACGTCCCCGACCACCCCGAGGTCGGCGATCGAGAAGATGGGGGCCTCCTGGTCCTTGTTGATCGCCACGATGTTCTTGGCACCCTTCATGCCGACGAGGTGCTGGGTCGCCCCGGAGATCCCGACCGCGAGGTACACCGTGGGCTTCACCGTCTTGCCCGTCTGGCCGACCTGGTAGGCGTAGGGGACCCAGCCGGCGTCGACGATCGCCCGCGACGCCCCAGGCGCCCCGTGGAGGAGGCGAGCAAGCTCCTCGACCAGCTGGTAGCTCTCGGGCTGCCCGAGGCCCCGCCCCCCCGACACGACGACCGCCGCTTCGTCGAGCGACGGGCCACTGCGCTCCTCCACGTGTCGGGAGACCACCCGGGCCGCGCCGGTCGTGCCGACGTCTGCGGGCCCGACGGTGACCACCGCAGCGGGATCCCCGCCCACCTCCTCGGCCGGGAACGACTTCGCCCGGACCACGAAGATCCCGGGTCCGGCTCCGGTGAAGCGAGCGCGAGCGACCTGGGCACCCCCGAAGATCGCATGGGAGGTCGTGAGGGTCCCGTCCACGAGCTCGAGGCCCACGACGTTGGTGAGGACCGGACGGTCCAGCCGCACCGAGAGACGCGCCGCGATGTCGCGGCCGTCGTAGGTCGTCGGCACCAGGATCGCGTCCGGCGCGTCAGGGCCGGTGGCGAGACCGGCGAGCGCCGCTGCGACCTGGGGTCCGGGCAGGGCGTCGCCCGGGTCCCCGAGGTCGAACAGGGTGGCGGCGCCGTAGGCACCGACGGTGCCGGCGAGGGAGGAGACGTCCGCCCCCCAGGCTGCCCCGTCGACACGCGCCGCCAGGCCCCGAGCCGCGCTCAGCAGCTCCAGGCTCGCCGAGACCGGTCCCGCCGGACCCCGCTCCACCAGCACCAGGATTCGATCCACCGCCATGTGCTCTCTCCTCTCGACCTACGTTCCGTGCACAAACACCGTGCACGCACCACCTCGCTCGTCGCTCCCCTCGCACCTGCGCCAGGCGCCGTGCTCGGGGGCTCGGGCTCCGAGGCCCCGGGGCGAGGCGTCGAACCAGCCCGCCCGGGCCCGACGCCCTCGACCCGGATGAGCGCGACCCGGATGAGCGCGACCCGGATGAGCTCGGCTCAGATGACCTCGGCTCAGATGACCTTCACTCGCTCGAGGAACTCGACGATCTGCTCGTACGCGCTGCCGTCGTCGACCACCACCTCACCCCCGGCACGCGCCTCTGCATCCCGCACCTCCACCAGCTCCTGACCGGCGGCAGCCCCGCCCACCACCTCGGGCCCGAGGCCGAGATCGGCGAGGGAGAGCACGTCGACGGGCTTCGACTTCGCCGCCATGATCCCCTTGAAGGAGGGGTAGCGAGGGTCGACGACGCCGGCGGTCACGGTGACGAGGGCAGGGAGCGGGCAACGCACCTCGTCGTAGCCCGCCTCGGTCTGGCGCTGCACCACGACCTCGGGCCCCTCGAGCGCGATCGACTTCGCGAAGGTGACGGAGGGGAGGCCGAGGAGCTCCGCGACCTGGGCGGGGACGGTCCCGGTGTACCCGTCGGTCGACTCGGTCGCAGCGAGGACCAAGTCCGCGCCAACTCGCCGGAGGGCCGCCGCCAGCACCTTCGCGGTCGAGAGGGCATCCGAACCGGAGAGCGCAGGATCACTCACCAGGACCGCCCGAGCAGCGCCCATCGCCAGCGCCGTGCGCAGGCCACCGGTCTCCGACCGCGGTGCCATCGAGACCAGGACGACCTCGCCACCGCCCGCCGCCTCGGCGAGACGGAGTCCGAGCTCGACGCCGTAGCTGTCGGAGTCGTCCATGATGAGCTTGCCGGAGCGATCGAGGGTCCGGGTGGTGGGATCGAGCGCCCCGGGGGAAGCGGGGTCGGGGATCTGCTTGACGCAGACGGCGATCAGCATGGTCCCATTCTCGCCCGCTCGACGCCCGCGAACCAACTCTCGCTGCGCGACCGGGAGCGGATACCCTGGAAGGGCGATGCGCGCCCCCGGCCTCACCGGTACTGGCGAGGAGAGCCCCGCCCCGAGTGCCGAGGTCTTGCTCCGCCTTCCTGGGGAGCCGGCCTTCCTGCGGGTAGCGCGGGTCACCGCCTCGGGGCTCGCCAGCCGGATGGGCTTCTCGATGGACGAGGTCGACGACCTCCGCCTGGCCGTGGACGAGCTCTGCCGCCCGCTCGTCGTGACCGAGCAGACCGGCCCCACCGAGGGGCGCACGCGCCGGGTACCGACCCTCGTGGTACGCCTCCGGAGCACGCCCGCCGCGCTCGAGGTCGAGGCCTGGTCCGAGGGGCAGGAGG
>JAJYWE010000003.1:60906-71989 GCA_021791675.1 Actinomycetes bacterium | reverse complement strand
TCGAACGGCCTCTGGTTCGTCAAGGCGCGCAGCGTATGAGTGGCAAGGCCGCGGGCGCTCGCTGGGAGAGCTTCGCCGAGGCGCGCGACCCCGAGCTCCGGCGCCAGCTGATCGAGGAGAACCTCGGGCTTGCCACGTTTGCAGCGCGTCGCTACGCGAACCGGGGCGAGTCCCTGGACGACCTCGTCCAGGTTGCCTCCCTGGCGCTCGTCAAGGCGGTCGACCGCTTCGACCCGGGCCGCGGGGTGCAGTTCTCCACCTTCGCGACCCAGACGATCGAGGGGGAGCTGAAGCGCCACTTTCGCGACAAGGGCTGGGCACTCCGGGCACCGCGCCGGCTCCAGGAGCTCGCTGCGCTGCTCGCGTCGACCCGGGAGGAGCTCACCCATGCGCTCGGCCGCTCCCCCACGGTGCCCGAGCTCGCCCGGGCGGCACGGGCTTCCGAGGAGGAGGTGCTGGAAGCCCTGGAGGCTGCGCAGGCCTATCGGACGGCGTCGCTCGAGCAACGCGTCACCCCGGACGGCGAGGAGCTCGGGGCGCTGCTCGGGACGCCGGATCCCGGCTTCGTCGAGGCCGAGGCGCGCGCGGTGCTCGAGCCGCTCCTCTCGGGCCTGTCGGAGCGGGACCGGCGCATCCTCTCCCTCCGCTTCGTGCACGGCTGCACCCAGGCCGAGATCGCCCGGCAGACCGGGCTCAGCCAGATGCACGTCTCGCGCCTGCTCGGACGGGCGCTCGATGCGCTGCGGCGCGCTGCCGCGGCCGCTTGACTGGTCGGACCTGCCGGTATACTCCCAGGTCGAGAGAGTGCAGTGGTGCAGGGCCATCCGTCCCTCGCGGCGGGTCGCACGCGCCCCTCGTGGGTCGCCCTGCCCCTTGTCGCCGGCGCCCCCGGCGAGCGGTCGGGCCGGCGCAGCCACGTGGCGGCCAGCCCGGAGAGAGGGAGTGACGTGGCGCTGAGCTGGACCCGAGCGATCGAGTGGGACGGTGACGACTGGCGCTCTCGGGCGGCGTGCCGAGACACCGAGCCAGATCTCTTCTTTCCCATCGGCAGCACCGGGCCCGCTGTTGACCAGATCGAGGCCGCCAAGGCGGTCTGTCGGGCCTGCGCGTCGATGACAGCCTGCCTCGAGTTCGCGCTCGCGACCAACCAGGAGTCCGGGGTCTGGGGCGGGATGTCCGAGGACGAGCGGCGCGCCGTCCGCAAGGCCCGCCGCGCCGGCGAACGCCAGGCCTGCTGAGGGCAGCACCCCCCTGACGACGCGGCGGCGAGCGCAAGCGCAACCGGTCAGTGGAGAGCCGCCCCTTCCCCGAGCGGGAACCGGACGCGGGCCTCGAGGCCTCCCGAACCCGTCGGCCCCGCTGCACTCGTCAGCTCGAGCGAGCCGAGGAGCTGGCCCTCGACCAGGTCGCGCACGATCGCGAGGCCGAGGCGCCCGGTGGCCTCGATGCGGAAGGTCTCCGGCAGACCCGGCCCGTCGTCGGCAACCACGACCGCGAGCGCGTCATCCGACTTGGCGAGACGGAGCTCGACCCGCCCCTCCAGGCGGTCGTTGAAGGCGTGGGCCACCGCATTCTGTAGCAGCTCGGACACGACGACGGCCAGTGGCGTCGCCACCCCAGCCGGCAGCTCCCCAGCCTCGCCGACCACGGCCAGTTCGACGCGACGGTCGGCCGGGACCGACTCCTCGGCGAGGTGGACGAGCGCCTGGACGATGTCGTCGAAGCGAACCTCGTCTGCCACGTCTCGCGACAGGAAGTCGTGCACCACCGCGATCGACCGGACTCGCCGCTCGGCGTCACGGAGGGCGTCGCGTCCCTCGCCCGGCCCGACCCGGCGCGCCTGGAGTCGGAGGAGCGAGGAGATGGTCTGCAGGTTGTTCTTCACGCGGTGGTGGATCTCGCGGATCGTGGCGTCCTTGGAGACGAGCAGGCGGTCCCGGCGCCGGAGGTCCGTCACGTCCCGGAGCAGCAGCAGGCCACCCTCGATCCGCCCCGCCCCGAGGAGCGGGAGGCAGCGCAGGAGGAAGATGATCCCCGAGCGCTCGCACTCCTCGACGGCTGGCACGCGATTCGCGTAGGCAGCCGAGACGGCCCGCTCGTCCACCCCGAGCTCGCCGAGGCGCATCCCGACGGCGTTCGAGCGCACCCCGCTGCGGTGCAGCGCCGACACTGCGTTCGGCGAACAGAAGACCACCCGCCCGTGCTCGTCGAGCACGAGCACGCCGTCGCCAACCCGGGGCGAGTCCTCGACGCTCGGCTCGTCGCCCGGATAGGGAAAGGCGCCCTCCACCAACATCCGGGCGAACCGCTCGAAGAGGTCGGTGTAGACCCGCTCGAGCTCGCCCGGGCGCCGCCCGATCGAGAAGGCCGCTTGGCGCATCAGGACGGCGACCATTCGGCCCTCGTGGCGGACCGGGATGCACTGGACCCGCATCCGCTCCGGGCTGTTGCGCCCCTGCGCCTCCCCGTCCACGACCTCCTCGGAGTCGAACGCCTGCGCGAGCAGAGGCTGCTCGGCACGGGTGAGCACCGCTCCGACCAGGTCTTCCTGCAGGATCGTCCGTCCCGTGGTCGGCCGGATCTGGGCGAGCACGACGAACGCCCCCGGCATCGGGGGTGCCGCCGGGTCCGGTCGGAGCCGTGCGGCGAGGAGGAGATCGGAGAAGCAGAGGTCGGCCAGGAGACCCCAGTAGCCCATCAAACGGCGCAGGTGCGCGAGGTCGTCCTCGGGCAGCGAGACGAGGTGGCGCGCCAGGTCCTCCGGCGTGCTCACGACCGCTCGACCTCGCCGGCCGACGGTTCGAGCACCAACTGCCCGCGCCGGCGTGCGCGATACGTGGCGAGCGAGCGGTAGCCGCTCGCGGTCACCATCTGCCGGAGCACCGCCGCCCGGTCGGCCACGTCGGCGAGCCGGTGCGCGTCCGACGCGGTCGTCACCGGCACGCCCGCTGCGGCAAATCGGCTGAGCAGCTCCGGAGCGGGGTAGACCTCGCAGACGGGCTTGCGCAGGCCGGCGCTCGAGACCTCCGCAGCCATGCCGGTGCGAGCCGCGACCTCTGCCATCCGGTCGTAGTGCTCGGTCGGCCGAGCCGGGCGGTGGCCGGCGACCTTCGCCAGGTCGGGGTGCGCGAGCACGTCGCAGGTCCTCGTCTCGGCGAGCTCGCAGAGCGCCTCGGTGTAGGCCGACCAGGCCTGTTCGACGCCCCAGCGCTCCCAGGCCGCCTGGGCGACCGGGTCTCCGACGTCGTCGAACATCCACGCGCCGAGCCAGTGGATCGAGCCGAGGAGCACGTCGAAGGGATAACCCGCGAGGAGTGCGGCGACGCGGTCCATCGAACCGCGGTAGTAGTCCACTTCGAGCCCGATCACGACTGGGAGCCCCGACTCACGGGCTGCCAGCGCGACCTCGACGTAACGATCGAGGTCGGCCCCCTGGTGGGTCTGCCAGTACGACGCCATCTGGGCGCGCAACAGGGGATCGGGCTCCTCGGCCCACCACCCCCCGAGCAAGGCATCGGCCTGGCGGAAGCGAAACAGGTGCTCCGTCAGCGCCACCTCGGTGACCCCAGCCGCGGCTGCCCGCTCGCAGTAGGCCGCGACCTGCTCGAGTGCGGGCTCGACCGGCCCCTCGCCGTGTGGCCAGAGATGGAGGTGGTAGTCGAGCATCACCCTCGAGCCTACGGCCGCCACCCGGCGCGGCCTGGAGCCTGCCGGGCGTCGAGTCCGCCGGAGTGGGGTCAGGTGAAGAGCGCTTCGCCGAGGCGAACGAGGCTTGCGAGGTCGTGCACGTCCTGGTCGAGGTAGGGCACGCTCACGACGACCGAGGGCAGGGCGCCGAGGCGGGCCCGTTGCTCCGCCTCACGGCGCGCCACGACCCGATACCCGAGGTAGCTCTCGGCGACCTCGTTCAGCACGCCGGCGACGAGGCGCTCGTCGGCATCCGGCGGGAGCCCCTCCGGCCCCGCGGCGAGCAGCGTCGCGGCGACCCCAGCGGCGTCGGCTCGGAGACGCTCGGCCGTTGCGGCCGGCGCCGGATCCAGCAAGTAGCCCGGCAAGACCTTGTTGAGGACGAGCGCGCCGAGCGGGAGCCCACGCGCGATGAGCTCGGACATGAGGACCTCGGCTTCGCGCCGGGCCGCCGGCTCCAGGGTCGAGACGGTGACGAAGGTCGTCCGCGGGTCCGCCAGGAGTGCCTGGACCGCGGCTGCCCGCTCGACGAAACCGTCGTACATGCCCTGGAAGGCGAGGAAGAACTCCGTCACGTCGGCGAGGAATGCGCTCCCGAGGATTCGATCTGCCACCTGGGTGAACGGCCGGGAGGCCAGGTTCACGAGCCGGACGCGGTAGGGCGCGACCAGCCAGCGCAGGAGCCGGGACGAGAAGAACTCCGCCATCCGCCGCGGCGCCTCGAGGAAGTCGATCGCGTTGCGCGAGGGCGGGGTGTCCACCACGATCAGGTCGTAGTCCCCCTGGAGGTGTAGCTCGTAGAGGCGCTCCGCGGCGATGTAGTCGTGGCTCTGGACGAAGCGGCCCGCCACGTTCTCGTAGAGAGGGTTGGCGAGGATCTCCTCCGCGCTGCGCCGGTCCGGGGCGTGGCGACGAACGAGGTCGTCCCAGGACTGCTTGGTGTCGAGCATCGCCACCTCGAGCTGGCCGCGGAAGGTGAGCCCCGTACCAGCCAGCGCGGCAGGCGGCACGACGGTTGCGTCGTTGCCGATCCCCGACAGCCCGAGTGCCGTCGCCAGCCGGCGCGCCGGGTCCACCGTGACCACGAGGACCCGGCCCCCGTGGCGAAGTGCCGCCATGGTCCCGATCGCTGCGGCAGTGCTCGTCTTGCCAACGCCGCCGGGGCCGCAGCACACGACGATCTCGCGCGCCGCCACCAGCGCCTCCAGGTCGCCCCGGTCCGTCCGTCCCGCCCCGGCCGTTCGTCCCGCCCCGGTCGTCCGTCCCGCCCCGGCCGTTCGCCGGCCTCCGGCTCCCGCCGTCATCCGAGCTCCGCGGCGAGTTCGTCGGCGATGCGGCGGGTCGCGCGGCGCCCCTGCTCCCGCGCGAAGAGGTAGGGCAGGTAGAGGGTGGGAATGTCGCCGGGGAGGGCGGCACGGAGCCGCTCGAGGTGCCCGGCACCCGTCCGGCGCAACGTGACGGCAAGGCGAGCGGCGTCCAGCAGCGGCACGGGATCGGCCTCGAGCGCCCCGGCGAGGTGCGCAACCACCGCTGGTCGCCCCAACCCCTCGAAGACCTCCTCTTCGCGCGCCGCGAACAGCTCGGGCAGGACCCGGTTCACGACGACCGCCGCGACGTCGACCGTCGTCTCGCTGCGCAGCGCGGCCGTGAGCTCGAGCGTCTCGGCAACCGGCATCTCCTCCGGCGTGGTGACGACGACCACCCCGGTGGTGGCGGGCTCGGAGAGCAGCTCGAGCATCCAGTCCGTCTGTTGACGAACGAGACCCACGCGGACGAGGTCGTTGATCGCCTGGGGTGCACCGAGCTGGCTCACGATGTGACCGGAAGCCGCAGCGTCGACGACGATCAAATCGTAGGAACGCTGGCGGACCTCCCAGCAGAGCTTGCCGACCACGAGGATCTCCCGCACCCCCGGCGCCGCGGTGGCGACGAAGTCGAACGCGCGAGCCAGCGGACCGAGCCGGGCAACCAGGGGGAGGCGGAGGAAGATCCGCAGGTACTCCCGGAGAGCGGCCTCGGTGTCCATCGTCATGAGCCAGAGGTCCCGCTGGACCGGGACGGGCTCGAAGGAGACGGCGGCGTGCTCGAAGCACGCCCCCGCGTCACCCTTCCCGTCGACCTCGCAGAGCAGCGTCCGGCGCCCCGAAGCCGACGCTCGCTCCGCGATGCCGGCCGCGACGGTGGTCTTGCCCACACCGCCCTTGCCCGTCACGAACACCAGGCGGCGGTCGAGTGGGTCGCGCGGCCTGCCGGTCACGGCCATGACGGGACGGGCTCGCGTCGGGCAGCACGGCGGCGCTCAGGACGCGCCGAAACCGACCCGGCGCTCGGTGCTCACGGTGCCGACCTGGACCCAGGCGACGCGCCCGCCGGCGAGGCCCACGCGCCGTCCCTTGCGGTCGGTCAGCCAGAGCACGCCGGCTCCCTTGGCGAGCAGCGCATCCAGCTCAGCGAGGAGCGCCTCCCGGTCGGTGTCGTCCGGCAGATCCACTTCGACCTCCCGAGGCGACTCGACGACCCCGATCCGCACTTCCACGCCTGACCTCCTCCGTCGACCCCGGCCCATGGTACGGGGCGGCGGCGCCGTCCCCTCTCGGGCAGCTGGCGACGCTCAGACCGTGCTCGCCGGCACCACGAAGGCTGGGCCAGCCGGCGCGGCGGTCGGAGGGGGGGAACCCCCGAACGGCGCAGTGAGCCCGCTCCAGAGCGCCAGTGCGAGCACGACGACGACGACTGCCACCAGCAGCAGCGTCGAGAGGAGCCGCCGGTTGGTGGCATTCGGCACTCCGCCCCACTCCGCGTCGTCGGCCGGTCGCTGGTCCGCCTCGACCGGGCTGTTCGTTCGATCCTCACGCACCACGCAGGTGACGCTAGCTCCCCGACAAGGGCTCAGGTGGGGGCGTCGATCCCGCGAGGAAGGCGCGACGGGTCCCACCCGAGGAGCTCGACGGCTGAGCGGAACGCGTAGCGGTCGGTCATGCCCGCAACGTGGATCACTGCCTGGCGCCTCGCCCAGGCCGCATCCGGGACCTGGACCTCGCGCGAGGCCAGCCGCTCCGGGCGCTCCGTCCAGTACTCCACGAGGGCTCTGAGGACCCGCACCACGGTCGCCCCCTGGGAGAGCGACTCTGGGCGGGTGTAGATGCGCTCGTAGTTGAACCGGCGCAGCTCCGCCAGCGCGGCCGCGGGACCGGTCGCCATGGCGACCCGGCCACTCGAGCGGATGCCGTCCACGAGCGCGTCGATGAAGCAGCGGAGCTGGCCCGAGCGGCGCTCGCCGATCTCCCGGCGGAGATCGCCCGGCACGTCGGCCGGTGTGACGATCCCGGCTGCCACTGCGTCCTCGAGGTCGTGCGCCACGTAGGCGATGCGGTCGGCCCAGCTCACCACGGCACCTTCGGGGGTACTCGGGACCGGTCGCGACCAGGAGTGGTTCCGGATCCCGTCGGCGGTCTCACGGCAGAGGTTGAGCGGCGCGAGCACGACGTCTGCACCGAAGGTGGCGTGGTCGAAGCCCCCTTCGAGGAGGCTGTCGAACGCATCCTCACTGGCGTGCCCGCCCGGGCCGTGGCCACAGTCGTGGCCGAGCGCGATCGCCTCCGTGAGCGCCACGTTGAGCCCGGTCGCCCGCGAGACCGCGACGGCGACCTGGGCGACCTCGAGCGCGTGGGTCAACCGGGTGCGCTGGTGGTCGTCGGGGAAGATGAAGGCCTGGGTCTTCCCCGCGAGACGCCGGAACGCCGCCGAGTGCAGGATCCGGTCCCGGTCCCGTTCGAAGCAGGTGCGCTCGGAGTCGGGCTCCTCCGGACGGGCTCGGTTCCCGGCCGCCCGGGCTCTCGTTGCGCCGGCAGCCAGTGAGGACGCCTCCGCTTCCTCCCGCGCGACTCGGTCCATCCGTCTCGGCCCGACTCGTGGCTCCTCTCCCCGGTCGTGCGCGAGGACCATTCCCGCCGGGCCAGCGGTCCCTTCCATCGTGGCGGCCCAGCGAGCAGCGCGCGCCGAGCGGAGCGGCTCGCGGTCGGAACCACCGCGGGGAGCGTTCGGAGTGGCCGGACTCCGAGCAACCGGGATCTCAGCGACCGGAGCAAGAGCCCCCTCCCCCGACACGCCGGCTGCGACCACGCCACCACGCTAGGCCGGCGCTGTGACAGGACTCGGCCGAGAGGAAGGCAACCTCCGCCTCGCGTCGCGAGGCGGTCGTGCTCGGCCCGCTCGGAGCCGAGCCCGCTCAGGAGAGCCGCAGCTCCGAGCGGTAGACCCGGGCTGGACCGAGCGCGCGGATCGCATCCGCGAGTGCGGCGAAGGCCTGTGCGGCCTCGCCTTCGGGGTCCGAGACGCCGACCGGGACCCCCGCGTCACCTCCCTCGCCGACCGCAGGGAGGAGCGGCATCGTCCCGAGCAGTGGGACCCCGAGCTGAGCGGCGAGCGCGGCACCGCCACCACGACCGAAGAGCTCGTATCGTCGGCCGTCGTCGCCGCGGAAGTACGACATGTTCTCCACGACGCCACGGACCGGCAGCTTGAGCTTGCGCGCCGCGAGCGCCGAGCGGGCGGCCACCCGCTGCGCCGCGGTCTGGGGCGTGGTGACGACGTAGACCTCCGACCGCGGGAGGTACTGGGCCATCGAGAGGGCCACGTCGCCGGTGCCGGGGGGCATGTCGATCACGAGGAAGTCCACCTCGCCCCACCAGGTGTCGGCGAGGAACTGCTCGAGCGCCTTGTGGAGCATGGGACCCCGCCAGATGATCGGGGTGTCGTCGTCGACGAAGAACCCCATCGAGATACACGCCACTCCATGCGCAACCGGCGGGATCAACAGGTCGCCCACGACGAGCGGAGCCCGGTTGAGACCGAGCATCCGGGGAACCGAGAAGCCGTAGACGTCGGCGTCGAGCACCGCGACGGATGCGCCCCTGGCCGCGAGCGCGACCGCGAGGTTCACGGTGACCGAGGACTTGCCGACCCCCCCCTTGCCAGAGGAGATGCCGAGGACGCGCGTGCGCGAGCCCTGACGGGTGAAGGGATTGCCACGACCCTGCTCGTGACCGAGCGGTGCCACCGGTGCGCCATCCGGCCCCGCGCCCGCCGGAGCAGCAGAGCGCTCGCGGAGCCGGCGGGCGAGCGCCGCCGCCTCCTCCTCCCCGAGCGGGACCAGATCGACCTGGGCATCCCGAGCGCCTGCACCGGCGAGCGCCGCCTCGGCGCGCCGGCGCAGCTCACCGAGCTGCGGATGGTCCGGGTGCAGCAGACCGATGGAGACGGTCGTGCGCCCCCAGCGGCTGCGCACCTCGCGGACGAGTCCCGCCTCGCCGAGGGGGAGCCGGAGCTCGGGCTCCTCCACGCCGGAGACGGCTCGCTCGAGGGCTCCTGCGTCCGCGCTCATGGATCCGTCTCCCGAACTCGGGGGCGCCGGTCGACTGCGTCGGCCGGACTCGCCCGTCCGTCCTCGGTACGCTAACGGCGTGGACTTCGACGAGATGCCGGGCGGGCCTGGCCGGTCGGAGCAGCGACACGGGCTCGTCACGCGGGCGACGGCATCGGCCTCCACCGGTCAGCCTGCCCACTCCCCGGGCAGCCCGTGTCCGGGCACGCCGTCCGCGAGCGCCCCATCTGCGGGCACGCCCTCCCCCAGCCGGGTGCGGGCAGCCGGGACCGGCCAGACCCCGCCCCTCGCCTGGCCACCCACCGACGACCAGGCCTTCGCAGCCATGGTCACCGCCGTCACCGCTGCCTTCGGCGACCCCACCCGCCGGGCGATCTACCTCTACGCGCGCCGCGCGGAAGGGGTCACGGCGAGCGAGGTGGCGAGGCACTTCGCGCTCCACCCGAACGTCGCCCGGCACCACCTCGACCGTCTCGCCGCCGGTGGCTACCTCGAGGCACTGCTCGAACGCGCTCGCGACGGCGGGGCCGGCCGACCCTCCCGCCGCTACCGCAGCCCTCGAGGGCTCGCCGTCACCGGCGGGCCGAGCGCGCCGGGGAACCCGGCGGCACTCGTCTTCCTCCTCCTCGAGCGCCTCCTGGATGCCCTCCCCCGCGACATCGCGGAGTGTCTTGCAGAGGAGGTCGGAGAGGAGTACGGCCGGGCACTCGGGCTCCAGATGTCGCCCGGCGAGAGCACGCGCTCGGTTCGGGCGGCCCTCGGTGCGGTAGCGGATGCCCTCACCGCCCACGGCTTCGCTGCCCGGCTCGAGGCCGCCGGCCCGCTGCCGTCTGTCGTCGCAGACGCCTGCCCCTTCGGCGACGCCGCCGTCGCGAACCCGGTGTTGTGCGCCGTCGACCGCGGGATGGTGCGGGGGATGCTCGCCGCCCTGTCGGGTCAGGCGACGCCCGTCCGGATCTCCTCGCGGGCGAGGGGCGACGAGGTCTGCTCGGCGCAGATCTGAGCGCCACGTGGGACGACGCCGGGGAGGAGGATCTCCGTGCGGCGTGAACAGGGGGGCTGGGCTGAACGAAGCCGGTTGGGCCAACGTAGGTCGTGGTGTGGAGAGAGCGTGGGCGGTTCAGGCATGTCCCCCCGGCCGGAACTGACGGCGCCGGGAGCGGAGGTTCCGCTGCGGAGGCGGACCCGGTGAGCCCGCTCGTGGTCGACGCCCGTTGCGAGGTCGCCGCTCCCTGCCCGGACGCCGAGCTGCCCGGTGGCTGGAGCGTCGGCGACGGGCTCGATGCCGCCGGCATCCGGAGCGCGTTCCGGGACCACGGGGGCGAGCTCTACGGCGTCGCGCTCCGCCTGACGGCGGATCGCCAGCTCGCAGAGGAGCTGGTACAGGAGACGTTCCTCCGGGCGTGGCGTGCGCGGAACCGTTTCGATCCCGCTCGGGCCTCCCTTCGGACCTGGCTCTTCTCGATCCTGCGCAACCTCGTCGTCGATGCCGGAAGGGCCCGCCGCCTCCGCCCGAGCGAGGCGCTGCCCCCCGACGAGATCGAGGCGGCGCTCGGCGGGGACCTCGCCGAAGAGCACCTCGAGTCGACCCTCCTCGCCTGGCAGGTCGAGGAGGCACTCCGGCGTGTCCGCCCGGAGCACCGCCAAGCGCTGGTCGAGGTCTACCTCCGCGACCAGCGGGCGAGCGAGGTCGCGTCCCGCCTCGAGCTCCCGGAGGGCACGGTCCGGAGCCGCTGCTACTACGGCCTGCGCTCACTGCGCCTCGCCCTCGAGGAGCTCGGTGTCGTGGACCGCAGGGCCACGAGGAGCGAGGAGGGTCGGGGTCCGCGGAGCAGGGAGCAGCGAGGTGTGGGGAGCGGAGACGCCGTGGGGGCGAGTGCGGTGGATCAGCTGTGACGAGCGCAGGCCACGTGGGCTCGGGCGAGCCGGCTGCCCCTGAACCGCTGGGTCCCGGAGCGGAGTCGGTTCCGGCCGCGGAGTCGGTTCCGGCCGCGGAGTCGGTTCCGGCCGCGG
>JAJYWE010000003.1:49080-60806 GCA_021791675.1 Actinomycetes bacterium | reverse complement strand
TCAGCTGTGACGAGCGCAGGCCACGTGGGCTCGGGCGAGCCGGCTGCCCCTGAACCGCTGGGTCCCGGAGCGGAGTCGGTTCCGGCCGCGGAGTCGGTTCCGGCCGCGGAGTCGGTTCCGGCCGCGGAGTCGGTTCCCGGCGAGCCGTCGGCTCCCTGTCCTGATCGAGAGGGCGAGCTCGCCCTCGCGGCGCTCGGCGCCCTTGCCATGACGGAGCAGGCCGCCCTCGACGGGCACCTCGCTGGGTGCCGGGGCTGCGCGGAGACCCTGGCCGACCTCTCCGCCGTGGCCGGGCTCCTCCGCCTCGCCGATGCGGACCATGTGGCCGACGACGTGCGCATGCCGCCCTCGTTGGCCCGCACCGTGGAGGCGGCTCTCGATGCCGAGATCGCTGGCGCCGAGATCGGCGAAACCGGACCGGCGGCCACGACGGGCTCACCCCCTCCCGGTGTCGCTCGCCTCTCACCGGGCGGGTCGGTTCCTCCCGCGCGAACGCGCGGGCACGACGGGCCGACGGGGCGAGCGCGATCCGGCGTCGCCGGCGGGGTATCGGCCAGGCGCCGCTGGGCTGCCCTCGTCGGGGTCGCGGCCGGGGTCTTCGTCGTCGGCGGCGGCGTCGGCGCGTTCGTGGCCCGCACCGGGCAGGCGAGCCACCCCGGACGGCCCCCGACGGCTGGGACGGCCATCGAGCTCACGAGCGCCTCGGGAACGCGAGCGAGCGTGCGGCTCAGCCCCCGGGCCTGGGGCAGTGCACTGGAGGTCGAGCTGTCGGGGGCGCCGGCAGGGGAGATCCTCCGTGTGCAGGTCGCCGGCCACCACACCCGATGGGTCGACGCCGGCACCTTTCGCACCGTCGCCGGGAAGACCGAAGAGGTGCAGATGTCGTGCGCAGCCCGCTGGACCGGCTGGGCGCGCGTGGAGATCCTCGCCCAGGACGGTCAGGTCCTGCTCTCGGGGGCCGGGCCGACCTGAGCCGGGACGGACGGTCGGCTCCGCTGCGCTCGACTTCCTCGGGAGGTCCCGCCGCGTGAACCGGGCCGGGTCGAGCGGGGTCACTGCCGGGCCGCCCGGCGAGCCGAGGCTCAGTCCTCCCAGTAGCGCTGCTCGCGGAAGGGGTCCCCGTAGTTGTGGTAGCCCGCCCGCTCCCAGTAGCCCGGCTTGTCGGCCGGGAGGAGCTCCAGGCCACGCAGCCACTTGACCGACTTCCAGAAGTACAGGTGCGGCACGAGGAGCCGGACGGGAAAGCCGTGCTCCGGCGCGAGCGGCGCGCCGCCGTGTTGGAGGGCGAGCAGCGCCGGACGCGCACCGACGAGGTCGTCGAGGGGCACGTTCGCGCTGTACCCCCCCTCTCCGTGCGCCAGCACGTGGCGAGCCTCGGGCCGAGCACCGCCGGCGGCAGCGAGCACGTCGACGACGCGCACGCCCCGCCAGACCGTGTCGAAGCGCGACCACTTCGTGACGCAGTGGATGTCCACCGTCACCTCCTCCTGGGCCATTGCGGCGAGCTCGGCGAAGGAGAGCGCGCGCGGCTGGCGGACGAGGCCGGAGAGCTCGAGGCGCCAGGCAGCGAGGTCGTCGTAGCGGGGTACGCCACCGGTCTGGAGCACGGGGAAGCGTTCGGTCAGGTACTGGCCGGGGGGGAGCCGCGCCGGGTCGATCCCGCGCTTTGCGAGCGCCTTGCGGTTGCGGTCGAAGAAGCCCATACCCGTCAGGAACGCAGCCGGCCGCCCGGCAGTTCCCGGCTCTGCCGGCACCCCGCCGTGCCCACGGCTCAGTGGCCGGAACGAGGTACAGGCGGTGCCAGTCCGGCCTCGTGGAACGCAGCGTCGATCTGCGGGCCCGCGCGCTGGACGAGCGCGGTGCTCGGGTGATCCGCGAGGAACAACCGCAGCTGGATGACCGCATCGCGCAGGTCGTGGTCGTCCTCCGCGAGCAGCAGCCCGAGGAACAGGTGTGCATCCGGGTAGGTGGGGTCCAGCTGGATCGCCTCCGAGATCAACGAGCGTCCGTCGGCGACGAGCCCGGGCTCGTGCGCCTGGTCGCCGGCGAGCCGGAGCAGCCAACCCTCGTAGGCGAGCGCCTCGGGCTGGCCGGCATCCTCGGAAAGGATGGTGCGGAAGAGACGCAGCGCGACGACGTCTCGGCCCTCGGCGACCAGCTCCCTCCCCTGGACGAGCTGCTCCGCGATCCGCTGCTCCGAGGAGACCCGGACCGATCCCGAGATGGTCTGCCCCGGGAGTCGGTTGGTGGCGAAGGACCCGACCAGGACGCCGGCCGCAACCGCGAAGGCAGCCACCGATCCGCCGAGGAGCCAGCGCCGACGTCTTGGCCGGGGGCTCGTCCCCGACCGCCCGCCCGACGAGACGGAGCGCTGCCGGTGCTGCTCCCCGCTGCCGCCAACCCCGACTGCCAACGGCTCGCCGCTAGTGAGCGGGGCACCAGCCGACTGGTCGCCAGTTGGCTCGGAGACGGGAGGAGCGGTCTCGGCTCGACGGCCGGCCGACGGCGCGGGCGCCTCGGCGGCGGGCTCGTCGGGCACTGCTCCCTCGCTCGCATCCCCAGCCGGGCTGCCCCGCTCCTCACCGGCGCCTGGCTCCGACCCCTCGCGAAGCCCACCTGCCGCCTCGAGGGCGCGAAGGGCGCGCGCGGCGCGCACCGTCGCCTCGTCGAGCAGCAGCCGGTAGTCGTCCTCGTCGAGCAGGCCCGCCCGATGATCGCCCTCCAGGCGCTCGAGCGCCTCGAGGGCCGCCTGGCGCTCGTCGACCAGCTCGCCGAGCCCCGCCGGCATCACTCGCGCCATGCCGGCTCCTGCGCTTCGTTCGCCGCCCCCGACCCCGGCCCAGTCGGCATCCGCTCCCGCTCCGGCCCACGGGCTGTCGACCTCGGCCCGGTGAGCTCCGACCCGGCCGGGCTCGCCGACCGCGCCCGAGCGACGAGTGCCGAGTCCTCCGCGCTCGGGCGCAGCTCGTCGACGGGCTGGCGAGCCCGGAAGAGGAGGAACCCTCCGGCAGCGACCACGACGAGCAGCCCGAACCCGCCCGCGAGGTACCACAGGCTCGCCCCCGGCCCGCTCGTCCCCGGCGCCATCAGCACGCTTGCCCCGTAGCGGCTCTCGAGGTAGCCGATGATCGCGCGGTCGCTGTCACCCCGGGCCACCGCGTGGGCGACGTAGACCCGGATGGCGAGCGCCGTGATGGCGTCGGACTGGGCGACGGACAGGTCGACGCAGCTCGGGCAGCGCAGCTCACGATCGAGCGCCGCCGCCCGGGAGGCGGCGCTCTCGTGACCGCTCCCGAACTGCCCGGAGCCCGCGACGAGGGCCACGACCAGGACGAGGCCGAGGAGGAGCCAGCCGGCTCGGCGCCGGAGCGTGGCGACGAGCCCGCTCGAGTGGGATCCGGTCACGCCGCTCACGCCGTCGGGACCACGAGCTGCTCGAGCTGCACGGCCGAGACCGGCCCGACGAACTTGGCCACGACCACGCCCGCCGGCGAGACGACGAAGGTCTCCGGTGGCAGGTGGACGCCCCAGGCCAGGGCGGTGGCCCCGGTCGTGTCCGCGAGGACGGTGGAGCGTACGCCGGTTTCGCTGAGGAAGAGGCGGGCCCCACTCACCGAGTCGCCGAAGTCGTCCACCATCACGAGCTGGACCCCCGAGCGGGCCTCGGCCGAGACGAACTGGGCGAGCTGCGGGGCCTCGGTCATGCAGTCCGGGCACCAGCTCGCGAAGAAGTTCACGACCGTGTAGTGGCCGAGGAGCGGGCGCAGCGGTGGGCCCGAGAAGTGGCCGGCGGTGAGCGGCGGCGCCGGCTTGCCGAGCAGGGGTGTCGACGCCTCACGGGCGCCCACGGTCGGCTGACGCAGCGCGACGATGCCGAAGCCGACGGCGACGAGGCCGACCAGGAGCGCGACCGCCCTGGTCGGCGTGAGCCAGCGCCACTTCCGGCGTGCCGGAGGGGCCCCGTCCGCGCCCGCCACCGCACCGGACGCCGCGCCGTGTCCGGCGACATCCGTCGGCACCGCCCCGTCGTCGGCGCGCGCTGGCGCCAACGGCGGCGTCACGCCGCCGGCCGCGGACGCTCGGGAGCGGTCCACCACCGAGCTCACGGGCGGATCCCCACGACCCCCCGCGCCCTCACGCGGGGCTCCCGCCCCCGGCCGCCGCCATCGCCGGCGTGGGTGCGGGCGGCTCCGCCGCGCCCCGGGCAGCCGTCGGTCCGGCACCGTCGAGCGGCTGCGGGCGGCGGCGGCGCCGCGGGAACAGGGCCAGCAGGGTGCCGGCCGCCATCACGCCACCCCCGATCCAGAGCCACGCCACGAGCGGCTGCACGATCACCCCGATCGTCGCCGCCCCCCCCGCCTTCCCCGGAGGGCCGACGAAGGTGAGGTAGACGTCGTCACGGGCGCCCGAGTCGATCGCAGGACTGCCCACCGCCTCCGTCGACGTCCCGAACTGGCTCACGCCCGGGTAGAGGATCCGGCTCCGGTCCACCCGCACGATCGCCTCGTCGGAGGTCTCCGAGGGCGTGACGACCGTGCGCGTGCCGAGGTAGGTGATGCGGTGCCCGTCGAAGGTGGCGCTCTGGCCCCGCCGGAGCGTGACCTGGCCACGCTGGCCGTAGTGGGTCGCGGCGACGAGCGCGACCGCGATGATCGCCACGCCGAGGTGGACCACCATCCCGCCGTTGGAACGGCTCCCAGCTGCCGACAGCGGGCCCCGGCCCGCCGCGAGCGCGGCACGCGTGGTGCGCCACAGGGAACGCGCTGCAGAGGCCGCGGCGAAGGCAGCGAGACCGAACGCGACGAGGAGCGAGATCCCGCGCACGCCCGCCACGACGCAGCCGACGACCGTCGCCGTCGCGGCCCACGCCGGCCAGTACAGGCGCTTCAGCGCGGCCTCCCCATTCGCCCGCCGCCAGGGCAGCGCCGGGCCGATCGCCATGAGGAACAGCAGCGCGAGCGCGATCGGGGTGGTGACGGTGTCGAAGTACGGCGCGCCGACACTCACCTGGTAGCCCTGGAGGGCCTGCACGAACAGCGGGAACACCGTGCCGAGCAGGACGACGAACGCGAACGCGGCGAACGCGATGTTGTTCGCGAGGAAGGCCCCCTCCCGGGACCAGAGGGTCTCGACCCGACCGGGCGCACGGAGCTTGTCGCCACGCCACGCGATCAGGCCCACCCCGGACAGCACCACCACGAGGAAGAAGGCCATCAGCACGTCACCCAGGTTCGAGTCCGAGAAGGCGTGCACGGACTGGACGTCCCCGGAGCGCGT
Source organism: Actinomycetes bacterium (assembly GCA_021791675.1). Taxonomy (GTDB): domain Bacteria; phylum Actinomycetota; class Acidimicrobiia; order Acidimicrobiales; family JAKAOS01; genus JAJYWE01. Next base: position 55,529 of record JAJYWE010000003.1, on the reverse strand, counting down.
GAGGAAGGTCCCGAGGATGGTGAGGGAGAAGGTGGCGATGATGAGGGAGAGGTTCCAGACGCGTAGGAGTCCCCGCCGTTCCTGCGCAACAGCCGAGTGCAGGTACGCGGTCCCGGTCAACCAGGGCAGGAACGCCGCGTTCTCGACCGGGTCCCAGGCCCAGAACCCACCCCAGCCGAGCACCTGGTAGCTCCACCACGCCCCGAGGACGATCCCGAAGCCGAGGCAGCCCCACGCGAACAGCGTCCAGCTCCGCATCTCGCGCAACCAGCCCTCGCGGAGTCGCCCGGTGACGAGTGAGGCGATCGCGAAGGCGAACGGCACGGTGAAGCCCACGAAGCCGAGGTAGAGCAGCGGCGGGTGGAACGCGACCAGCGCCCTCTGCTGGAGGAGCGGGTCCGGCCCCGGCCCGTTCACCGGCGGCACGCCCTTCACCGTCGCGAAGGGTGTGGCAGGTCCCACCATCAGGCCGAAGAAGAAGGCGCTCACGGCGAGCATCACGACCGTCGCCCAGCCGACCAGGGGGTCGGTGAGGCGTCGGCGGAAGTGGGTGACCATGGCGACCAGGTACCCCGCGAGCACGAGGCCCCAGAGGAGGAGGGAGCCCTGGAGCGCCGACCACATCCCCGTGATGTCGTAGAGGAGCGGTGTCTGGCGAGAGTTGTTCTGCGCCACGTAGGCGAGGCGGAAGTCGTGCGTCAGGAAGGCATGCTCCATCGCGATGGTCGCCGCCACCGCGCCGGCGAGGACCAGCCACGCGTACGTGCGCCCGGAACGCACGAGCGCGGGGCGGTTGCGGAACAGCCCCACCAGCACGACGACGATGCCGACGACGGCAGCGGCGAACGCGAGGAGGACCCCGCTCCGGCCGAGGGCCGCGTTCACCCGGCCGCCCCACTCGACCCGCTCCCGGCCGCACCCGAGCTGGCGGTGGCCGCTCCGCTCGTGTTCGCCGGCGCGCCCGCGGCGCTCGTCGAGCCCTTGCTCGCCGACGTTGCGGGCAGGTAGGTCGAGGAGTGCTTCACGAGGATCTGGTTCGAGTAGAAGGTGGACCCCCTCGTTGCGAAGTGGCCGGCCAGCACGACCTCGATCCCCGCGGCGAAGAGCTGTGGGGGGTTGCCGATGCTGTGCACCGGGACCGTGACCCCGCCGGCGGTGACGGAGAAGGCGACACCGCCCGGGATCTGGCGGACCGTCCCAGGAACGACCTTCCCCTCGATGCGGAAGGACGAGGTGCCGAGCGTCGTCCGCTCCGCGACGGCCTTGTTGACCGGGAGGTAGAACTGGAGCGCACTCCCGATCCCCTTCACCAGGAGGAAGACGAGCGCAGCGACGATGACTGCGCCGACGACCCACTGGCGTCGCGTCATCTTCCGGGACGGCGACCCGGCCCGGCGGGTGACCAGGGTCGGCGTCCGACCGGCAGCGCCCCCGAGGGTGGGGTCGCCCCCGCCGGCGGTGGGGTCGCCGTCCTCGGAGCCGCCACCGTCACCACCCGAGCCGCCGCCTCCCCCCCGGCCACCGCGGCCGCCCGGCGGGGCGCCGTCGGAACTGCCCGGGCCGTCCGCGCCGAGCGGCGGGCCGACGTCCGGCGAGCCTGCGCCGGCCCCGGTCCTCTCGTCCGGTGCCGTCACGAGCTCCCCCGGGCGAGTCTCGACGAGCGACGCCCTGGCCGAGCGCTGGCTCGCCCCGGCGCCCGTCCGCTCGGCCTGGTCGTCGATGGCCCGGTCGTCGATGGCCCGGTCGTCGGTGGCCCGGTCGCGCGTTCGCCCGGAGAGCGTCGGTGGCGCAGTCACTCGCTCTCCCCCGCGGGGGCGGTCGGCGGCAGGTAGGTCGCTGGTGGCGGGTCCGAGCCCGCTCGGCCACCCGACGCGGGCAGGGCCGCCCCGGCTCCAGCCGGTGCAGCAGGTGCGGCCGGTGCCACCGGCGCCGCGGCCGCGCGCGCTGCTCCTGCGCCAGGGCCGGAGGTTTCGGCGGTCACCTGCCCGGCCGCGCCGGCCGCTGCGACGAGGCGGGCGGCTTCGACGACGCGAACGGTCTGCGCAGAGCGGCGATGGCGCGTGGCGAGCGACACGGAGTAGACGGCCAGGCTGCCGAGGACCACCAGGTAGCCGAGCTCCACGTAGCCGTTCACTGCTCGCCCCCTGCCGCCACGAAGTGCGCGCCCTCGGGCGCGGCGAGGCCGATGCCTACCCCGGACAGCGAGCGGGTGGCCGATTCTGCGTCCGCCCCCTGGGTGACTCCTTCGCTCTCGCGCTCCGCGAGGGCGATCTCGAGACCCTCGGAGTCGAGGCGGGCGTCCAGCGCGGCGATGCGAAACCGGACCCCGGTCATCCAGACGTAGACGAGGGTGAACGCCACGAAGCCGAGAAGGAGCGTCCAGGCCATGATGCCCTCCACCTTGATCTGTTGGGTCGGGTTCAAGACGGTGCCCGTCTGGTGGAGCGTGTTCCACCAGTAGACGGAGAGGTAGTTGATCGGGACGTCGGCGAAGGCGATGATCGCCGCGATCGCCGAGCGCTTCGCCGCCACAGTCGGGTCCGCCGGAACCCGCCGTAGCGCGAGGTAGCCGACGTAGAGCACGGCGAGGATCGCCGTCGTGGTGAGGCGCGCGTCCCACACCCACCAGGTTCCCCAGGTCGGCTTTCCCCAGATCGAGCCGCTGGCGAGGGTGAGCCCGGCGAAGACGACACCAACCTCGGCCGACGCGCCGGCCAGCCAGTCCCAACCCATCGCCCTGGTCCGGGGCCAGAGGTAGGCGAGGCTCGCGAGGGTCGTCACCGAGAACGCGAGGTAGCACACCCACGCCACCGGCGGGTGCACGTAGAGGAGCCGGACCAGGTTCGCCATCTCGGCCGACGGTGGCGTCACCCAGAGCCCGAGCCAGACGGTGAGCCCGACCCCGACGACCCCCGTGACCCCCGTGATCGGGAGCCACCAGCGGCGCAACCAGCCCTCCCGCCCGGAGTCACCCCCCGGAGCTCCCGTCCTGCGAGCGCCCGGCACTCGCTCCTCCGGGGCGAGACGCGTTCCTTCGGCGGATGGGTTCAGGGCGTGTTGCATCACGACACCTCCATGAGGGCGGGGAAAGCGACGATGCCGGCGGCGGTGTAGACCGCGGCGAAGACGGCCAAGAGGCTGAGCCACGGGTCGGCGAAGGACGGCGTCCCGGCGAGCGCCGCCGACCAGACCCGCGTGGCGGAGAGGAGCACGGGTGCGAGCACCGGGAGCAGGAGCAGCGGGAGGAGCGTCTCGCGAACCTGGATGCCGCCGGTGAGCAGCCCGTAGAGCACACCCGAGGCCGCGAGGCCGACCGTGGTCGCGAGCCCCGCCCCGAGGAGGATGATCCCGCCCCGGAGCGAGACGCCGTACAGCACGACGACCCCGGCGGTGAGGACCGCCTGGAGCAACGCGAGTTGGAGGGCGACCGCGATGGCCTTACCCAGGAACACCCCTGCCGCGTCGAGCCCACTGCAGCGCAGGGCGTCTCCTCCCGGCTCGAGCGAGAAGCTGCGCTGGGTCGCGAGCACGGCCGCGAAGCAGACCGCCACCCAGTACAGCCCCGGCGCCGCCTGGCGGAGCAGGCCGGTGGACGGATCGAGCGCGAACGCGAAGAGCACCAGCACGACCAGTGCGAAGGGCACGACCTGGTTGGTCGCGACGCGGGAACGGAGCTCGACGCGCAGGTCCTTCTGCGCCACGAGGATGGCGTCACGCCACATGGACGGGCTCCCCACGTGTGGCCGCGGCACCGCGGGCCACCAACCCGAATCCCCTCGCCGGTTCGGACCCGGTAGCACTGGCCGCGCCACTGGCCGAGAGCCCACCCCCAGCCGGAGCGCCACTGGCCGCAGGGCGCAGCCGGCCACCCGCCATGACCAACCAGCGCGCGCCGAGCGGCCAGACGCGCTCCGGCTCGTGCGACGCGACGACCAGAGTGGCGCCGTGCGCCCGGAGCTCGACCAGCAGGCCGTCCAGCAGGTCACGGCCGTCGGCGTCGAGACCGGCGTGCGGTTCGTCGAGGAGCCAGAGCTCGGGCTGGCGTACGAGCAGTGCCGCAAGCGATGCCCGGCGACGCTGCCCCGCCGAGCAGCGGCTGAGCGGGAGCGTCCGGAGCCTCCCCGCCAGCCCGAGGCGCTCGAGGGCGGGCTCGACCGTGTGGAGCCCGACGCGCCCCGCCCGCGCGGCGAAGCGAACGTTCTCCTCGACCGTCAGGTCGTCGTAGAGATGGCTGGAATGCGCCAGGTAGCCCACCCGCGACCGGATCGCGCGCCGCTCCCGGCGCAGGTCGTGACCGAGGACCGAGGCTCGACCGGAGTGGATCTCGAGCAGGCCGGCACAGAGCCGGAGCAAGCTGGTCTTGCCCGCGCCGTTGCTCCCGCTGAGGAGGATCAGCTCCCCTTCGTCGACCGCGAGGTCGACGCCGGCGAGGGCGGGAAAGCGCCCCGCGAGGGCGATCGCCTGCTGGAGGAGGATGGCAGAGGCCATAGAGAACCATCGCAATGTTAGGGGCGGACCCCCGCAGCGACCATGCGGGCGAACCCTGGTGCCGATCGTGCGGGCACCCGTCCACGGCAACCCTACGGACCCGGCCGGGCGCCAAGCTCGTCGAGGCCGAGGGGTAGGATCGCCTGGTGCTCTGGTCTCGCGCCGCGGGGCTGGCGGGCCGTTCTCTCGTCACCCTCGGCCTGCTGGTCTTCGCCTTCCTCGCCTACCAGCTCTGGGGCACCGGGCTCTACGAGGCGAACCGGCAGGCCGCCCTGCGCAGCCAGTTCCTCCACGAGCTGCACGGCGACCGCACGGCGCAGTCCGCCAGCACCAGGAAGGCGTCGCGCGCCACCGGAGCGGGGTCCTCTCGCGGGGTAGCCGACCCCTCGAGTGCCGCCGGGGGGGCCAGCACGGCTGGGAGCGCCGCGCTCCCTGCCGGCCCGCCGCCTCCGGAGGGGAGCGCGGTCGGGATCATCCAGATCCCGTCCATCGGAGTGGACAAGGCGATCGTGCAAGGCGTTGGCGTCCCCGACCTCGAGGAGGGGCCCGGGCACTACCCCGGCACCCCGCTCCCGGGCCAGCGGGGAAACGCAGCCATCGCGGGGCACCGCACGACCTACAGCGGTCCCTTCTACCGGCTGAACGACCTCCATCCCGGCAGCCTGATCCTGATCACCACGCGCCAGGGGAGCTTCCGCTACCGGGTCTTCCGGCTCTTCACCGTGCTCCCGACCGACACCTCCGTCCTCGCCCCCTCGTCCTTCCCGGAGCTGACGCTCACGACGTGCAACCCGCTGTTCAGCGCCGCGCAGCGCCTCGTCGTCCAGGCGCGCCTGGTGGGTCGGGCGGTGCCGGGCGACAGCCTGGTCCGTGTCGTCACGACGCGCCTCGCCGGCGGTCCGAGCACGCCCCCTGCCCAGACGCAGGCGCCCGTCGGCCTCGCCACCCCGTCGCTCGCCGCGAACCCGGGCGGGACGCTGCTCGGCGCGATCCTCTGGGGCGCGATCGTGGCGCTCGTTGGGCTCGGCGCATGGCTCCTCGGCCGGAGCCGCCAGCGGCCCTGGGTGGTCTACACCGCGTTCAGTCCCGCAGTCCTCTTCGCGCTCTTCGTCTTCTTCGGGCACCTCTCTCCCCTCCTCCCGCCCTACCTCTGAGCGAGACGGCCCGGCCTCCGAGCGAGACGGCCCGGCCTCCTGCCGGTACCCTGGCCTGCGTGCGGTCGTCCCCGGACAGGGCCCGAGCGCGAGCGGCTGCGGTCGCTGGCCGCCTCGGGGCGAGCTGATGGCCGACGCCGTGGCCCCGGCCGAGTCGGCCCCCCACCCCAGCCCCGCTTCCCTGCCCAGCCCCGCTTCCCGGCCGAGCGCCCGAACGGGCCGGATGCCAGGCCCCGCGCGCCGGCGACAACTCCTCGACGCCGCGCTCCCGGTCTTCGCGGAGAAGGGCTTCTCGCTCGCGTCGATGGACGAGGTCGCGGAGCGGGCCGGCGTCTCCAAACCGGTTCTCTACCAGCACTTCGGCTCCAAGCGCGCACTGTTCCTCGAGCTCCTGGACGACGTCGGGGGGCAGCTGATGAGCCGGCTCGCGGCGGCAACCTCGACCGCGCGTGGGCCCCGCGAGGAGGTCGAGGCGGGCTTCCTCGCCTACTTCCGCTTCGTCGCCGAGCAGCGCGCGGCGTTCGAGTTGCTCTTCGGGAGCGGGCCGCGACGCGATCCCGTGTTCCAGGCGGCGGTTGCGCGGGTCGAGGGGGCCGTTGCGAACGCGATCGGTCGGCGGATCTCGGTCGACCTCGACGAGGGGCACCGCGAGACCCTCGCCTACGGGCTCGTGGGGCTGGCCGAGGGGGTCAGCCGACGCTGGGTTGCGGATGGCGGTGTGACCATCGACACAGCGGGACGACTCGCGCGCCAGGCTGCCGAGCTCGCATGGACAGGCCTCCGGGGCGTGCAGAGCGACCGGAAGGG
>JAJYWE010000003.1:39568-48980 GCA_021791675.1 Actinomycetes bacterium | reverse complement strand
CGGCGAGCCCGCGGGGCGGGGCTACCTGCACGGTCACCACGACGCGGTCCTCCGGTCCCACCGGGAACGGACCGCGGAGAACTCGGCGGCCTACCTCCTCCCCCGCCTCCGCCCGGGGGCGAGCCTGCTCGACGTCGGCTGCGGCCCGGGCACCATCACCGTCGGCCTGGCGGCCCACCTCCCCGGCGGGCGAGTCATCGGGATCGACGCCGCGGCGCAGGTGCTCGAGGAGGCCGAGGCGCACGCGGCCGAGCAGCGCCGCGCAACGGACGCTGACCTCGACTTCCAGGTCGCCGACGTCTACGCGCTCCCCTTCGCGACGGGCGAGTTCGACGTCGTCCACGCGCACCAGGTGCTCCAACACCTCGCCGACCCGGTGGCCGCGCTCGTGGAGATGCGCCGGGTCTGCCGGCCCGGCGGGGTCGTGGCCGTGCGCGACGCGGACTACGGCGCCATGTTCTGGAGCCCCGAGCGAACCGAGCTCGCAGCGTGGCAGGCGCTCTACCGCTCGGTTGCCCGCTCGGTGGGGGGTGAGCCGGACGCCGGCAGGCAGCTCCGCGCCTGGGCGCTCGGCGCCGGGCTCTCCACGGTCGACCAGACGGCGAGCGCCTGGTGCTTCGCGACACCCGCAGAGCGGACCTGGTGGGCCGGGCTCTGGGCCGAGCGGGTGACGAGCTCGCGTTTCGCCGAGCTCGCCGTCGCCGGCGGGTTCGCCGAGCCCGAGGAGCTCCGGCTGCTCGCGACGGGATGGCTGCGCTGGGCTGAGGGCGAGGACGCCTGTTTCGTGGTGCCGCACGTGGAGCTCCTCTGCGAGGTGTCAGCGGCTCCGGCGACTGGCGAGTAACTTCTCGCTGATGGACGCCTTCCTCGCCGCCATCCTCGAGGGCGCGCCACCCGAGGACCTGACGGCGATCCCCCTCCCCGAGTCCTACCGGGGTGCGGTCGTGCGGCGGCGCGACGTCGCCATGTTCGACGGGCTCCCGAGTGCCGAGAAGGACCCTCGCCGCTCCCTCTCCGTCGCCGAGGTCGAGGTGCCCGAGATGGCCCCCGACGAGGCGCTCGTCGCCGTGATGGCGAGCTCCATCAACTTCAACACGGTCTGGAGCGCCATCTTCGAGCCACTCCCGACCTTCGAGTTCCTCCGCCGGCTCGGGCGGGAGGGCTACTGGGGTGCCCGGCACGACCGAGACCTGCACGTCCTCGGATCGGATGCCTCGGGCGTCGTGATCCGGGTCGGCTCGGCGGTGCGGAACTGGCGAGTCGGCGACGAGGTCGTCGTGCACTGCAACTACGTCGACGACCAGGACCCCTCCGCGCACGACGACTCGATGCTCGCGGCCAGCCAGCGCATCTGGGGCTACGAGTCGAACTTCGGCGGCCTCGCCGAGCTCTCGCTCGTAAAGGCGAACCAGCTGATGCCCAAGCCGGCCCACCTCTCCTGGGAGGAGGCGGCGGTCAACGCGCTCACGAACTCGACGAGCTACCGGATGCTCATCTCGCGGAACGGCGCGAACATGCGACTCGGGGACGTCGTCCTGGTCTGGGGTGCAGTGGGGGGACTCGGGGGATACGCCCTCCAGTACGTGCTGGCGGCGGGTGGCGTCCCGGTCGGGGTCGTGAGCTCATCACGCAAGGCGGAGCTGGCGCGGGCCCTCGGCTGTGCGGCCGTGCTCGACCGGTCGGAACGCGACTACCGGTTCTTCGCTGCCGACGGGAAGGCGGACCCGGGCGAGTGGCGACGGCTCGGTGCCGACATCCGCTCGCTCGTGGGCGAGGACCCGGACATCGTCTTCGAGCACCCCGGTCGGGAGACCTTCGGCGCGTCCGTCTACGTGGCCAAGAAAGGGGGCACCGTCGTGACCTGCGCGGCAACCTCCGGCTACGAGGTCACCTACGACAACCGGCACCTCTGGATGAAGCTCAAGACCATCAAGGGCAGCCACTTCGCCAACTACGCGGAGGCGTGGGCGGCGAACAAGCTGATCTGCCAGGGGCGTATCCAACCGGTGCTCTCGGCGACCTTCCCGCTCGAACAGGTCGGCGAGGCCGCGTGGCAGGTCCACCGGAACCTCCACGAGGGCAAGATCGGCGTGCGCTGCCTCGCCCCGGAGGACGGTCTCGGGATCCGCGACCCCGAGCTGCGCGCGCGTATCGGCGAGGAGCGCATCACGACCTTCCGGCGCCTCGGCGCATGAGCCCCGCACGCCCCACCCCGGAGCGGCCCCACGGGCTCCTGCTCGAGATCGACCACGTCGCGATCGCGGTCGCCGACATGGAGGCTGCGGTCGCGTGGTACGAGGAGGTGCTCGGGGCCGCCGTCGCGCATCGCGAAGTCGTGGAGTCCGATGGGGTGGAGGAGGTGCTCCTCGCCGTGGCCGAGTCGTTCGTGCAGCTCGTGGCGCCGACGGGCCCCGACTCGACCGTGGCGCGTTTCCTCGAGCGTCACGGGGAGGGCCTCCACCATGTCGGCTACCGAGTAGCGAGCTGCGAGGCCGCACTCGCCGCGGCGGTTGCCGCGGGCGCCGTCCCGATCGACCAGGTTCCCCGGCCCGGCTCCCGGGGTACCACGGTCGCCTTCCTGCACCCGAAGAGCGCACTCGGCACCCTGATCGAACTGGTCGAGGTCGGCGCAGAAGAGGCGAGCCGCGCGTCCGGCGCCACGCCGCCCGAGGGCGCACCCGAGTCGCGGGCCTGAGGGACGGCCAGCCCCCGGGGGGCCTCCGGCCCGCCCTGCTGGCTCACGCGTACCCGGCAGTGCGCGCGACTGCCCCCACCTGCGACCCGCTCCCACCCCCGGGCTATCGTCGCGCGGTGGCCTCCGACGAGACCAGGGGCCGGCTCTTGGCTGCCGGGCAGCGCATCACGCCGCAGCGCGACGTGATCGCTGGCGCGCTCGAGGACGCGGGAAGGCCGCTCACGGCACACGAGCTGGCCGCACGACTGGAGTTCGTCTCGCCCGGTATCGGGCGGGCGACGGTGTTCCGGACGCTGCAGTCGCTCCAGGCCGCCGGGGTCGTCGAGCGGATCGCGCTCCCCGGCGACCAGCCCGCCTACCTCATCTGCGCGAACCCGCGCCACCACCACCATCTCGTCTGCCGGTCCTGCGGCCTCGTCGAGGAGCTGGCCGAGGACGAGGTTGCGGCCTTCCTCGGTCAACTGGAGCGGCGCCATCGCTTCACCGTCGACCATGTCAGCTTCGACATCTACGGACGCTGTGCGACCTGCGCGGCCGGGGACGCTGCCGGCTCGGGCGCGCGCGGAGTCCCACGCGCGGTCGGGGACGCGGCCGACTGACGGGGGGCTCGCCCCAACCGCGCCGTCGCCCGAGGCGCCGAGAACCGGTCAGCCGGAGGCCGGTCGGGAGCGAGCGGCGCCGCGCTGCCGCCACGCTTTTCTCAGCGGCGAAACCAGCTCTTCCGCCGGGCCGGCGCCGCCTCACTCCGGCACTGGCAGCGCTCCGCAGGTGGAACGTTTCCGAGAACCTGCTCGACGTGGGCGCCACAGCCCCGCCAGGTCGGTCGCTTGCACTTTGGGCACGTCACGGCGGTACACATACCCCCTAGGGTATCTGGTCCGCCCCTCGGATCCAACGCACCCGGGCAGTGATGGCCCCCCTCGTCCGGGGAGACCCAGCCCAGCCCAGCCCAGCCCAGCCCAGCCCAGCCCAGAGCGTTCCACACCGATCCGCCTCGTCCGACCCGGCCCCCGCCCGATGGAGTGGGCCCGATGGAGTGCGTTAGTCGAGCGGCCGCAGGAACCCTTCCACCACTGCCAGGTACCGCTCCGGCTCCTCCACGAAGGGCATGTGGCTCGACCGGTCGAAGATCTCCCAGCGAACGTCGGGGATGCCGTCGGCAAGGGGCTGGATCGTGGCGGGCGTCGCCTCGTCGTAACGCCCGGAGCAGAGCAGGGTCGGCACCTCGATCAGGCGGGCCCGGTCCGCGATCGTCCATTCCCGGAGGGAACCCACACAGGAGAACTCGTTCGGGCCGTTCATCGTGTGGTAGACGGTCGGGTCCTCGGCCATCCGGGCGAAGGTCTCCTCGACCTCGGGTGGCATCGGGTCGCAGCGGACGACGTGGCGCTGGTAGTAGGCATCGGTCGCCGCCAGGTAGTCGGGGTCGTCGAGTGTCCCGGCGGCCTCGTGACGGTCGAGAGCTTCGCGCACCGAGGTCGGGAGCGCCGCCCGCAGACGAGCGGCCTCCGCGGTCCAGAGCGGGATCGACGCCGGCGCGTTGCTCAGCACCAGCCCGACGAGCCCCGCCGGGTGTCGCACCGCATGCTCGGCGGCGAGCATCCCGCCCCAGGACTGCCCGAGGAGGTGGTACCGCTCGGCGATCCCGAGATGGGCGAGGAGGTTGTCGAGCTCGTCGAGGAAGAGCTCGACCTGCCAGAGCTCCGGCGCAGCCTCGGGAAGGTGCGTGGAGCGGCCCGAACCCAGTTGGTCGTAGTGGACGACCGGGCGCCCGCTCGCCGCGAGGTCGGCGAGGCGGAGCAGGTAGTCGTGCGTGGCCCCGGGACCCCCGTGGAGGACGACCAGTGGCGCTGGCCCCGCGTCGAGCGCGCCGGTGACCCGGTACCAGGTCTCCCAGACGCGAAAGGGTGCGATGCCCTCGCGGACGGGCAGGTCGCCTCGCTCGGTCACCGGCCCCCACCTCCGCTCCCCTCCGCGACCCCATCGGTCGACTCCACGATCGCGAGCACGTAGCCGTCGTAGCCCTTCGCGCCGACGGTCTGGATGACCGTCGCCGTGAGGCGGCGATCGTCCCGCAGCATCCGGAAGAGCCGTCGGGTCGCGACCACCGTCGCGTCGGTCGAGGACGCGTCGATCACGGTGCCGTCACGCACGACGTTGTCCACCACGATGCAGCTCCCCGGGTGGGTGAGCCGGAGCGCCCAGTCGAGGTAGTCCGGGTTGGACGGCTTGTCGGCGTCGATGAAGACCATGTCGAACGGCGCCACCGAAGCTGCTCCGAGCGCAGCCAGGCTCTCGAGCGCCGGACCTTCGCGCACCTCGACCACCCCGCCGAGCCCGGCATTCGCCAGATTGGCGCGAGCAACCGCCGCGTGGGTCGGGTTGCGCTCGAGGCTCACCACGCAGCCGTCCGGGCCGACGGCTCGGCCGAGCCAGGTGGTGCTGTACCCGCCGAGCGTCCCGATCTCGAGGACCCGCCGGGCGTTGCAGAGCCGGGCGAGGAGGTAGAGCTGCTTGCCCTGGAGCGGGCTCACGTTGATCGCCGGCAGGTTCGCCACCGCGCTCGCGACGAGCGCAGCCTCGAGAACCCTGTCCGCCCCGACCAGCATCCCCGCGAGCTCGCGGTCCACCTCCTCCCAGGTGCTCGAGCCGGTCGCCTCGGCCGCCCCGGTGCCGCCGGCACCCGCCTCGGTCGCCCCGGTGCTCGCTCGCGCCTCCACCATCCCCGCCTCCTCGGTCCACCGATGTCGGGCACCACACTCCCATGCCCCGCGAGCCGCCGCACGCGGCCTGCGCCGGCGCGCCATCCCCACCTCCGCGACTCGGAGGACCTGACAGACTGCGGGGGTGAGCCACCGGGCCAACGCCGATCAGGGCGCGGGGGTCGTGGTCGTCGGCGCCGGTTTCGCTGGGATCGCTGCGGTGGGAGTGCTGGCGAGGGCTGGGCGCCGCGTCACCCTGGTCGACCGCCACGGCTACCACACCTTCCAGCCGCTGCTCTACCAGGTTGCGACGGCTGCGCTGAACCCAGGGGACGTGGCGTTCTCCGCACGGCGGCTGCTCCGGCACGCGAGCGGCGTCGAGTTCCGCCAGGCCGCCCTCATCGGCCTCCGCCTGGACGAGCGCGTCGCCGCCCTCGACGACGGGACCGAGCTCGCCTACGACGGGTTGGTTCTCGCCACCGGGGCCGCCACGAACTTCTTCGGCGTGCCAGGAGCGGCGGAGCACGCCGTCGGGATGTACACCCTGGACGACGCCGATCGGGTCCGGGACCGCCTCTTCGCGCTGCTCGAGCAGGCCGATCGCCAGGCGGCAGGGGCACCGTCGCCCACGCCGGTCCGGTTGGTGGTCGTCGGCGGCGGCGCAACCGGCGTCGAGATGGCCGGCGCGCTCGCGGAGCTCCTCGACGCCGTCGTCCCGAGGGACTTCCGCCACCTCGAGCGCGACGCCACGGAGGTGGTGCTCGTCGAGGCCCGGGATGCCCTGCTCGGAGCGTTCGCGCCGCAGCTTCGCGACTACGCCCGGGCCGAGCTCGCACGTCGCGGGGTCCGCCTCCGCTTCGACACCACCGTCCGTTCGGTGACCGCCACCCACGTCGTCGTCGAACCCGGGGGCGCCCTCGACGCCGGGCTCGTGGTCTGGGCGGCCGGCGTGAGCGCCCGCGAGCTCCCTGCTCGCCTCGGCCTTCCCCAGGCCGGCTCGGGGCGGGTTCAGGTCCTCCCGAACCTCTCGCTCCCGGGTCACCCGGAGGTCTTCGCCGTCGGCGATGTCGCCGCCCTCCCTGCGCGCGACGGGGGGACGGTCGCGCAGCTCGCACAGCCGGCCATCCAGTCCGGTCGTCACGCGGCCGAGGAGCTCCTCCGCCCCGGGGGCCCACCCCGCCCCTTCCGCTACCGGGACCGCGGGGCCATGGCGACGATCGGTCGGCGCGCGGCCGTGGCCGAGCTCCCGGCTCGCGTCCGGCTGACGGGGACCCCTGCGTGGCTCGCATGGTGTGGGCTGCACCTCGTGACCCTGCTCGGCGCGCGAAACCGGCTCTCCGTCCTCGTCAACTGGACGTGGCAGTACCTCTCGTGGCGGAGCGGACCGAACGTCGTCGCGCGCGACTGACCGAGGCTGGTCGCCCGGGCCGGCGAGCGTCCGGAGCGCCAGGCGCGAGAAGGGCCCGCGCCCGCGAGGGTCGAGCGACCGAGCGCTGGTTGGTTGGGCCAGCGAGTGGTCGGACGCCCCGGCGGGGGTCTCGTCCCTCGGCTACCCTCTCGCCGTGAACCGCAACCCTGGTCCGGACGGGGAACAGCCGACGCCGTCGGCGAGCACTGGCGAGAGGCCCGGCGCGACCGGGGGCGAGACCGCAACCAGCTCGCCGCTCGAACGGGGCGAGGCCGGCCGGTCCGCCGTCGAACGGGGCGAGGCCGGCCGCTCGGCGGCGGCCGAGGGGGCGCGTCGGCGTGCGCGGCGCGAGCGGGAGGTCCGTGAGGCGCACCCCCACCTCGGGGGGCTCCTTCTCGCCCTGAGCGAGGAACCGCAGCACATCGCGGCCTGGGACCAGGGTGCCAAGGGAGAGCGTGCCCTCGGGTCCCTGCTGGACCGCATCGCCGGAGCACGCCCGGACATCCACGTCCTCCACGACCGGTCGGTCCCGCGCTCACGGGCCAACATCGACCACCTCGCGGTCACGCCCGCGGGCGTGTTCGTGATCGACGCCAAGGCGCACCGGGGGAAGCTCGAGCTCCGCCAGGGTCTCTTCGAGCGCACACCCCGTCTGCTCGTCGCAGGCCGGAACCAGACCGCCCTCGTCGACGCCATGGCCAAGCAGGTGGCCGTGGTCGAGCGAGCGCTCGGAGGTGACGGGTCCGGCGTCGCCGGGTCGGACACACCGGTCCCCGTGATCCCGGTGCTCTGCTTCGTCGAGGCAGACCCACCGCTGCTCGCCCTCGTGCGCAAGCGGCCCTACGTCACGCGAGGTGTCCGGATCACCTGGCCGGCAGCGTTGCGGGTGCTGCTCGAAGCCCCCGGGCCGCTCGGCCCCGAGGCGACACGAGCGTGCTGGGTCCGCCTCGGAACGGCACTCCCGCCGGCGCGGGGCAAGGGGGGCTGAGAGTCCGTCGGCGCGTCGCCAGGTCGCTCAGGGAAGGCCGGTCTCGCCGGAGGCGTACTCGACGCTCGCACCCTTGCCGGTCTCGCTCCCCGCGAACAGCCAGACCACTGCGCCGGCGAGGCCGATGATCCAGACGACCAGGTTGAACGCGATCAGGCCCTGGGTCGAGTAGTGCTCGGTCAGGTAGATGGTCCCGATGTATGCGCCGATGCTCACGAAGCGGACGACGGCGGTCCACGTGGAGCGCTGCTCCGTGGCCCAGACCTCGGCCTTCAGGGTGTCCTCGGTCAGGTAGGAGATGTTCACGAAGATGCTGAGCACGACCAGCATGAGGAGGAAGATCGAGAAGTTCCCGACCCACGAGCCGTAGGTGAGGAAGATCACGAGGGTCAGGATCGCGGCACCGAAGTACCCGACGAAGAGCAGGAGCTTCCGGGACAGGCGATCGGCCCAGAGGGCGAAGACCCCCGAGACGAAACCCACCAACTCGGCGATCAGGATGATGTCCGCGGTCCGGTGCGGGTAGTGCACGGGGCCGAGCGTGTAGACGAGCAGCCCGAAACCAGCGGTCCCGGCGAACGCCGTCGTGATCGTCACGAAGAGCCGGAGCCCGATCGAGGGACGGTGCCTGCCCGGCTCGGCGAGCGATCGCGAGGTCGCAGCAGCCGCGTGCCGAGCTCGAGCCGCCCACTCCGCCTCGCCGTAGTAGCGGGCGATCTCCGCTCGGGCATCCGCGCTGCGGCCCCGCTTCTCGAGCCACCGGACCGATTCCGGTGTCTTGGATCGGGCGAGGAGCAGGACGAAGAGGATCACGAGGATCGTGACGGCGATCATGCCCCGCTGGAAGCTCACGCTCGAGTTCGCAGCCGTGACCGCGATGTCGACCACCGCGACGACGAGGCCGCCGAAGTTGATGAAGTTGAGCGCGAGCATCGTCGCCTTGCTGCGGTGACGCGTCGGCATGACCTCGTGCGTCGCCGCCATGATGGTGTTCATCTCGCCGCCGGCCGCGAAGAGCAGCACGGCAAGGAAGACGAGCACCAGCACGTAGGTGTTGGAGAAGATGAGCCCGATCGCGCCGAGACCGTAGAGCGCCATCGTGAGGTAGAAGGTGTCCTTGCGGCCCAGCCGGTCGGCCAGCGGGCCGGCGACTGCGATCCCGACGATCAGCCAGATCGGGGCCCAGGCGAGCAGGAGCGAGCGGAGGCTCGCCGGCTCGTGTACCCATCCGGTTGCGATCGGCGCCAGCGTGAAGATGTACGACTCCAGCGTGAACCCGAGCGCGAACGAGACGAAGAGCCAGGTGTCGGTGGTGACCCAGCGCTCGTCCGTCTCCGCGACCGGCGATGCTCCCCCCAGCGCGCTCGTCGCCATGGCGGCGTGCTCCTTTCGCGGACCCCCCGCCGGGCAGCTCCGCTCGCGCCCGGTCGAGGCTGATCTGTCACTTTACCGCCGCGTAGCCCACCGAAGGGGAACCAGGGGGGCGGTCGAACGGGGTGAGCGCGACTGGCGAACGGGCGGCCCGGGGATGGGCGGCCGGCATCGGGCACGCCGGGCGGCCGGCATCGGGCACGCCGGGCGGCCGGCATCGGGCTCAGTCTGCGGCCAGCGTCGGGCTC
>JAJYWE010000003.1:13787-39468 GCA_021791675.1 Actinomycetes bacterium | reverse complement strand
GAACCGGGCGGTGGCTGGCATCGATCGCACGAGCCGGAGCTGTGACCGGACCGAGGTGAGCGGCGCCATCGGTCCAGCGCCTCCCGCCCCTCCTTCGGCACGGTGTCGTTCGGCAGGGTGTCGTTCGGCAGGGTGTCGTTCGACGTGACGGAGCCGGCGGGCAGCCGGCAGGCAGAAGACGAGCCACCACGCGGCCCCGGTGAGGAAGCAGATCCGCACCGCCGTGGCCTCGCCGATGCCGAACACCCCCCGGAGCTCGAGCAACGCGAGGTCGAGGGCCAGGATGAGCCCGCCCCCGACGTAGCCCACGGCCGACCCCCGAGCGGACACCGCCTCGTAGTCGCCGCCTGCCGCCAGCCCGGGGAGCATCCCGTTCCAGGCCACGTCCCCGACGCTCCAGAGGACCGACCCGACGAAGAACGCGAGCCCCGCCGCCAACCACTCGTCCCCCGAGGTGGCCGCCAGGCCGACCGCGACGAGCGCACCGAGCGTGGCGCACACGAGCAGGACCCGCTGCTTGGCGCGAGCCCGGTCGGTCCGGAGCGCCACGAGGGGGAGCACGACGACCTGCGCGAGCGCGGCGAGCGTGATCACTGCCGAGGGGAAGGCATCGGCACGCAGCCGCAGCGGGCCGAGCGAGGCGAGCGTGCCGGCGCTCCCGGCTGCCGCGCCGGCGAGGGCGAGCAACCAGGGCCCTGCGAGCACGGTGGAGATCGGGGTCGCCCAGCCGCTCTGGCCCCAGTTGTACGTCGCCCAGGCGCGGACCTCCGACCCGGGTCCCCCCGCTGCACGCCGCCGGATCGCTCCCGTCCCAGTCCCGATGCGCCACGGTAACAAAGGTCGCCCGGGCTACCTTCGGCACGTGCGACGTCCCGACGCCGACGAGGCGGTGACCCTGCGCAGCGGCGAGCTCCACTACTTCCGGCTCGTGCCGGCCGCCTGGCGGGGCCGGCTCGCGCAGCTCGTCGCTGCGGGCATGACGACGGTGAGCACCTACGTCCCGTGGAACTTCCACCAGCCGAGCTCGGGACCGCCGGACTTCGCCGGCGCGACCGGCGAGCGCCGCGATCTGCGCCGCTTCCTCGAGGAGGTTGGCGAGGCCGGCCTCCGCTGCATCCTCCGACCCGGCCCGTTCGTGACCGCGGAGTGGCGGAACGGCGGGATCCCCGACTGGTTCCTCGCCGCCCACCCCGAAGCCGCCGCACGCGACCTCACCGGGCAGGCGGCCGGTGCCGGTGGTCCCTACCCGGCGCTCACCTACGCCCACCCGGCCTTCCGGGTGGCGTCGAAGTCGTGGCTCGAGGACGTGCTCGAAGCCGTCGGGCCCTGGCTCGCGACGGCCGGGGGCCCGATCGTCGAGATCCAGCTCGACGACGAGCCGTCCTACTTCCAACAGCTCACCAACCCCTTCGGCGTCGACTACAACCCCTACCTGGTCGAGCCCGCGCCCCTCCCAGGTGGCGGGGACGCCCACCCGGCCTCCCGCTTCGGCTGCTGGCTGCTCGAGCGCCACGGCGACCTCGCGACGATCTCGGCCCGCTACGGCCGCCGCCTGGATGGCCCGGACGAGCTCACCCCGCCGCGCACGGCGCCCGCGAGCCTCGGGGACGCCCATGCAGCCCTGGACTGGTTCGCCTTCAAGCTCTCCCAGATCGACGACTACGTGGCCTTCCTCTCGGGGATCGTCGCAGCCCACGCGCCAGGGATCCGCCAGTCCGTGCTCCAGCCCTACCTGCTCCCGCTCAGCCCGTTGCGCTTCGCCAGCGCCGCCGCGACCCGCGGCCTGGACGTGGAGCTCACGAGCGAGTGCTACCTCGCGCTGTTCGGTGCGGCGGAAGTGACGGAGCAGAAGGTCGGGGCAGTCGTCTCCGCGCACGACCTCGCTCGTCTCTGGGGTGGGCGGCGGACGAGGGTCCTCGAGCTGCAGGGCTCGAACGCCAGCTACCTCGGCCCCGGCGCGCTCGAGTTGCTCCACGGGCTCACCGTCGCGCGGGGCATGGGGGGCTGGAACCACTACATGGCCGTCGGTGGCGACAATCCTCCGGGCTTCGAGGGGGAGACCGGGCGGGACTACGACCTCGCTGCCCCGATCGCACCGGGGGGTGAGGCTCGCCCGCACCTCGCACCGATCGTGCGGCTCAACCGGATGACCGCCGGCTGGCTCGAGGCCCGCCTCGGCGACGCGGAGCCCTGCGTCGACACCCACCTCGGGGCCTACGTCCCCTACGAGCAGGCATTCCTCGTCGGTGCCGGTGGACTGCTCGGCGTCGACCCTCTGGCCGAGACGTTCGACCCCGGGCTGCTCGGGCTCTCCGGCGCCAACAGCCTGCCGGCCTTGCTCGCACTCAGCGGGGTCAGCGCGGGCGCGGTGGACCTCGAGTCGCTGGATCCCGAGCACCTCGCCGGGCTCTCGCAGCTGATCCTGCCGGGGGGCCGCTTCCTCGCCCGGCGCGTCCAGGAGCTGCTCGTCGAGTACGTCCGAGGAGGCGGAGACCTCGTGGTGCTGCCCGCGCTACCCGAGCTGGACGAGGACTTCGCGCCCTGCAGGATCCTCGCCGAGCACTGCCTCGGGGAGCTCGCCGGCCCCGACGGCCCCCCCGTCGCGGCGCGGCTCGTCTCCCTTCGCCGGTCGGAGGCTCCGAGCGACCCCGACCCAGGCGAGTCGCCTGCGCGACGGACGCGACCCGAGGGAAGGGTGTGGGCCGGGGCGCGGACCGATCCGGCGGCACCGGCGGGGACGACGGCAACGGCGGGGACGACCGGAACGCTGCGCACCCGTGGGTCGGTCCAGCCCTTCGCGCTCGCCCCCGATGCGATGCCACTCGCCTGGCTCGCGGATGGCCGGCCCGTCGCATGCAGCCGGCGGGTCGGTGCGGGACGCGTCACCGTCCTCGGGTTCGGGCTCGGCTACACGCCGACCGGGGGAACGGACCAGTTCGACTTCGTCCGCGACCTCCTGCACCCAGGACACGAGCGGGTGGCCGTCGCGAGCGAACGGCCGGCCGTGGCCTTCCTCCGCGACGGTCCCGCTGGTGGGGTGCTCTGTCTTGCGAACCCCGTCGACCTCCCAGTACGGACGCGGGTCAGTGCCCGTGATCGCGACGGTGTTCGACACGTGTTCCCGGTGCTGAGCGGGGGCCTCGACCTCGACGGCCGGGGTGCGCTGCTCCTTCCCTTCGCCGTGCCCCTCGCCGGCGGCGCGCGCCTCGTCTACGCGACGACGGAGCTGGTGTCGCTGCACACGGCGCGCGGGGGCGCGGTAGCCACGTTCACGCTCGCCGCGGCTCGAGCCCGCCGGGCGTCCCGCAGGGACGCGAGCGACACGGTGGAGATCGGTCTCTCCGGGATCGAGCTCGGGGCCGGGCGGGGAGCGCCTGCGGGCCCTGCTCGCCTCGAGCTCCGCGGTGCGACCGAGCTCGGCCGGGCGACGCACGGCGAGGTCACGAGCCTGCTGCTCGGGCCGCGATCCGACCGCTTCGAGGTGGTCGTCCAGCCCTCGCACGCCGGGCCGGTGCGCTCTCCCGAAGAGCCGAGGCGATCCCACGAGTGATCGGATGCCCTGCGTTAGCATGAGGGCGTGGCACTGACGGGTCCGACCAACGCTCCCCTCCTGGACGAGCAGTTGCGCGCCGAGCTGGACGAGCTCGTCGCCACGATGTGTCGCGCGCTGAACGACCCCAAACGCCTCGCCGTCCTCTACACGCTGAGTGCCGGCAACTTCACGGTCGGCGAGCTCTCGGTCGTCCTCGGGACGCCCCAGGCGAACACCTCGCAGCACCTCGCTGTGCTCCGGGAGCGAGGGCTGGTCTCGGCGACGCGGGAGGGGAACAACATCCGCTACTCGCTGCGCCATCCGAAGATCGTGGAGGCGGTCGACCTGCTCCGGGAGGTCATGGCGGACGAGGCGGCGCGTCGCCACCAGCGGCTCGTACTCGGGGTGCCCGCCGAAGCGGAGGAGCCGGCCGCCGGCTGAGCTGGGCCCCCGGCCACGGTCGAGCCCCTCGGGTGCCCGGCGCCACCCCGCCGATCGCCACCCGCGACATCGCTTTGGCCGAGGTCGCTGTGACCGGAGTCGCCTTGACCGGGGTCGCTCGGGCCGGGGCCGACGGCTCAGGGCAACAGCAGCCAGATGCGGCCCTCCTCTTCGACCACGGGAACGGTCCGAGCCGGCTCGTCCGCCGGGCCGCGGACCCGCTCCCCGGTGCGGAGCTCGAACTGGCTGCCGTGACGGGGGCAGGTCACCACCCCTTCGGCGACCTCGCCCTCGGCAAGGGACGCCCCGGCATGCGGGCAGCGGTCCACCAGGCAGGCCCACGCCCCGCCGACCCGCCAGAGCGCAACCGGCCCGATCGGGGTCTCCGCCTCTCGGAGCACCAGGCCGAGCTTCCCGGCCGCGTCGTCAGCATCGCAGAGCGAGTAGCGCCTCCCCCTGGCGGCCGAGTCCCCCGGCGCGAGGCGGTCCGCCAGCACCCGCGCGAGCGCTCCCCTGTTGGCCACGATGTCGCAACCCGCGCGCTCCGCGGCGACCCACTTCTCCCGCGACGGCACCCCCAGATGGCCCGCGAGGAGGGCCCCCGGCCAGCGCTCCCGGGCGCGTGCAACCGCGTCGAGCCCGAGCGGTGCGTCGAGGTCCACGACCACGGCGACGACGCGGTCGGAGTCCGGGGCGGGGCCGGGGACCGCGAGGTGCTCCGTAGCGTCGCTCGCGCCTCCGAGCACGAGGCCGCGCGCCTCAGCGAGTCGCGACAGGGCGCGACACACGAGCGGGTCGTCCGTCCAGGCGACCAGCAGCGACGCGCTCACCGCGGGAACCCGCTCGGCGTCGACGAGCTCGTCGTGCTCAGATGAACAGGGTGATGTCGGCGTCGGCGGCCATGTCGATGAAGCTCGCGGCGCCCATCGACGGCTCGATGCCGTCGATGAAGTCCTCCTTCGTGAGCCCGTACAGGTCCATGGTCATCTGGCAGGGATAGAGGTGGACACCGAGGTCGCGGACCATCTCGATGAGCTCCGTCGGCGACGCGACCTTGTACTGCTCGGCCAACTTCTTGATCATCATGGTGCCGGCACCACCGAAGTGCAGCTTGCCGAGGCGAAGGTGGTCCGTCCCACCGCGGTCCATGAGGGACTCGGCCTTCTGCATCCAGTTCGTCCCGGTCACCCGGACGTCGTTCTTCTGGAGCACGCGCAGGCCCCAGAAGGTGAAGAACACGTCGACCTCGAGTCCCGAGGCGGCCGCCGTCGAGGCGAGGATCAGCACGGGCCAGACTCGGTCGAGGTCCGAGCTCCAGCAGATCACCGCCATGCGCTTCTGGCGGAAGGGGTCCTTCCCGCCGTCCGGCTCCGATGCAGCGCTCACCGACGAGCTCGCTCCCTCGTCACCCACCACCGAGGACTCCCCCACCACTGGCGCAACGGTCGTGTCGCTCACTGCTCCCCCTCTCGTCCCGCAGGGCCGGCCCGTTCGCCCGAAGGTCCAGGCCGGGCATCGGACCCGGCGTGTGGCCGGCAGCCCGGATTCGCCGTACGACAATCTGGCCCGGCACCACATGCGCTCGTGCGCACAGGACAATGTTCGCGCCGGAACCCACGCGCGTCAATGGCGGCGCAGCGCTGGCCTGCCAGGGCGAACTGGGCCACTGGCGGCACGAGCGCCGGATCCCGCGGCTCCGAACCACCAGCCCGCGGAGCCCGGTCAGTCCGCGCAGCGGAAGCACTGGATCCCCTCCTCCTCGATCAGCCGGCGGTAGTGGGCGAAGGCGGCCTCTGCGTCGGCCAGCAGGGCTAGCTCCTCGCCGAGGCGCTCGGGGGCCAACCGGTACAGCCAGCCCGCGCCGTAGGGATCGCGGTTCGCCAAGGCCACGTCCGCGGCGAATGCACCGGCGTTGTTCGCGACGACGACGCCGGTCAGGGGAGCCACGAAGGGACCGACCCACTTCGCGCTCTCGACGACCGACAACGGCCGGCCACGCCGGACCCGGCGCCCAACCTCCTTCCAGCTGAGCTGCACGAGCCGGCCACAGCGCGTCTGTGCGACGTCGGTCATCCCCACCCAGGCCTCCCCGGCTTCCAGTCGCACCCAGGTGTCGTGCGCGAGGTCGTAGACCAGCCCCTCCGGCACCGCACAACCAGCCCAAGTCGCCACCGGCCGGTCGCGGCCCGTCACGTCTCCCCGCAGACGATCCCCTCGGCCTCGAGGAACGCCCGGTAGGCCTCCACGCCCTCGGCGCCGGTCACGAGATCTGCGACATCGGCCTCCCAGTTGGCTGGGCGTACCTTCGCGACCCATCCCGCGCCGTAGGGGTCACGGTTGAGCGTCCCAGGCGACGCAGCGAGCGCCTCGTTCACCTCCACGACCTCCCCCTCGACCGGGCTCGGGACGGGACCGACCCACTTCCCGCTCTCGACCGTCGCGACACTCCGCCCCTTCTTGACCGACTTCCCTGCGCCGCGCAGCGAGACGGAGATGACGGTCTTGGCGAGGTTCTGCGCGACGTCGGTGAGCCCGACGACGACCAGGTCCCCCTCGGGGCGCGCCCAGACGTGCTTGTCGACGACGTAGTAGAGGTCCTCAGGGATGTTGCAGTGGTTGATCTCAGCCACCAGGGCTCCTCTCGCTCGTCGGGGGCGCCGGTTCCTCCTCGGTCCCGGGCGTGTGCTCCCCGAGCAGGTGGTTCACGAGCATGTCGAAGCCGACCAGGCGGATCTCGCGCTCGAGCTCGACGAGGATCGCAGGGTCCCCGACCCCGGGCTTGATCGCCTGCTCGTATCCGGCGTGGCAGATCGGGCAGTCGAGCACGTAGTAGCGCCGGCTGCCCCGCTCGACGAACGCGACCCCCTCTGGATGCGCGTCCGCCAGGTGTGCGTGCAGCTGGCGGGGCGTGGCCCCCAGCCCGCAGTAGGGACAGGTCATCATGCGGGCGCCATCCCGGCCGCGTCGGCGACGGCCGCGGGGTCGAAGGCCGCCTCCGTGAGCTCGACGATGTCCACCACCGTGATCACCTGCTCCATACCGGTGGTCTTCACCGCGTCCGAGAACATCGCGAAGTCCTTCGGGCAGGCGACGACGAACGTGTCGACGCCGAGGTCGACCGCCTCCCGGATGCGGTTCTCGCTCGGGCGCTCCGCCAGGTAGGAGTCGTCCATCCAGATCCGCCCCCCTCCCGCCCCGCAGCAGAAGGAGCTCTCCCGGTTGCGGGGCATCTCGACGACGGTGCAGCCGAGCCCTCCGAGCAACGCACGCGGCGCGTCGAACACCCGGTTGTAGCGTCCGAGGTAGCACGGGTCGTGGTACGTCACCGTCCGATCGAGCGGGCGGACCGGGAGCCGACCCGACAGCACCAGGTCACACAGCACCTCGCTGTAGTGGCGAACCGGGGCGTCGAGCCCGAACGCCGGGTACTCGTTGCGCAGGGTGTTGAACGAGTGCGGATCGGTGGTCAGGATCTCGGTGAAGCTCGCCTTGGCGAAGGCCGCCATGTTGTGCTCGACGAGCAGCTCGAACAGCCCCTCCTCACCGGCGCGGCGCACGTCGTTGCCGGCATTGCGCTCGTCCTCGTAGAGCAGGCCGAAGCGCACCCCCGCCCGCTGGAGCAGCACGGCGAGACTACGCGACAGTCCCTGGAGGCGCTCGTCGAAGGAGGCGTAGTCGCCCACGAACCACAGCAGGTCGACTGGCTCCTTGCGGGCATCGGGGATGGTGAAGTCGAGTCCCTTGGTCCAGCGTGCCCGCATGCGGGAGGACTTCCCGAAGGAGTTGCCCTGCTGGGCGAGGTTCTGGAAGGCGGCCTGGAGCGTCGGGTCCAGGTCGCCCGCGTCCACGAGCCCGCGCCGGAGCTGGACGATCGTCGGCACGTGCTCGATGCCGACCGGGCAGATCTCGACGCACGCCATGCAGGTGGTGCACGACCAGAGGGTCCGCGCCCCGACGACCCCTCCGGCGAGCGGCACGCCCTCGGCGGGCGAGAGCGGCCCCGTCGGCTGGGGCCGGGTCTCTCGGTCGAGCACCGCAGGGATGTGACGGTTCGCGTCGACCCACTGGCGCAGGTCGAGGATCAGGTCGCGGGGCGACAGCGGTGCGCCGGCCGTCCTCGCCGGGCAGACCGCGTGGCAGCGCCCGCACTTGGTGCAGGCGTCGAAGCCGAGCAGCTCCGTCGGCGCGAAGTCGGCCATCGTGGTGTACGCCGGCTTGTCGGCCGGCGGCCCCGGGAGCCGACGCGTCGTCGCGGGGTCCCGGACGAGCAGCTTCGCCGGCGAGGTCAGCATGTGCACGGCCTTGGAGTAGGGGATGTAGGCGACGAAGGCCAGGGCGGCGAGGACGTGGAGCCACCACACCCAGGGATGGACATGCGGCGCGACGCCCGGCGTGACCCCGATCGCCTGCCAGCCTCGAGCGACCAGGTACCCCATCCACGTCCAGCGCTCGAAGGAGGGGAAGCGCGCCTCGTCGATCCGGAGCCCCTGTACCAAGAAGCCCGTCACGCCGAGCCACCCGAGGAAGGAGAGGAAGAGCCAGTCCCCCCGCTCCATCGGGCGTCGCGAGTAGCCCCCCTCGGGCTGGTGGGCACGGGCGTAGTCGAGCTGGGGCTCGCGCCGCCGGGCGCGGCGGAACGCGAGGCCCGCCAGTCCCACGAGCAGTGCCACCCCCGCCGTGTTGAAGACGGCGTTGTAGCCCAGGTAGAAGGGCCCGTGGAAGAAGCTGACGGTGTGCCCGACGAACAGCCTCGAGAGGTTCCCGAGGATGTCGTAGTCGAGGCTCAGGATCACCGTCGCGGCGAACAGCCCGAGGAAGCCCCAGAACACGAGGAGGTGGGACCCGCCGACGTGACGCTTGTTCCGTCCGATGGTCTCGTTCGTCGCGACGGCCGCGAGCCCCCGCGAGAGCGCCGGTCTGGCGGTCACGTCGGGGACGTCCGCCGGGGTCGCCGGCCTCCGCCATCGCCAACCGGTGGAGCGACCCTCGCGGTACTTGCGCCAGCGCAGCCACACGCCCCAGCAGAAGGCGACGATGGAGACGAGTGAGAGCAGGTAGAAGATCGCGCGGGCGACCGTTCCCTCGCCCGCGAAGACCTTCCTCGTCTCGACCAGCGCCGCCACCATTGCGATGCTCACCCTTCGAGTTGCTCCACCAGCTCGGGCACGAGGTCGAAGAGGTCGACCGTCGTGCCGTAGTGGGCGACGTCGAAGATCGGGGCCCCGGCGTCGGTGTTGCAGGCGATGATGAGCTCCGCTCCTCGCATCCCCTCCAGGTGCTCCGGCGCCCCCGAGATGCCGAGCGCGAGGTAGACCTTCGGCTTGACCTTCTGCCCGGACTTGCCCACCTGGTGGGGCTTCGGGAGCCAGCCCTGGTCGATGACCGGGCGGGAGGCGGACAACGGTGCCTTCAGCGCGTCGGCGAGCTCCTGGGCGACCTCGAGGTTCTCCTTGCCGCCGATGCCCCGCCCCACCGAGACGAGCAGCTCCGCGGCGGTGATGTCGACGCCCGAACGGTCCGGCTCGCGCAGCCCGAGGGTACGCGTCCGGCCGCCCTCGAGCGACGCCGGCGCTGCGATTGCGACCACCTCCGGATGGCCGCCAGCCCGCCCCGCGTCCGCGGGGAACGATCCGGAGATGACCGTGGTGATCGCGCGCTCGCCGGGGAGCACGCACTCCGCGAGGAGCTTGCCACCGTAGAGCTGCGAGGTCGCGACGAGCTCCCCGCCCTCCAGCCCGAGACCCACCACGTACGACGCGAGCGCGGCGCCGAGGCGGACCGAGAGCGCGCCGCCGAGGTCCAGACCCAGCGTCGAGGTCCCGAGCAGGACGAGCCGGGCACCGTGCGCGGAGAGCACCGCTGCCACGGCCTCCTCCGTGGCTTCGGGGGAGTAGGTCGCGAGCGCGGGGTGCTCGACGGTGTAGACCACGTCCGCTGCGCCGAGCGCGTCGAGTCCCGAGGTGTCCCCGACCAGGATCACCCCGGCCCTCCCCCCGAGCCCGCTCGCCAGCTCCTTCGCCTTCCCGAGCAGCTCGAAGGTGAGATCCGAGAGCTCCCCTCCCGAGCGCTCGGCCACGACCACCACGTCGTTCGACATGTCTCCTCCTATGCCTTCGCCAGGCCCTTGGCCCGGATCAGCTCCACGATCTTCCCTGCCACGTCCGCCGGTGCGCCCGTGAGCATCTCGGCATGTCCGGTCTTCTCCGGCGGGAAGAGCCGGCGGACCTCGGGGCCGATGCTCGCCGGCGCCTCGCCGACCGGCACCTCCTCCAGGCCACCGGCCTGCATCGCCTGGCGGATGCGCGTGATGGGGGCGTAGCGCGGCGCCTGGCGGGCCGCCTGCACGCCGAGAACCACCGGGGTGGTGATCTCCTCCTCGGCGACGGTCCCGCCACCCAGCTCCTGCGAGACCGCCAGCCGGTCGCCGGCCGGCTCGACCCGCACGACCACCGCCGCATGCGGGAGGCCGAGGCGCGCACCGAGCAGCCCCGCGAGCTGCCCGTCGAGGTCGTCCGCGGCCTGGACGCCGGTGAGCACCGCGTCGAAGGTCTCCCCCTCGAGCCAGCCTGCGAGCAGGGCCGCCCGGGTGCGCGTGGGCAGCCATCCCTCGGGGGCACCGGTCAACTTCACCGCTCGGTCGGCCCCCTTGGCGAGGGCGGTGTAGAGAGTCTGGTCCACGTCCGGCTCGTCGAGCGCGACGACCGTCACGTGCGCACCTGCGGCCTCCTTCACGAGCAGCGCCTCCTCGAGTGCCGCCTCGTCCCACTCGTTCGAGACGAACTTCACGAACTCCCGGTCGATGTCGGTGCCCTCGGTATCCACCTCCAGCTCCTCGACCAGGTCGGCAAGTTGGCGCATCGCCACGATCAGACGCATGTCGTCACCCCACAGGTTGGTAGATGTCGTCCAGGGCCAGCTCGGCCCGGACGGCGCGGAGGTCCTCCGCGTCGGGCAGGAACGGGAAGTCGCGGTAGGCCTCGCTCGGTCGGTAGGAGCCGTAGGGGCGCGTGCAGCCCGGCTCGCCCTGCTCGCCGGGACAGCCGTTCGTCACGAACGGGACACCCGACTCGATCGCGCCCTGCACTACGGACTGCTCCCCGTCGATGTGGCAGAGGAGACCGTCCGCGTCGAAGGCGAACTGCTCGAGCGCGAAGCCCTCCGTCTCGACGAGGTGCTTGGCGAGCTGGACCCGTCGCCACCGCACGAGCGGGGTCTTCGCTCGTCCCCCGAGGCGGCTGTCGGGCTCGGGGTTGAAACAGAAAAGGTAGGAGAAGATCTCCCGGTCCCGGAGCCGGACGAAGGTCTGGACGAGGTCCCGGTCGGTCTCACCCAGCCCGACCAGGGTGTGGCAGTTCACCTTCCACGGTCCGAAGATGTCGCGAGCATCGTCGACGACGGCCCAGTACTTCGCCCAGGAGAGCCCAGCGCCCCCCGCGGGCACATCGCTCCGGTGCGTCCGGAAGAGCTCCTCGGTGACCGCGTCGAGGCCGACGCCGATCATGTCCACGCCGAGCTCGGCGAAGCGCTCCAGCTTGCGCCGGTTCAGCGTCGGCGGGGCGACGAGGATGGAGAGCGGGGTCGCAACCCGGGCACGGATGCGGCGCGTGATCTCGCAGGTGTCGTCGAACGCGTGGGGGTTCGTCACCATCGAGATGCACAGGCGGGTGAGTCGCGACGCGCGCGCAGCCATGCGCGCCACCAGCTGGTCGGTCTCCACGAGCGGCCACTCGACCCGGATGAAGGACTTGTCCTCGTAGGCCCCGGGCCGGGTCCGGGCGAGACCGCAGTACGAGCAGTCCGAGCGGCAGCCGTCCTCGTAGTTGAGCAGCAGGTTGATGCCCCCGAAGTCGAACTCGCGCGCGAAACGCCCCGACGCGAAGCCGAGCGCGATCGCGCTGGCCCCCGAGATCCGCACCCACTCGGGGCTCACCTCGGCTCCCGGCGCACGTCGCCGATGGCTCGGGACGGGATCCGCGAGGCGGACGGCTCCGCCGAGCTCGGGCTCGTGACGAGATTCGGTCATGCGGTGGCCACCTCCGGGAAGTAGCAGGACCCACGCCGGTCCGGGAATGTGCTGCGCCGGTTGCGCGCCGCGTCGCACAGCAGTGCAGCGAGCACGTCGGGACGAACGAGCGAGGAGTCGCCGTGGGACGACCGGCAGAGCGCGCCAGCGAGCCGCTCGGCCAGCCGGTCGCGATCGAGGCGCTGCCAGCGTAAGGCCTCCTCGATCGCCACCGCCGCTGCGGGGAGCTCCAGCCAGTCCCCGGTGACCAACGCGCTCTTCACGACGTCGCCGCGCAGCGCGAGCTCGACGCGCATCGTCCCGAGGGGTGTCGCCGCCGTCACCCCGACCGAGCGCTCCTGGCGGAGCGAGCGGGCGAAGAGCCACGACTCGGCCGCATAGCGGGTCGCCACGAGCCTCGACGCGAGCGCGAGCTCCTCCGTCGACGGCTCGCCGGGCACGAGCGACTTGCCGAGCGCGCGAGCCAGGCCGGCGGCGACCTCGGGTGCGAGATCGGCCCCGCTGAGCGGCGCGTCGAGCAGCTCCGACACGGTCACGATGCGGTCGGCAACCAGCGCGATGCCCTTGCTCGCCAGCTTCGCCGCGGGGACCCGCAGCACCGAGAGCATGAAGGGGATGTCGAGGCCCGCGAGGAGGCTCGCGTGGAACAGGAGCCCCCCCCGCCCGTCCGCGTAGAGCCCGAGCCCGGCCACCTTGCGCCCCGCTACCTCGATGTCGTTCTTGCCGCGGAGTTGCCCGGGCACGCCGAGCGCGCTGAGCGCGTCACAGAGTGCGCCGCCGAGGCGCTCGAGGGTCTCGCGGGGCCGCTCGCCAGGCCGCGCACGATCCACGACTGCGATCCCGAGCTGATCACGGCCCATCACGATCGCGCCACCCCCGGTCGGGCGCCGGCTGAGGCCGACGGACGCGTCGCGGCAGGCATCGAGGTCGACCTCCGCGACCAGGTCCTGCGAGCGCCCGATGAGCACCGCGTGCGACGCATAGGTGTAGAGCCGGAGCGTCGGCGGTTGCGGCGGCGCGCCGTCGTGGTAGGAGGCCATCAGCGCCTCGTCGAGGGCAAGGCCCTCCGCTGCGCCGACGCCATCGTCGCGGAGGAGTCGCACGCTCTCGCTCACGCCACCGTCACCTCTCCCCACCGATCACCCTCCTCGCCTGCCCAGGTGAGCGAGCAGCACCACTCGTAGAGCCGCGGCTCCAGGCCGCGGGAGGCTGCGTAGGCGATGACCCCGTCCGCCGGGTAGGCGATCCCGTTCAGGCCGAGCTCGACCGCTGCGACGTCGAGCTCGGACTTCATCGCACCCATGGGTCGCGCACACCCGAGGTTCACCTTGGTGGTCGGCATCGCGGCGCGTGCCTCGGCGAAGAACGCCGTCACGTCCTCGACCGGCGGTGGCGGCAGGTGTTCCATCGGCGTCGACACGAGCGGGGTCAGGACGACCAGGATCAGCGTCGAGACGGGGTAGCGACGGATCATCTCGAGCGCGCGGTGCTCGCCGAGGAAGCGTCCATAGTGCAGGCCGCAGACGATGTGGGGGATGATGCGCAGCCCCGCGTCCGCGAGGAGCGCGAGGGACCGCTCGAAGTCCGCGGTCGTGAGCGGGAGGTGGTAGACGTCGTGGATCGTCTCGTCCGCTCCGATGATGTCGAGCATCACGCCGTCGACACCGGCCGCCGCGAGTGCCTCGGCCAGGCGCGGCGAGACGACGCCGGAGTGCGCGATCACCTTGAGCCCGAGCTCCTCCTTGATGCGCGGGACGTGGCGCAGGTGTCGCTCGAGGGGGACACCGCCCGTGCGCGTCGAGCCGCCCGAGACCAGGATCCCCTCGCTCCCCCCTGCGGCGAGCGTCTTGGCGAGGTCGTAGAGGTCCACCCCGGCTCGGACCGAGATCATGCCATCGAGCACCTTCGCCTGGCAGTGGTCGCAGGAGAGCGCGCACGCGGACCCAGTGACCGAAACGGGGAGGAAGCGCCGTGGGGTGCTCGGCCGCCACTCCTTCGTGGCCCAGCGCTTGAGCCCGGGTGCGTAGAACTCCATCGTCGACCCGAACGTCTCGAGTCGCGCTGCGAAGCCGGGGGTCGTCACACTCACTCCGCGAGCACCCCCCGGAGCCGGTAGTCCGCGACGCGAGCCTCGAAGAGCGAGAGAATCGCGTCCCTCCCGCCGACCAGGCCGGCGCGCTCCCACGCACCGGGCGCGAGTGCCACGCGCACCAGCCAAACCCCGAAGGGGTCGGCCTGCACGGCTCCAGGATCGGCGAGCGCAGCGTGGTTCACCGCCGTCACGACCCCGTCGAGCGGCGCGAGGAGCGGACCGACGAACTTCTCGGCCTCGAGCGAGCCGAACGGCTCGCCGGCGACGAGCTCGGTGCCCGGCTCGACGAGGGCCAGCTCCGCGAGGGTACCCGAGGTCTCGAGCCCGAGCGGGTGCAGGCCGAGCGCGACCTCCTCCGGCACGAGTCGTTCCACCCAGAGATCCCCGTCCGGCGGGTAGCTGCGATCGAAGCGCACCGCGAAGCCCCCCACGGTCCCCTCGACCCCGAGGGTCGGGTCGGGCACACCCATCACGCCTCCTCTCCCACGGCCTGGGCCGCTGCCGTGATGCTGCGCACCAGGCTCGAGCCGAGGCTCCCCGCTCGCTCGAGACGACGAGGTGCGTCGGCGAGGCGGCCACCCCGGAGGCCCTCGACGACGCGACAGAACGCCTCGGGGGCCGTCCCCGCGATGCGAGCAGTCTGGACGACTCCCTCCACCACGCGCAGTGTCACCGACGCGCCCGCATAGCTGACGCCGAGGACGTGGACGCCGCCCCGGATCTTCACCGTGCGGGCAGCCGGGCCGGCGACGCCCTCGCCGAGCGGACGTCGCGAGGACAGGGCTGGTCCCGCGGTCCAGCCGGCGTCGGAGAGACGACGATCGAACACGCCCAGCTGGCGCCGCTCGGCGGCGCGCAACCGGCCCTCGACGGGGACGAGCGAGAGTGCTGCAGCGTAGGAGGCAACGGCCGCAGCGACGAAGCGGTGGTCGTCACTCGGGTCACCGGGCATCCCGGCTGGGGACTCCGTGCCGACGTAGCGCCGCATCGCGCCGAGCACCTCGCTGCGCAGGTCGCTCCCCTCGAGGCGCAACACCGACGTCGCGGTCTCGTGGTCGAAGTGGGTCACGCAGTTCCCCACCACCACGACGGCAGCGCCGATCTGTCCGGCCCCGTGCCCGCAGACCTTCCGGTCGCCGACCACGACCTCCCCATGATGGTCGAGCTCGGCGGGCAGGCCGATCGCAGCGAAACCAGCCAGTGCAGGCTCGAGGAGCCGTTCGAGCGCCCGAGCCCGGAGCGCCGGGAGCCCCCCTGCCGGCACCGCGAGCTGGAAGAACAGCTGTTCGGGATCGAGGTAGACCGGGCCGCCCCCCACCATTCGCCGGTAGATGGGCAGGTCGAGCGCGCGGCAGCGCACCAGGTCGAGCTCCTCCAGTCGGCGGTGGTAACCGAGACTGACGTAGGGCGCTCCGGGTCGCAGGAACGAGAGGCTTGCTGGCCCACCCTGCGACACGCCCCACGCAAGGGCATGCCAGAGCGTCTGGGAGCGCAGCGGCGACACGGTCCCGAAGTCGAGTATCCGCAGTTCCCGACCGCGACCTCCCGAGCGGGTGGTCCCCGGCGTTGCGCGTACCGACGGGCTATCGCCCACCAGACCTGCCCCCGTCCGAGCCGACGGTCGAGCTCATGCCCCGTCCTCGTTTGCTCGCTCGATCGAGCTCGCCGGGCCGGGGCTACCCGCCGCCCCGCCGCCCGCAGCCCGGCTCGGCTGTTCGGAGGTGCCCGTCGCCCCGCCAGTGGCGCGGTCGAGGAGCTCGGCGATGTCGAGTACCTGGAGGTGCTCGTTCCCTGTCGACTTCGCCGCATCACTGAAGCGCGACACCTCGTAGGGGCAACACACGGCGAGGATGTCCGCCCCGGTTGCGGCAGCCTCACGGACCCGCCGCTCGGAGAGCCGCTCGCTGGTGTGGTTGCCGGTGAAGCTGTCGAGCCACATCCCACCACCACCGCCTCCACAGCAGTAGCCGTTCTCCCGGCAGCGGCCCATCTCGACCAGCTCGAGGCCGGGGATCGCCCGGAGGAGGGTCCGAGGCGCCTCGTACTCGCCGTTGTGACGCCCGAGGTAGCAGGGATCGTGGAAGGTCACCTTTGCGTCGAGGGGGACGGTGAGCGGGAGGCGGTCGACGAGGGGGGCGAGGAGCTGGGTGTAGTGGAGCGTCTCGTAGGTGTGGCCGCGCTTCGGGTACTCCTTGCGCAGCGCGTTGAGGCCGTGGGGATCGGGCGTCACGATGCGTGCGAAGTCGTACTTCGCGAGTGTCGCGACGACATCCTCCATGAGCACCTCGAACAGGCCCCGCTCCCCGGCGAGGCGCTGGGAGTCGCCGAGGGTCTTCTCCTCGGGCCCGAGGATCGCGAAGTCGACCCCGGCGAGTGTGAGCAGCCGGACGAACGCCTGTGCTGCCTCCTGGCCGCGGGGGTGGAAGCTCCAGTAGTCCTCCACGTAGAACAGCACGTCGACCGGGCTCGGGTCGTTCGGGAGCACCCGGACCGGCACGCCGGCACCTCGCGTCCAGGCGTGGCGCCGGCGCGGGTTCTCGCCGAGCGCGTTGCCGTAACGAAAGCTCTTCTCGAAGACGTCCTGCAGCTCTCGCGGGACGTGGCCGGCGCCGACCGCCACCTCGCGGGCGGCGGGCATGACCTCGACCAGGTTCACCTGCTTCGGGCACACCCGGAGGCAGTTCGCACAGGTCGTGCAGAGCCAGAGGTCGTCCGCGGAGAAGAGATCCACCCCGGTCTGCACCTTGCGGTGCAGTTTGCGCGGCCCGTACTCCCCGACGACGTCCACCGGGCAGACCGGGACGCACTTCCCGCAGCCGTAGCAGTACTCGAGGCTCTCGCCCCCCGGCAGCGCCGCCAGGGCAGCGAAGCCGGTCGCGGTGTAGGTCGAGAGGACGCGAGGCTCGAACATCCGGTTCCACATGCCGGGCAGCTGCCACTCCCGGCCCGAGAGCGTGGACGTGACGGTCGCGGTCTCTTTCTCGATCGCGGTCGGTGCCTGCTTCCTGCCTGCGACGGGCATCACTGCACCTCCGGTTGGTGGACTCCGAGGAGCCGGCGCACCAGCTCGGGGAGCTCGGGGACGATGCGGTTGAACTCCTGCGACATTCGGAGCCGGAGCACCGTGTACATGTAGACGCCGTAGACGCAGGCGAGGAGCACGTCGATCGCAAAGGGCCCGTCGCCGATCTCACCCAGGCCGGCCGCACGGGCGGTCTCGTCGACGAACGCGACGGCTCGGCCCACGTGGAAGTAGGTCTCGACGCGGTCGCTCCCGGTGAGCTCCACGTCGTCCGTGACGAGGAGGCGGAGCGCACCGGTCTCGGACCTCGGGTCCCACATCCAGCGAGTCCAGGGCCAGAAGTGGTCGGGGTCCGTGAAACGGAGCAGCTCGAAGGGGAGATCTGCCTGGAGCTGGGGGAAGGCGTCGAGGAGCGGGACGATGGCCTCCAGCCGTGCGCCGAGCTCGCGTTCGCTCGCCAGGAGGCCGTCGATCCCGGCCCGGAGCTCCTCGACCCCAACGGCGTCGAGGACTGCGTCGGCTTGGCGACGAGCCACGAAGGTCGTCCTCAGCAGCGAGCGCAACGCCGGCCGGTCGAGCGGCCCCGCGCCGTTGCGAAGGAGCCGCCGAAACGCAGCGGACTTGGCGGCTGCGGCGTCCGCGATCGAACGCAGCCCCTCGGGCTGGACCCGGGCGAGGACCTCGCCCATGAACTCCCTCGCCACCGGCGTGTCGACCACCTGCCCCTGCACTTGACCGCCTTCCCCGTCTCGCGTCTCTGGTTGTCCCCACCGACTGGCCCGTCTGGCCGGTCTCACGCTCGGGCCCGATGCGCAGGGCCCGCCACTGCGGCGGGCCCCGCCGCCGCCCGCAGGCGCTCGCCGCGACCTGCCCGCGACGCTCCTGCGCTCGGGCTCGCCCCCAGGTCTCAGCCCGAGGTCACCGCTGCGGTCGCCAGCGATGCGACCGCCCGCGCCCCGGCCAGCCCGCCGGTCGAGGCACAGTCCTCGAGGTCGGCGGGCCCGAGGGCTGCTCCGGCGGCAAAGATCCCCGGCCGGTTCGTCCCCACCGTGTCGAGCGGCGGGCGCGCTGCCTCGACGAAGCCGTACTTGTTCTGTGCGACACCGAGGAGCTTCGCCATCGCCCGGGTGCCCGGCGAGGGCTCCATGCCCACCGAGAGCACGACGAGGTCCATCGGGATCTCCATGGGGCGGCCCATCGTCGTGTCCTCCCCACGGACGAGGAGGCGCCCGTCGCGGGGGAGGACCTCGGAGACGATCCCCTTCACGTACTGCACGTGGTGCTTCTCCTGCGCCGGCCAGTAGATCTGGCTCTCCCAGTAGCCGTACATCCGCATGTCGATGTAGAAGATGAACACTTCGCTGTCCGGGAGCGCCTGGCGGACCTCGATGGCCTCCTTCGAAGCCACGCCGCAGCAGACCTTCGAGCAGTACTCGTTGCCGATCTGGCGGTCGCGGCTCCCGACGCACTGGATGAAACAGATCCGTCCCGGCGGCTCCCCGTTCGACGGGCGCACGACGTTTCCGTCCTTCAGCATCGACTCGAGGTCCTGCAGCGCGACGACGTCCGGGTATTCGTAGTAGCCGTACATCTGGGTCTCCCGGCCTGGGTCGAAGTGCTGGAAACCCGTCGCGAGCACGATCGCCCCGGCCTCGACGCTCCGGCTCTGCCCAGCCACCTCCACCTCGAGGCTGAACGCCGGAGCGTCCCCGCTGCAGGACCGCACCTCCGACGAGAGGAGGATCTCGACGTCGGGGAGCGAGGCCAGGTGGCTCGCCATCGCCCCGAGTGCAGCCTCGGGGTCCTCCAGGTAGGGGGTCATCGAGGCGTACCGCTCCGCGATGGGGGTGCCCCCGAGGAAGCCCCGCTGCTCGACGAGGACGACCGGACGCCCGAGCTCTGCGACGGTGGTGGCGGCTCGCAGGCCGGCCGGCCCTCCGCCGATGACGACGACACGCTGATTGGCCATCAACCTCGATCCCCTCCCGACGACCCGGTCAGCCCGGCCGGTCGCCGCTCGTCCACACCAGCCCGGCGGGCCGGCGCTGTCGCTCTCCGGAGGGCTGCCTGCCCTCGCCCTCGCATGTCGAGGTCACCACGCCGAGCGCCGGCCCCGACGTCCTCAGACCCCGACGTCCTCAGACCCCGACGTCCTCCCACGTCACGAACTCCTGCTCGTTGCGCGCCAGCTTTGCGACACTCTCCTCGAACTCCGCCCATGCAGCTCGCCAGTCGATGCCCATCTTCTCGAGCAGTGGCCGGTAGTTGGCGGAGTGCCAGTGCAGCTGGCAGACCTTGTAGGGGTGTGCGCCCATGGCGAGCGCGGCGAACTGCGCCTCCGACATCACCGGCACACCCACGTTCTTGCCGTGCGCCTGCGCCGCGAACTGGCTCTTGTCGAGCGTGGTGACGCAGCCGGTGTCGTGGGTCAGCACGACGTCGGGGTTCGCCTCCTCCTTCATCACCTCGATCTTGCGCATCGTGGCGAACGAGCGCGTGAAGTCGCGCTGGACCAGGATGTGGCGGAAGCCGAAGCCGCAGCAGTCGAACCAGGTCGAGTAGTTCCGCACCTCGGCGCCGAGCCTGGTCGCGAGACCGGTCACGACCGCGGTGCGCTGACCCTGGTAGACGTCCGGATCGAAGATGGCGTCACCCTCGACCAGCTTGTAGTAGTGGCAAGCCGGGTGGACGGTCACGCCGATCCCCGTGAAGTCACGGACCTGCTGCGCCGCGATCTCGTCGCGCAGCGCGTAGAGGTACTCGGAGTAGTGGACGATCTCCTCCGGGAGCACCATCGGCTTGCCGAGCTTCTCGAGCACCTTGCGGACCTGGGTCCGCAGCTCGGGGTGACGGAGGATCTCCGCGCGGACCTCCTTGTAGTGGCCGTAGGACGTGCCGCAGTGGATGAGCGGGAAGTACCCGGTCTCGTAGGCCGCTGCGAAGTTACGGAGAGCAACTGCCGCCTGCGCGGCCTGGTTGGAGGTCGCGCTCGCGTAGTAGTTCCACGCCGTGCAGGACGTCTGGTCGCTCGGGTCGTGGTAGTCGTGCCCGAGCTTGCGCATGATCCAGAAGATCGACGTCGAGTAGCCCGGGATGTGACCGCACTGCCCGCACGACTTGTGGTGCCAGAGGTGCGCACGGGGGATCTTCTTCGGGACCCCGTACTTGGTCGAGACGGTGACGAAGTCGTCCGGTACGCGCTGGACGAGGAGCTCTCCCGCACGTTCCAACTCGAAGAGCTCCTCGTGGAAGTCCTCGGAGCGCCGGTCCGGCGTCCGGTCGAAGCGCTCCTTCTTGGCGAGCACGAGCTCGACGGGTGTCGTCGTCATCGTTCGATCCCCTCCTCCTCGAGACGGTCCTCCATGACCTCTTCGAGGATCATGTGGAGGCCCTCGTCGACCTGCCGGATCATGTCGAGCGCGCCCGTCTCCAGCCAGATCAGGTAGAGCTCGATGAGTGTCCGCTCCGCGACCGACCAGCCGGTGGACGTCGTGTGATGGGTCTCCGGGGGGAGGGCCCGGCGCCAGAGCGCCAGGTTCTCCGAGACGTCCTGCACCTCCGGCCCCCAGTCGGGGAAGGCGTCGGGCTGGAGCATGTCGGGCGACACTTGGGTGCCCGTCGACATGATCTTGTAGATGATGCGTGAGTAGCCCTCGAGGGCTTCCCGAGCAGACGACATGCCGTTGTTGACGGCCACCTCACGCATGATCGTGATCACGCCGCCCGGGTTGTTGCCCCGAGGGCAGCGCAGGCAGGAGAAGCACTGGGAGCACTCCCAGATGTCCTCTTGCATCTGCTGGTAGAGCAGGTCGACGTCCCGCCTGCCGGCAGCCTGCGCGATCCGCCGGGGGCTGAAGTCGTAGAAGCGGGCCGAGGGGCACACCGCCACGCAGATCCCGCACTCGTAGCAGCCGTAGAGGTAGTCCGCGAAACGGGGATCTGCGAAGACCTCCGCAACCAGGCGCTCCTTCTCCGCGCGGGGGACGTCGGCGAAGCCGGCGACGTCGTCGACCTTGCGGAGCGGGTCCTGCGTCGCAGCCGGCATGCTCAGAACGACACGACGGCGTCTGCCGCCATCGCGAGATCGTTGAAGGCCGCACCGCCGATCATCTCGACCCCGTCGATCAGCTCGTCGAGCGTCAGGTCGTTCAGGTCGAGCGAGGGCTGGCAGACCCAGAGCCGGACGCCGAGATCCGTCGCCTGCTTGATGAAGTAGGACAGGCGTTGGCCCCGGTCGCCCTTCGGTCCGATCTTGTCGACGACTTCCCGTTGCAGCAGCTGCGGACCGTACATCGTGAAGTAGATCCCGACCTCCACCTCCATCGCGGCTGCAGAGGCCGCGAGGAAGAACGGTGTCGCGCACCGCCCGGGATCACCCACGCCGTGCGTCTGGACGTAGAGAACCTTGCCCTCCCCGTCACCGCTCCACATCGACACCCTCCCCCTCCCCTGCTCGCACGGAGGCACGTGCTCCGGGCGATCCGTCCCCGACGCCGCCGCCACGGCTGACCGATCGGTCGGGACCCCAGGTGCTGGCCGGACCCCAGGTGCTGGCTCGACACAGCGCCGGGGTGGCGCTGCCCTGGCCAGGACGCGCCGGTGCCGTGGGACGGACGCGTGGATGTCCCGTCATGGACTCAGCGCACCCGGCGCAGGAGCACCCGGAAGGCGTCACCCTCCTGCGTCAGCGAGACCAGCTCGTTGCCCGTGCGGCTCGTCCACGCCCGCATGTCCGGTTCCACGCCCGGGTCGGTGGCCCAGAGCTCGAGGACCTGGCCGACCTCGATCTGCTTGATCGCCTGGGCGGTCTTGATCACCGGTAGTGGGCACTGCATCCCCTTGCAGTCCAGCACCGACGCAGGCGTCACGTCCGCCATCGCGCCCCCCTTTCGAACACCTCACCCGAACGACCTACATTCGGGCACTCGCATGTTCTAATGTTGTTTCAGTTGTAGCACCGCACTTCGGATTGGTCAAGGGCGATCTGCGGTACCGTCCTCAGACATGGTCGCGTACCCCGGCCTCGCTGCATGAGGCGCGAACCGTCGAGCTCTCGGCGCCCGCGGCCCCGGCACCCGGCCCTGCGCCCACCGATCCGACCTGACCAGCCCGGGGATGCTCGGCCCGGCCGCAACCGGTGCGAGCCGGACGAGCCGGGGCGGGTCGGGACGGGGACAACCGGTACGAGGATCGACGGGCCGGCGACGGAGAGGAGGACGACGGAGCGGCCGAGGCGGACCAGGGTGGCGCGCGTGGCGAGCCGATGAGCTGGGCCCTCGTCGCCGGTGGCTCGGGAACGATCGGCCGAGCCGTCGTCGACCGGCTTGCCGTGGCCGGCTACGACGTCGTCGTCCATGGCTTCCGTCGCGACACCGAGGCCGCCGCGAACCTCGCCCGCCAGCGAGGCCGCAGAGCGGTCGTCGTACGGGGACACCTCGGAGGCCCCGAGGCCGCCCGTCGCGTCGCGACGAACGCGTTGACACTGGTCGCCGACCAGGAGCGGGCCGGGGGCCCCGAGCCGTCCATCGACGCCGTGGTCGTCTCGAGTGGCAGCGGCGTCATGCGGGACCTGGCAGACCTGACCGAGCGTCACTGGCGCTGGACCCTCGACGTCACGGCGCTCCCACTCGTCGGGCTCCTCACTGCGCTTCGCCCCCGCGCAGCAGTCGCGCTCTCGAGCCCCGGCGCGAGCCGGGTCGTGGCCCACTACGGGGCCCTCGGCGCGGCCAAGGCGGCACTCGAGGCAACCGCCCGCTACCTCGCCGTCGAGCTCGCGCCCGAGACGCGGGTCAACGTCGTCTCGGCAGGGCTCGTCGACTCGGCGTCCGCACGGCGACTGCCGACCTACGAAGCGCTGCGGGCCGATGCGCTCCGCGCGACGCCACTCGGGCGACTCGTCCGACCCGAGGACGTCGCGAACGCGGTCGCGTGGTTGCTCTCGGAGGATGCCGCAATGGTCACCGGTGCCACGCTCGTAGTCGACGGGGGACAGGGCCTGCACTGGTGAGCGGGATGTGCCGGCGCTCGAGCCACACCCCCCGCACCGCACCCCCCCGCACCGGGGCACCCGCGCTCACCGGGGTGCGCAGAAGTGCTTGCCGAGCGCGTCCTGCTGGCCCTGGTAGGAGGAACCGATGCCGCGCCCGTAGAGCCGCGGGGGAGTTTCGAGCATCCGCTCGAAGGTGAGCTTGCAGACCCGCTGGCCGTGCTCGACCATGAAGGGCACGTCGTGCGCCCGCACCTCGAGCGCGGCTCGGGAGCCGAGGAGGGCGCTGGCCGGGTCGAACCCGAACGCCGGATCGAAGAAGCCGGCGTAGTGCGAGCGGAGCTCCCCGCTGGTCGGGTCGTAGGCGGTCATCTCCGCCGCAAGCGTCGGGGGGATCCGGACTGCCTCCCGGGACATGAGGAGGTAGAAGCGCTGGGGTATCAGCACCACGCGATCGCCCACCTCCCGGGTGACGGGCTCCCAGTACGGCTCGGGATCTCGGGGCGCTGGGTCGGTCAGGTCGAGAAGGGTTGCGCTGTCCCGGGAGCGGAAGCCCACCCTCCCCGCGTCGTCACCGCGAAGGTCGAGTGACAGGAAGAGCCCACCCGCCAGTCGGAGGTCCACGTCGGGAACCGGTTCGCCGCGCTCGTAGAGCAAGGGCTCGCTGCGGTGAAACGCCGCGAGCTCGGTGTCCGTGAGGATCGTCTCGCCGACGGCGAGGCGGAGCTGGTTCAGGCTCAGCCCCTGGCGGACCCGAACCGCGAAGGAGAGCGGTACCACCTCGAGGTAGAGCGGACCGCAGTAGCCGGGTGCGATCTCGTCGAAGCGGTCACTCCGGTCGGTGATCACCCGGGTGAAGACGTCGGCTCGGCCGGTGGAGCTCTTCGGGTTCGCCTTGCCACGGAGCGATGGCGGGAGAGCGAGCCGCTCCTGCAGGGGGACGAGATAGGGCCGTCGGGTCTCGAGTACCGCCCCAGGACCGCGGAGGTCGAGCTCGTCGATCACGAACGACGGGAGACGGTCGGCGACCGGTTGAGCCCCCGGGAGGAAGCTGCACCGAAGGCGGTAGGCGACCTCGCCGAGGCGGAGGTCCACGCTCGCTGGCTGCACGTTCTCCGGAGGCACTGCGCCCACCTCGGCGGCGATGACGCCGGTGGCGACGGCAGCGTCGAGGTGCGTGGCGCTGAGCACGCCCGCGCGACCCGCGGGCAGGGAGAGACCTGGCACGCCACACTGTACCGGCCGGCGGAAACCCACATCGGAGGCCCGAGCGAGATGGAACCCGATCCAGCGCTCACGGGTCAGAAAGACACGCCCGTCGTCCCGGGGGGTGTCCGCCCCGCATCGGCGCACTCCGCAAACGGCGCCCAGCCCGGGCTCCCCCGGTCCACCCCCCGGACGGCGGTCGTGTGCTCCCCTGCCGGCATCGTGCCGGCGAACCCCGGAGATCACACCCCCGCCAGCCCCTCTCCGGTGCCCCCCGAGGTCAGGTCGGCCGAGGGGGATCGTGCCGCGCCGCCAGGCCCTCCGCCACCCTGACGAGGCCACGCTCCCCGAGCAGGGCGAGCACGGCCGCCGCGGCGGACTCCGGCGTCGGGGTCCTGCTCGGCTCGAGCACCAGCGCCGGCGCGCGCGGCGGCTCGTAGGGATCGTCGACCCCGGTCAGGCCCACCAGCGTGCCCGCTGCGGCCCGGCGGTAGAGGCCCTTCGGGTCCCGCTCCCGGCAGGTCGCGAGCGGCGTCGCCACGTGCACCTCGAGAAACGGCACACCAGCCTCCCGATGGCGGGCACCGACCGCCTCCCGCGCGGCCGCGCCGGGCGAGACCAGCGCGGCGAGGGCGACGAGCCCGGCCTCGGCGAGCAGCAGGGCAGCCTCGCCGGCCCGCCGGACGTTCTCGGCGCGATCCTCGGCGGAGAACCCCAGATCGCGGTTGAGCCCGTGGCGCAGGTTGTCCCCGTCGAGGAGGAAGGCCGGACGCCCGGCCGTCACGAGGGCCCGCTCGACCAGCCGGGCAACCGTCGACTTACCGGCACCCGGCAGTCCGGTCAGCCAGACCGTCGCGCCTGGGCCGCCGAACAGGGCCGCCCGGTCGGCCGGGAGGACAAGACCCTCCTGCCACACGATCCCGCCACTCGGCCCGTTTGCCCGCCCTGTCGACGCCACGCCCCCGAGATGGTAGGGAGCGCGGCCCGTCGGAGAAGCCCGGAGAGGGAGCGGGTGGGCAGGGCAGGACAGGACAGGACAGGGGAGGGGGGGGAGGGCAAGACAGGGCAGGGCAGGTCAGGCACGGCGGGGCGGGGGAAGGCAGGGCAGGGTGGAGTAGGCACGGCGGCGCAGGGCAGGGGACCGACACCCCGGCGACAGCCTGCGGGCAGGGACCGCACGGGATGAGCGAGGTAGGGTCGGTCCGTGGCCGCAGCACCGGTCGTCGAGACCTCGTACGGCAGGGTCGCCGGCACGGTGCTCGAGTCGGGGGTACACCGCTTCGCCGGGATCCCCTTCGCCGCCCCCCCAGTCGGGCGTCGCCGCTGGCGCCCGCCCGAGCCGCCCGAGCCATGGGCCGGGACCCGGGACGCCTCGGACT